>JAHDFZ010000295.1 GCA_020627905.1 Verrucomicrobiota bacterium
CTCTCTCTTTTCATCATGATTAAGGCCTTCGTAGACGCCTTTCGCGTGCCCAACTTCAAAGCACGTATTCTCTTCACTCTCCTCGTCATCGTCATCGTCCGTCTGGGCGCTGTCGTTACTCTCCCAGGCGTTGATACTAATGTGCTCGACTCTTGGGTATCAGCTATGCAGGAGAAGTCCCAAGACAGCAACGGCGTCACGGCGGTGCTGGCGCTGATGAATGTTTTTAGCGGCGGTGGTTTGCAGAATGCAGCCCTCTTCGCACTGGGGATTATGCCCTATATTAGTGCGTCTATTATGATGCAGCTTCTAACAGCAGCCGTTCCTGCTCTTAGCAAGCTATCCCGCGAAGACGGTGGGCGCCAGAAGATCAACCTTTACACCCGTTACGCGACTATCGTTCTATGTCTCTTTCAGGGGTATATGCTCGCGCAATCATTGATCAATCCTGAGGCTAACCCGTTTTTGCGCGATATGGCGCAGGGATCGACGCAGGAATTGGTTCCCAACAGTGGGACCGGGTTCATTATCACGACTCTCCTTATTCTTACTGGAGGCACGATGTTCCTTCTCTGGCTGGGAGATCAACTCACTGAACGTGGGCTTGGGAATGGCGTGTCCATCATCATCACGGTGAATATCATTTTCGCGCTTCCCGCAGCGCTCTATCAGGTCTATCAAACATATGTGGCGGGCGCTACCTCGCCGACCGAGCCCATACTGCTGCTTGTTATCCTGGTTTTCCTTCTAGCCGTCATTGCCGCTGTCATAGCCATCACCCAAGGGCAGCGCCGCATTGCCATAAACTACGCGAAGCAGATGCGAGGTGGGAAGATGTATCAGGGGCAATCGAATTTTCTCCCACTCAAGGTCAACTATGCAGGGGTGATGCCAATTATTTTTGCCCAGGCAATCCTTATGTTCCCATCGCAGATTATCGGTTTCTTATTTCCCAATAACGAGACCGCCCAGTCGATCGCATTGGCGCTCGGGGGAGCGAGCGTCTGGTTCTACATTCTCACGGGGGCTATGATCTTTTTCTTCAGCTATTTCTGGGTAGCCATGATGTTCCAGCCTGCGCAGATAGCTGATGATTTAAAGAAAAATGGAGGATATGTCCCAGGCGTGCGTCCGGGTAAGCCTACTGCTGAATTTCTCGATCGCACGATGAGTCGCCTCACCATGGCTGGAGCCATTTTCCTTACGGTCGTCGCAGTCATTCCTCCGCTCCTTAGCCGCTGGCTTGGCGTCCCACCGCTTGCTGCTCAGTTCTTTGGAGGCACAGGCCTTCTCATCATGGTCGGTGTTATTCTTGATACTTTGCGCCAGATGGAGACCCATCTCTTGGAGCGTAACTATGGTGGATTCCTCAAGAAAGGCCGTATCCGTGGGCGTTCTGGAGCTGTTGGACCGGGAGGCGAGGCAGCTAGCTCGCGCCAGATCGCTATTCTCCTTATTGTCGCCGCTTTCCTTGTTATTGGCGGGATCGTTGCCTACATAACCAAGAACGGGCTCTAGGCTTTAGCTGTTCGTTTCGGACCTCTTAGGGATACGTGGGGTGACCGGCGTATCCCTTTCTTATACCAACTCACGACTCGATTTTACGTATATGGCCAAGCGCAAACGCCGCCCTCATCTGCGATCTGGAGCTGAAGTTGACGGTCTCCGTGAGGCAGGTCATTTGGCTGCGGAAGTCCTCCGCTTAGCCAGCGACTTTATCGAGCCGGGTAAGACGACTAAGGAAGTGGACGAATACGCGGGCAAACTCATTGCTGAGCGCGGCTGCACCAGTGCCTTCCTGGGGTATCGTGGCTTCCCCGGTATCACCTGCATTTCCATGAATGAGGAAATCGTTCACGGCATCGGCAGCGATCGTGTGATTACGGCTGGAGACGTCGTTAAACTCGACGTTGGTCTGCTGACTCCTGATCGATGGATCGGCGACAATGCGAAAAGCATCCCCGTGGGTGAAATCTCTGCCGTTGATCAAGAACTTCTGCGTCGCACGGAGGAGTCCCTATACGCAGCCATCGAAAAGGCTCGTCCGGGCAACCCTTTGTCAGTCCTCTGCGGATCAGTAGAGGCCTACGTCGCTCCCTACGGCTATACTGTCGTCAAAGAGTTTGTTGGTCACGGGGTAGGGCGAGACCTTCACGAAGAGCCGCAGATCCCCAACTACTGGGACAAGGCTGAAATGCGCCACCGTCGATTTCCTGACGTTGAGCTCAAGCCTGGTATGGTTCTCGCCATCGAGCCTATGGTTAATGCTGGCACAGAAGAAATCGAAGTGCTAAGCGATAATTGGACAGTCATCACTCGTGACAAAGCTCTCTCTTCTCATTACGAACATACCGTTCTCGTTACCGAAGGAGACCCAGAGATCCTCACGCCGCGTGAGCGCATGTGGGTGTGAATGTGGCTGTGTCACCCTAACTGAAATCCATCAATGCTGAGTTGCTCAGCAAGAGCGAGTGGGCGAGCCATGGCCTCTAGCATGCGCTCTGTTTCATCTGTTCCCCTGAGCTGCGGGGCCTCGGGATGTGGTTCTGGTGTGCTGATCAGGCCCAGCAGATGCTGCACATGTGCGGTGCTGTGCTTGTAGGCGGCGCAGCTGCCTGTGCGGTCGAAGCGAAAGACGCTGTCCTCCAGTGACTGAATCGCTTCGAAGAGCTTCAGGACGCGGGCGTCGAAAGGAGCGCTGCCCCACATGGCTTTCGCTCGGGTGATAAGAGGGGTGGCAGAAGCCCCCGCACCAATGAGCAGAGGGAGATCCATCTGGATGGCCGTGGCGATTCCGAAATCATCACCACTGTAGGGAGTGAAGCTGGCGAAGCCTTCCAGCATGCCTGCCCAGTAGAGAAAGTGCGGGGCGTTGAGGGTGGAGACTTTCCCGCCGATGTAGCTCGGATGCTCGGCCAGCTGCTGGAGCATCCAGGGGCTGCAGGGCCTGGCGAAGGAGAGGAACCCTTCATCCAGAGAATGAGCGAGCAGGGAGAGATCTGTCAGCTGTGCAACGCCGTCTTAGGCAGCAAGCTGTTCCTCTGGCTCCATCTCGTTGAGTGCACGACAGGTCATGACGAGATGTGTGCCGCCGGCTTCGCCGATCAGGTCGAGGTGGGGGATGTAGCCATCCGGGGAGAAGGTTTCCTGATCGAGAGTATTGGTCGATCCGACGATGAGCGTTTCATTCGCGAAGTTCGCCCGGAATCTCCGCAGAACCTCACGATAAAGAGAGGGGTCGAGCTCAAAGATGTAACCAGTGTCGGCGTTGAGCACGAACTGGATGTCGACCGAATCCTGTCGCCCGCTTTCCAGCATCCAGGCGATCTGCCTTTCAACTCCCTCCCAATCAGGCTTGGCATTTTTGAAGGGAAGCAGGACAGCAATGGAAAGCGGGGCGGTGTTCTTGTGTCGGAAGAGGGTTTCTGGACGCGTCTGAGCCCATATCGTTTCCG
>JAHDFZ010000296.1 GCA_020627905.1 Verrucomicrobiota bacterium
GGTATCCGTGTCCCTCTGATCGCCAAGTGGCCCAGCGTCATCGCTAAATCGACAGAGTCCGACGCACTTTTTCATGCGGCGGATCTTATGCCGACTTTGATTGATGTGTCAGGCACTGATCTTCCGCCTAGGCATGTGTCAGACGGAGTGAGTGTGCTCCCCGTCTTGAAAGGAGATGCGGAAAGCACTCGGCGCAGATGTTTCTGGCATTACCCTCATTGGTTTCGACCGCAGAAAAAAGATGGGTTTTTCGAACCTGCGTCAGCGATTCGCGACGGGGGCTGGAAACTGATCGAGTTCCTCGAGGACAAGCGCGTTGAGCTATATAATCTGGCTACAGATATTGGAGAAACTGCAAATCTCGCACGAAGGCATCCGAAAATCGTCGAGCGCCTGAGAAAGGAGCTCCAACAGTGGAGAGAAGAGGTAGGAGCGCAAATGCCGAAAGCAAAGCCTCTCGTGAGATCTGCCGTGCGCTATGAGAAGCGCGGTGTCCAGTGTGATCTGCCGGATATAGTGGTTTGTGTCGATGGGAAGGTGGCGCTGACGTGGGTGGAGCATGATGGGCAGGCAGATGTCGTCCTGCTGGGTGAACTCAAAGGTGATGAGATTGAGCCGCTGAAGCAAATTACTGACAAAGGAGTCTTTCATGCGCCATCGCTGCTATCCCATACAGGCGGGCGCTATCTTGTCGCCTATAGCGAAAGCACCGACGCGGGACTCACGGAGGTCCGCGCTTACGCCTTATCAGATGATGGTAGAGGAGAAAGATGGACCTTGTCAGCGCGCCCTGATGGCTCGGAGAGTGAACCGCAGTTGATTGAGGACAATGCAGGAAATGTCTGGTGTGTGTGGATGTCCATGAGGAACGGGCAACCTGACCTGTTTGCCCGATTCCTCCGAGCCGATGGTGAGCACTGGAGTGCTGAGATTGAGGTCGCTACCGGTGCGCGGGGAGATTGGCGCCCGAAACTGGGCGTGCTGCCTCAGCGGCCGGGGATCTTCTGCCTCTATGATCATGCCAGTGATCAGGGGTATAATGTCGAATTAGCTTACGTGTTAGAATCAGGAATAGCGGAACGATTCCTCATTGGGCCATCTCCCGCTTATCAGGCGAACGCCGCCTTCGTGCCAGCCCAATCGGGAGACGGCTTCTGGATTGCCTCGGAGCTTGGCAGGGATCGCTGGGGGCTGGACATGCGGGGACATGAATCAGAAGACGGATTGAATGCTTTTATGGAGACATTTTTCGGTTACTTCGATTTCGAGGAAAAGCGTTTCACACAGTTGGCGGCCCCGAAGCGGAGAGGGAGTGCTGCCAACCTTCCCAGCCTCTCGATCAGTCCCTCAGGAGAAGTGGTTCTGGCGCGAAGGGAAATCTGGAAAGGGAAATTCTGGGCGATCCATCTCTACTCGTTTGACCCAGCTGCCGAGCATTGGAGATATCTGGGTCAAGTAGAAGGCAGCAATTTTCTGCATGAGCGGGATCAGGTCTTTGCTAGAGACGAACAGGGAGAGCTGCTTCTTGCGTTTCCATCTGATCAGCGATCTTCAAATCTATCAGGGACAGCAAACCTGAACGTTGTCGAAGTAAATACTCGAGCAGGATCAGGGAGGGAAGTCGAAACGGTAACTGCCTGGAGCGGAGGGCTCCCAGCGGGAGTGACAGGTGGAGCTGTTGCTGATCCTGCTCTTAGTCCGGTCCAGTGGAAGTCAGGAGGGGAAACATTCTACCTTCTGTGGGGCGACGTCCATCGGCACAGCGATGTTTCGAACTGCCGACTACGCGGTGATGGTTCTGTTACCGATCAATTCCGATACGGAATCGATATAGCCGGTCTGGATTTTCTGGGTCCGAGCGATCATACGGATGCGGCCAAGCTCTATCACCCCTATGAATGGTGGCATAACCAACGGCAGGTGGAGCAATACTATGCTCCCGGAAAATTTGAAAGTCTCTACGTTTACGAACGTGAGCAGCGGTGGCCGTGGGGACACCGGAATGTTGTGTTTGCAAAGAGAGGGGCGCCGATCGTTTACATCAACCGTCAGCGGTATCGGAAGTCTCAATGGCAGAAAGAATTTCCGGCCTCCGTCGGAATCAAAGAAATCCCACCGAAGGAGTTGTGGTCGATTCTGAAATCAACGGGAATGGATGTCGCCACGATCAGTCATTCCGGTGGAGAGTATATGGGGACAGACTGGGCTATGTATGATGACATTGACTATGACATTGAGAACGTTGTAGAAATCTATCAGAGCGCTCGCATCAGTTATGAGGGGCTTGGCGCTCCGCAGCCGACTGTCGGGATCCCCGAGGGCGGGGCTTACACAGCACAATTCAACGAAGAAAGACATCGCGGAAACGTGGCGATCGAAATTCCTCTTCCGCCAGCAGCGATCGAGAGCTTCGGTAAGTTCGATGCCGGAGCCTATCAAAACGCTCTTCAGCTGGATCGGATACTTGGCGTATTCGCCAGTTCGGATCACATTTCGACCCATACCGCGTATGGTGGTGTGCTCGTGAAAGAACGCAGTCGCGCTGGAATCCTCGAGGGCTTGAGAGCAAGACGAACTCTCGCGGCCACCGACACCATTCCTCTGTTTTTCGAGGTGAATGGGCATCCTGCAGGGGCAAGTATCGCTAGTCCGGATGGAAAACTACTTCGGATGACAGTGGATATCCGAGGAACCGCGCGGCTGACGAAAGTTTCAGTCATCGCTGATGAGAAAGTCGTTCGAACGTTCATCCCGAACGGTGAGACATTCAATCACTCGTGGGAGCTGAAAGGAATTGCCCAGCCTCGGAGGCTCTGTATCCGAGCAGAGCAGGAGGATGGGAATATGGCCTGGAGTTCTCCTGTTTGGATCCAGTGATTGAAATCCTTCAATCAGTAGAGCCGATGTTGCGGCATTATGATAAAATAACACAAATTCCCGCGCATTCGTATTTTGTTGGAAGAGTGATTCCCTAGGAAACTGTCTTGTCACGGGGCTTTGGCGAGGCACAGCTCGCGATGGTGACTTGATAGAAACAACTAGAGACCGAAAAGCAATGATCAAAAAATATCTTATCTTATCTTTGGCGCTTACCGCGTCCTTTCTTCGGGCGGAAGAGCAGTCTGCAGAGCTGATTACCGTGGTCAGCAACGGCTCTGTCCAGGAGAGGAAGGCTGGTAGGCCGGTATGGGACGACAGTCAGGAGCAGTTCACCGAGTGGCCGGATATGCTTAAAACCCACAAGAACTTTGTTTTTGGTAGAAAAGAGCCTGTCAGCATTCGAGTTTTTAAACCTGGGTTCATCGTCGTAGCTGCACCGGCGAAAACAGCCTTTGCAAAACCTGCCGCTGTAGGAATCGAGGATGAGTTTGACGAGGTTGCCCTTCCATTGTTCGCCCCGTTCCAGCTCAACGGAAGGG
>JAHDFZ010000297.1 GCA_020627905.1 Verrucomicrobiota bacterium
AGAAACCAGAGGGTAATGTGGATCAGGATCGACACGACGATGGCCAGCAGGACCCAGGAGAGCAGACCCTTCGATTCTGTCTTAAAGACCGAGGGCTGGTTGGGTGCTGGGTGCCAGTCGTAGGAGTCACTCATAAGCTGGAAAGCGTAGCCTATTTTCCGCAGAAGAGCAAAATGAAAGCCCTGCGCGGTCTCCGGAGCGAATGCAGGTTGCGCAGGCTTTCCCTCGGTTGTCTGGTAAGCACCGCCGCAACGGCTGTTTCTCATGGTAAAAAGCTACTCGCTCGATGACTGGTCGCAGGTGACGACAGATGCCCTGTCGTCACACTTTGATCAAATCATCGACTGTCGCTCCCCTGCCGAGTTTGCCGAGGACCACATCCCGGGCGCTATCAATCTACCGGTCCTGTCAGACGAGGAACGCGCTGAGGTCGGGACGATCTACAAGCAAGCAAGCACCTTCGAGGCGCGGCGCCTAGGGGCCTCTCTGGTCTCGCAGAATGTCGCGAGGCATCTGGACGGCCCACTGAGCGAGATCCCCGCTGAGCAGCGCTTCCTCCTCTACTGCTGGCGAGGCGGCCAGCGCTCGCGCAGCTTCGCAACCATCCTCGACCAGATCGGCTGGGACGTGCAGGTGGTCGATGGAGGATGGAAGGCCTATCGCAGCCACGTAGTGAGTTTCCTCCAGGAGATCTGCCCGCAGCTGCCCTTTATCGTCATCACCGGATGCACCGGAGCAGGGAAAACGCTTGTGCTGCAGGCGCTGAAAGACCAGGGGGCTCAGTGTCTCGACCTCGAAGGGCTGGCGCATCACAAGGGGTCGATCTTCGGCGGTGATCCGGACGAACCTCAACCGCCGCAAAAACTGTTCGAGACGCGGATCGCCGAGCAGCTGGCGTCTTTCAGCCACGATCGCCCGGTTTTTGTGGAATCAGAGAGCGCGAAAGTCGGCAAACTCAATCTACCGGAAGCCCTCTGGACCGCCATGAAGGCAGCCCCAGCGCTCGAGCTGGATGTCGATCTCGCCCAGCGAGCCTCATTTATCCTGCGGGACTATGCCGATTGGGTAGGGGATGCAGCCCGTGTCGAGGAAGCTCTTGAGCGACTCACCCCACGCCATGGGCACGAGACGATCGTCCAATGGATCGAGATGGTGCGGGCGGCAGATTGGGAAGCTCTGGTGACCGTGCTTCTGGCCGAGCATTACGATCCGCTTTATCGCTCCGGCTCGCGCCAGTATTTTCAGGAACCTGGCGGCTCGCATCACATGCCCGGGCATGATTCATGCGCTCTGACCGAAGCCGCGGAGGCCCTCGTAGCAGCCGCCACCATGGTTCATCCGAAACTCGCCGACCAATGAACGAGGGCCAAACTTTCGACGCGGTCCTGCTGGCAGGTGGGCGCTCCACGCGGTTCCAGGCACCGAGCAATATCACCCTGGAGAAACCGTTCGCCCCGCTTGGTGAAGAACTTCTTTACGAGCATCAGCTCCGCCTGCTCCAGTCCCTGACTCCATCACAGCTCTTTCTCTCAGCTAGACGGGACCAGGCTTTCCCCGACTATCTGACCGGGGTGGAACTCGTCCACGATGAGCGAAACGACACCGGCCCACTGGAGGGGCTGGCTCAGAGCTTCGCACGCTCAACAGCCGACTTTCTGCTCGTCCTCAGCGTCGATGCCGTAGCTGTCGAGGCTCTTCTTCTGAAGAAGCTGCTTGAGCGTGCGACAGGGACGCAGGGCACAGTTATCCACAACGGGAAGTTCTGGGAGCCCCTGATCGCCTGCTACCCGCGGGAGGAGATGCTGAAACACTGGAACCGCGCTCTTGAAACGGGAGAGCGCAAGCTTCAGCGGATTCTTGATGAGGCTGAGGCAGCCGGGCATATCAGCCGCCAAACGCCAGATCACGCAGAAACTCGTCAGCGGCTAAACATAAACACCTATGACGATTGGACAGAATGGCTCTCTCGTCGCGATCCTGAGCAGACGGGCGTGTCGATCCAGCGCTGGATGAACGAACCGCGGCACTATGAGCAGGCCGCCGACCACGTCGCTGTGGAGGAACCACTGGCGCTGCGCGTCAACGGACACGACGTAGCTGTCCTCATGCGGACACCTGGCGAGGATTATGCCTTAGCCACCGGATTCCTCGTCACTGAGGGCGTGCTGGAGCGTCCAGACCAGATCATCGAGATGCGGCACTGCGGCTCGTCATCGACCAGTGGGGCGAATGACAATGTCCTCGAGGTTGTCCTAGATGGCGAGATCGACCTCACCAGCCTTACCCGTCATGTGTTTACCTCGAGCAGCTGCGGGATCTGCGGAAAAGCGACGATCGAAGCAGCTCTGCAGGATCTCCCCCCCTGCCCCTTGCAGGTGCCGCTGCCTCCTGAAAACTGGATTCTCTCCCTCCCCGATCGACTGAGGACCATTCAGACCACCTTCGAAAAAACCGGCGGCCTGCACGCCTCGACCCTCTTTCAGCCTGATGATCCATCTTTCGTTCTGATGAGAGAGGATGTCGGGCGGCATAATGCGCTCGACAAAGTGATCGGACAGGGATTGCTCGATGGAATCGATTTCTCTAAGACCTTTCTCCTACTGAGCGGCCGCATTTCCTTTGAGCTGGTGCAGAAAGCCCTCATCGCGGGGATCCCCAGCATCGCCGCTATTTCGGCACCGAGTTCCCTGGCTGTTTCCCTCGCACAGGAGGGGAATCTCAACCTGATCGGATTCCTCCGGGACGGACGGTTCAATCGCTACAGCTGAATCGAGGGACCGAAGAGCTCGATATTCTCAGATTCGAGCGATTCCCAATTTTGCGCGGATTTCGACCAGTGAAAGAGGCAATAATGCTACTCTGAACAGTAACATCAGCCGAAAACCTAAAATTTAAGGTGATTCAATTATCAATTTTGAGAAAAAAGTGTTGACCTAAGGGTCTGTTTGTAGTCTGGATTATTAAATAATTCAGAGAACTTAAAAAACTTTCTCCGCTTTCCTTCACGACTACTCAAAATTTGAAATGAACCTGCGCGACCAACTAAAAGAAATTTTACCCGGCATTCTTCCCAAGAATCCTGCTCAGTCGATCAAGGGCACTGAACTCATCGAAATGGTGAAGGACAAGCTCAAGCAGGACTATTCTGACGCGACGCTGCGCTATCATTTCTCCATTATGTCCTGCGATCCGTCTTCCCCGATCGCCAAGGTCGAACATGGCCAGGGATATTACCTCCGCTCGTCGACCATCCACTCCCTCAACAGCGCCCGGAATTTCTTCGGCGAGGGGAACGACGCCCTAACCAGCGGCGCCAGCCTGACCGGCGCAAGCGTGGATGTCGCCCTCTCCCGTGCCAACAAATTCCGCGCCATGGTGCAGCGCTACCTGGAGGCTGCCGGGCAGTTTCCGTTCA
>JAHDFZ010000038.1:0-14016 GCA_020627905.1 Verrucomicrobiota bacterium
TGCATCCAGTCACGCCGAGCTCTCAGACGAGCGCGAGCGAAATACCAATCTTTGCGAATTTCAGAGTCAGTTCGGGGGGTCATAATGAGAAAAGGAAAACTCGGATCATCAGTGCGAGATCGATGCACCGACTGGAGATTATAATAACCACAATGAAGTGTAAATACCGAGTGTAGCGTAAATACGGTATCACAATTTCGAGGTATTTGTGACTTTTCGAAGTCAGCGCAAAGCAAGCAGAACCACACCGGCCACCGCAAGCGCGGCACCGAACCAGGCCAAAGGTCGGGGGCGATCACCATCGAAGATCCACGTCAAAGGCATGAGGATGATGGGCGTGGTAGCCGTCACGGCGAGGACCAGCGCACTAGGCGTTGACTGCAGGGCCCACTGAAAACAGCTCACCCCGACCACAGGTCCGAGCGCAGCGGCACCCAGCAGCATGGGAAAAAACTTCACCTGCTCGATGAACGACAACGGGCCCCGCTCATTCGAGGCATCACTCTTTCGCTGACGCCAGACTCGCCAAATCAACACGGAGCCACACGCGAAGATCCAGCCCGCAAGAACCCGTTGCCCGGCTGCGCTGAAACCGGTGAGCCCAACACCGACCTCCGCTGCTACTTCCTCCGCTTTTCGGGAAATGACAGCCCCTGTGCCCTGCCCCCACCCTGCAAGGGCAGCGGCTACCGTTCCGACCAGCAATTGTGAGCGCGATACCCCCGCATCAGACTCGCGCTCAGCACGAGAGCGGAGAGCTAGAACAACCCCGCACAGGATAAGGGCGCCCAGGGCAATCTCGATAGGGCCGGGCAACTGATCGAGCCACAAAGCCTCTGTGATGATGCCGAAAAGCGGAGCACTGCAGAGCGCGATGAGGATCGTCAGGCGAGATCCCAGCTTTTCATAGGCGGTGAAAAGCGCAACGTCCCCTACCCCGAACCCGACTAGTCCACTCAGAAACAACCACGCAAAAACATCTGCCTGAAGCGTATCCCGCTGCCAGATCCCGACCACCAGCAGGAAAATCAGGACAGCCACTGTCAATCGGAGCCAATTCCCCACTACCGCACCATACCGCGCGGCGACGCGCTGCCCCGTGATCGCTGAAAAAGCGAAAAGGATAGCAGTGAGAATGGCGGCGATCATGATGTGTGGCTCGCGAGCATAGAGGCGGTAAGACTCGGGCTCAAGCGCTGCCGCCTTTTCGACTTGGAAAATTCGGAAATGAAATTCTCCTGTTCTCGTGTATAGGCTGTTTCCCGTGTCGCGCCGGAATGATGAGGCGAAACAGGGATTTATTCTTTCATCCTAGCCATGGCCCGTTCTCAGAAACCTCGTGTCGCAATCGTCGGACGCCCCAACGTCGGCAAATCCGCGATTTTCAATCGCCTGGCAGGGCGACGCATCTCGATCGTCCATGATCAGCCGGGTGTCACCCGCGATCGTATCGCTACGGAAGTCAATCGTGCCGAGGTGCCCTATGAGCTGACAGACACCGGAGGAATTGGCGCAACTCTCGACGACGGGTTCGCCGATCAGGTGCGGGCGGAGGCGGATATTGCCATTTTTTCAGCGAATCTCATCCTCTTCGCTGTTGATGCTCGCGACGGCATCCACCCGATCGATCGCGAGCTGGCGAAAGTGCTCCGCCAGGGGGATGCAAGGGTCCTGCTGGTCATCAATAAAGTGGACACCGCCAAAACGGAAAACCACACGGCTGAGTTCGCCGCGCTTGGGTTTCAGAGCTCCGTTAGCGTTTCGGCAGCGCACGGGCGAAATTTCTCCCACCTGGAGAAATCAATCGCGGATAAGGTTCGCCCTTTCGCGGCAAAAGAGACAGCAGATCGCGAGGAGGACCCCGTGAAGGTCGCCATCGTTGGTCGCCCGAATGTCGGAAAATCTTCTCTCATCAATGCCCTGATGCGGGAGGAGCGATCCATCGTCTCTGATGTGGCCGGCACGACAAGGGACTCGGTGGACGTGCCCTACGAACGCGATGGCAAGCCCTACCTGATGATCGACACAGCCGGCATCCGCAAGCGGACGCGCCGGGATACCTCTGTGGAGGTGTTTTCCGTCATGCGCTCGGAGAAGGCCATCCGCCGCAGTGACATCTGTCTGCTGGTCATCGATGCTTCATCCGGAGTCGTTTCCCAGGATCGACGCATCGCCAAAATCGTGCTTGAGTCGAACAAGCCGTGCATCGTGCTGCTGAACAAATTCGACCTCTATCATCCCGATGCAGATTTCAAGGACCGCATCGAGCACTTCCGCGAGGAACTCGGAGATGATCTTTTCTTCCTTCCCTATGCCCCGAAGGTAGCGATCTCTGCCAAGAATCGAGAGTATCTGGGTAAAATCTTTCGAGCGATCGAGGACGTGGTCGCTTCAGCCGAGCAGCCAGTCCCGACGGCGGCACTCAACACCCTCCTGCAGGAAGCGCTGACCCGGAACCCGCCTCCGGTCAGAAAAAACCGACGCCTCAAGCTGCTCTACGCAACGCAGATCCGCGAAGATGTGCCTCGTCCGGTGCCGGTGCCGGAGTATATGCTCTTCGTCAACTACGCCAACCTGCTGACGCGGACTTATGAGCGCTTCCTGGAGAACCGGATCCGTGCTCACTACCCGATGGAAGGCCTGCCTTTTGTCTTTCACGTAAAATCGCGGCAAGGTCGCAACGACGACGAGAAAGATGCCCGTCCCTCAGGTAAGCCAAGGGCTGCTCGCAAGCGCCCTGCAAAGAAATCCGGCAAACCGGGCGCGAAAAGGAAGTCGGCTAAACGGAAGAGTCCAAAGCGGAAGTAAAGCGCAAGCAATCACTCCGGCTGGAATCCCCGCGTGCGCAGGACGATTCGCTGGCTGGGGTCGGCGTGGTTCGTCGACACGTATTGGCGGAACTCATTCCAGGAAAATAGATATTCGCCCAGGCGTGGGCTTCCGTCTTTCGGCGTCACCTTGAAGGCAGCCATCAGACGCTGGCGATCATCGGTGAAATCGAGGTATTGAATGTCTACCTCCGCTCCCTCCGTCTCCCGTCCGATAAGAGCTGCCTGTAGCTGATTTTTCAGGAATGTTTCATAAGCCTTGGTCATCTCAGGTGGAGCTGAGCCTGTGCTGGCAGGCTCGCTTACCGTCGGCCGGGCCTTTTCGGCAGCTTCCGGCTGGGCTACGACGGGCGGTTCTGCTGGCACGACTTTCCCATCCTGAGTGGAAGCCACTGCTTCTGGCTCAGGAGCTTCTGCGGATTGTTCGGTCTCTACGGCCTCAGCCTCGTCTCCGAAGGCTCCTTTGACTTTCCCGGTCAATGCATCTGCAGCGCTCGGCCCGAACTGGGTAATGGCGAAAAGCAGTCCAAAGACAGGTAGCAGCAGCAGTAAGCCTGTGATCTGACCACGTATGCTTTTGTCAGAAGAGGGCGCTGCCGCCCCAGGGCTTTTCTCCCTATCCAGTGAAGCCGATGGGTTCTCGCCTTCTGGTTCCTGCGGCGATTTCGGGTTTGGTTCCTGCTCTTTCACGATGCTTGAAATTAGGCAGCTCAGGGCTTGTTTCCAGCGAAAAAAACGCTACCTTCGCCGCCCTCCCCCTTCACCCAATCCATAGCCTGTAATCACTGTCCCATGCCACGCGTCTACCTCAGAACTTACGGTTGCCAGATGAATGAGCGCGACTCAGAGCAAGTCGCCCAGATGTTCGTCGAGCGCGGATTCACCATCACTGAGGAGTCTGAAGACGCGGACGTCATCCTGTTGAACACCTGCTCCGTTCGAGACCAGGCTGAGCAGAAAGCGCTAGGGAACATGCGCCACCTAGGCAAGCATCGACGCCACCGCCCGAATCTGGTGTATGGATTCATGGGATGCATGGCGCAGAGCCGTGGGCAGGACCTTATTAAGGACGTCCCCCACCTTGATCTCGTAGCCGGCACACAGAAATACCACCGGGTCGTCGACCACGTAGAGGAGATCATTCGCAAAAAAGAAGCCGCGCAGATGGATGACCTCCGGTTTCCCATCGTCGACATCGATGAAGAGGAGGAATCCCAGAACACCATCAGCTCTCACGTAGACAAGAATTTTCAGATCAGTGAGTTCGTCAGTATCATGCAGGGCTGTAACATGAAGTGCTCCTTCTGCATCGTGCCCTACACCAGAGGCGGAGAGCGGGCACGCCCGATTCAGGACATCGTGGATGAATGTCAGCGACTCGTCGATAGCGGCGTGCGCGAGGTGACGCTTCTCGGTCAGATCGTCAATCTCTATGGCCGCCATGAATTCCCCAAAGTCGACGGAAAAAGCCCATTCGTGCAGCTGTTGGAGGCCGTGCATGAAGTAGACGGCCTCGAGCGGATCCGCTTCACCTCCCCCCATCCGATCGGCTACAAGGAAGATGTCATTCATGCCTTTTCCTATCTGCCAAAGCTCGTCGATCACGTGCATTTCCCTATGCAGTCCGGCTCTGACCGGATCCTGAAAAAGATGCGACGTCCCTATAAGGCGCAGCGCTTCATCGACATCTGCGATCAGATGAAAGCGGTCCGGCCGAACATCGCAATCTCGACCGACATTATCGTCGGGTTCCCTGGTGAAACAGAGGAGGACTACCTGATGACGAAGGCGGCTGTCGAGCACGTGCAGTTCGACCAGGCTTTCATCTTCCGCTATTCACCTCGCAAGGACACTCCGGCAGCAGAGATGGAGGACCAGCTACCCGAACGAGTAAAAGAGGAGCGCAATCAGGACCTGCTCAAGCTGGTCAACGAGATCGTCGGACGCAAGAACGAAGAACATGTCGGCACCATCCAGCAGGTGCTGTGCGAGGGCCCCAGCCGCTACAACAAAGAGCGCCTGTCAGGTCGGACAGGCACCAACCGCATCGTCATCTTTGATGGGGATGCTGAGCGGATGGCAGGTAAGCTCTTCGACGTAAAGATCACGGAGTCAACCGGCTACACGCTTTACGGGGATCCCGTCCTGAGCGACTGAGAAACCGCTTGCCCCGCGAACAGCTCCAGCGTCTAGTCGACCGACCGCACTGCTCTTCATGGAAATCGCTTTTGTCCAAACTCTTCACGACCTGATCTATCGTCCCGGGCTTAGTCTCTCCGCGACGGGGCTGCTCGTAGGGCTCTGGCTGATTGCGTCGCACGTAATCGTCCTGATCAAACCAGCCACCGTTAGTGAGTTTCTGAAAGCTTTGCCGAGGAATGAAAAGCTCGGAGCTTTCATCATGGGGGCCGCTTTTCTATGGGCGTTCATTCTCATCACAGGCAAAGATCTCGGTGAATTCTATAAATACCGCCATCTGGCCCAGCTTTTAGTCATCGGCGTAGGCGCCGGTATGATCGTCCTGGTCAAGGAATTCACCGCTGTCAGAGGACTAGGGTTTCTCATGATCCTCGCGGCCACCCCCATGCTGAATTCTGCATTCCTTGAACCTCCACTGAGTCGGCTGCTGCTCGTTGCCTTTGCCTACGCGATCGTCGTCATTGGGATGTTCCTCATCGGCAAACCCTACCTGATGCGTGACGCCATTTCCTGGCTTACCAGTAGGGAATCACGGCTCCGTATCGGGGCGGTGGCAGGCGTCGTCTATGGCTTGATTGTCGCGATCTGCGCCGTCACGGCGTGGTAGTCGTCTCTGCCTTTCTGTTTTAGGATGACTCTCGACCAACTCCTCCGCACGGAACGGATCTTACCGTCCCTCCAGACTGACGGTGTGGCAGATACGGTCAACGCACTTGTCACTCAGCTCGTGTCGCAAAGCTTTATCGCGTCAGAAAGTCAACCCACCATCGAGCAACTGATCGCGGATCGCGAGGAGCAGAGTAGCACAGGCATCGGGTCTGGAGTGGCCATTCCCCATTGCTTCACGGACGAGGTAAGTGAAATCCAGGCGGCCTTCTGCCGTTGTCCGGAAGGGATCGATTTCAATGCCATTGACAGGACACCGGTCAAACTTGTGCTGCTGATTATCACGCCTACATCAATGAAAGGTGAGCACCTGAAGACGCTTGCAGCGGCGGCGAAACTGTTTAACCGCGGAGAACTGCGTAAAGCGATGAAGGGATGCGACAGTGCTGAGGAAATGCTGCGCTTACTGTCGTCGTAGATACCCAATCGTGCGCCTGCTCAACACATCGTCGCGCCGAAGGACGAAGTCTTTCGATGAGGCACAGGCTGCCTTGCCGACAATCCACGGTCTCACGACCACTGCTACATTTGCGGGTTTGTCAGTGCTTCACTCGCAGCTGTATCGCAGAGGCGCCTGCAACCAGAAGAGAAGCGCCGACAAAACCGGATCAGGCCGCACGAGGCGATGACAACCGCCCCTCCAGTGAGCGCGCGTGGTGCACAAAGTCACCCGTTTCGGCTGACAGCAGAAGATCCACACCTTCCGCGCGACACTTCGCTTTCAATTCCTCAATTTCAGCGACGCGTCCTGCCTCAGTGACATCTCTAATATAGACAGCAGCAATGCGTCCGGGATAACGCTCTACGATATCAGTGTAGATCTCAGGATCCTCCTGTCCACTGTCACCGAAGAGAACGAACGGAAAATCGATTTGTGCATTGAGCACTGTCTCGATCGCCTGGATCTTGTGAGCATGATGACCGCTTTTGAAAAACTTTGTTTCATCGATGCCCCAGTCTTTCATAAACAGCGGCCCTGCAGGCACACCGCGGAGAGCAAACACCTCATTAATCATTCCGTATAAATTCCAGGGTGAACTCGTAACATAGAAAATGGGGTTACGCGGCAGCTCCGGAGTGCCACCGGCGAGTTCTGTATAAAATTCAGCGACTCCTTCAAACACCTCTCGCGTCTGCGAATTCTGCAAAAGGGTATTCTTCAACATCGTCCCCAGACTGGTCGCTCCAGTAGCAAAAACGGTGTCATCGACGTCACTGATGACACCTAGAGAAGCATCTGCGCTAGGAACGAAACATCTGGCGAAGGATACGACCTGCGGCGCGCTTGCTGGACGCTCTAACTTCAGCCCCACATCCAGGTAGCCATGCTCGAGACGATTCGGCAAGTCGATCGTCTGGAAGAAATAGCCTTCGTCATTGCATACGATCATGCCACGGGTTCCGAAACAGTCGAACCGGATTCTAGCGTAAGGAACCTCGTCCGTGAACCAATGACGAATCGCCCTTAACAGATTTCGCCATTTCGGATCCGTGGCGGTAGCTTTCGGTAGGACTTTCTGAGAGAGCACCCTCCCCCGGATATGGAGGCTCTTATCATACCCGAACCCAAGGTAGGTTTTGATCTCTAGATCATCGTAGCTGGTCCTATACTTCAAAACCCCGTAGCGGAGATAGTCGAGCGTCCGCTCAATCCGCCAGAATAGTCTTTTCCACATGATTCAATCTGTCCTCGGTGTAGCCAGAAATGGAGAAGGGCGCCTGTGGCGCCCTTCTCCGCTCGGTGAGCTTTCTTCCTATTAGGCGATACGCTGCTCTTTCAATCGCTCCAGTGCATTCTGGTGCTCGAGAACCCTTGGGAGGAGTTTATCGCGATATAATGTTTCAGCTGTTGGGCTGAGTTCACCGCTCTCGAGAGCGTCCTGAATATCGCTTTCGCCGGCCTTCTCGCCCTGAGCTAGGGCCTGCACCGCAGAGTGATCTCCAAGGGTGGCGGCAGCTTTCTCCACAAGTTTTGTAAATGAACCCCAGACACCGGAGCCTTCTTCCGGCTCGCCGCCGAGGCTGTGGATGTGATTCGTCAATTCTGCGACCGACGCTTCGTGGTCAGTTTTCATCCGCGTCAGTTCAGGAACAAGCGCAGGCTGATCGCATTTTTCGATGGCAATCTGATAGGTCTCGACTGCAGAGATGTGGCCGCGCAAGAGCTTCTGGCAGTGATCAATGCATTTCTGATGGTCGGAGGTGATAACGCCGGGTGGTGGTGAAGTAATCATGGTATGGTTTGGTTGATTTAGAACTTTAGTTCACCACATGAAAACGCAGAAGCCGTTCCATGATCTGATCAGGGCAAAGCCTTCGTCACTACACCAACAATAGCAAGGGATCCGGGATTCCAATCACCTCCGCGAGGGTCGGGATAAAATCGGGAAGCAATGCAAATCGCACGACCAGGATCGCAGCTTGCTCGACAAACTAGCGCCCCTACTTGCTGCCGAGGGCGCGCAATGCCTTATCACGCATGCGCCTCAAGGACCACTCCTGGCTCACATTCTCCAGCTCTGCCAGTTTTACCCAGGCTAGATCATGAGACTCCTCGGATACCGTGAATGCCTCATCCTCTTCACACTGAAAAAGGAAACGCACATCATAGTGAAAGTGAGCGGATTCTCCTTTCCTGGCTGGTATGAAATGAATATCGATATCGAACGGATCGTCACCAACGAGTTTTAGTGACTGGAATCCTGTTTCCTCTGTCGCCTCATCCGAAGCTACCTTCAAGATATCCTGGCAACCATCCGCATGCCCACCCGGCTGGACCCATATATCGAGTTTCCGATGGTGCGTAAGCAGGGTCGCATCTCCCTGCTGATTGCACACGAATGCCGAGCCAGTGATGTGCCCTTCTGCGAGCGAACGCTCGAAACAGTCGACGTTACGATCCACAAAATCAATGAACTGCTCGACGCGATCCAGCTCCTTCGGGAAGCGCTTCCCATAAGAGCTGAGCATGGCGCGCAGGGCGGATCGACTCATACGCCAAGTGTGACAAAGCGGTCAGCTTGCCAGTTTTTCTGACGGCATCGCATCGGCACCGTCGGCGGGATCAAGCGGTTCGTCATCCATAGCCAGAAGACTCTCCTCAATACTGGCAACGAGTTGCTCCAGCGCGTCAAGATCAGAATCCAACTGGTCAAACTGAGCAGTCACCGTTTCACCCAACAGGTCTCGAACATCCGGCTCCTCCTCAGTTACTGAAAAAGTCTCGTCCTCGCTCCCTTTAGTAGCTTCATCCGCACCGTCTTCAACAGGCTCCGTGATTTGAGGCTCGTCGCTGGATTGGTCACTCGCTGCTTCGACGTCCGCTTCGTGACCAGCCATGGCCGCAGCTGGGGCCTCGGTTTCCCCTGGCCTTGACTCTTCACTATCGGAAGGATCATCCTCGCCACCATCTGACTCGATGCCTTCGTCCAACTCGTCAATCTGTTGCAGTTCAGCTGAGCTTTTGTCCTCTTCCTCTGTATCGGCTTCTTCATGAGGCGCTGCGAGTATATCCTCGGCCGTTTGGGTAGAAAGCTCTTCATTCTCTACCGTAAGATCCCCAAGCGGGACGGATTCCAGATCAGATTCGCTGTCCTCAATGACGTCGATCTCCACCTCTTCGGCCGTTTCTACATCCGCGATCTCTCCCTCTGGCTCTGGGGATGCCAGGGCTGAATCGGACTCAAGTTCATCAGTTTCGCACGTTGGCTCATCCTCCTGAGCGACATCCATGGAGTAGGCCTGGCTAGCCGGAGACGATCGCATGAGGTCGGCTAGACCGGCTGCGGCATCCTGGAGCTCGTCAAGATACGCTGATTTCGCTGAAGGTGACTCAGTCTCGACCTCAGCCAACAGCTTTTCACCCTCTCCGATCAAGTCGGCGATATCTGGCCTCGCACTCTTTTCGCCCCCCGGCAGATCCTCCCTCTCGCGTTCATCAGCGACGAGGAAGCTCGGTGCCTCATCCTGAGACTTTCCGTCAGTGAAAGCTTGCCCTAAACACTCGCCATCCCTAAGCTCGGGAGCGTGGTGCATAGACGCCCGACGCCGTGAGTTCACGAATCGGCTGTAGACCATGATTAACACCACGAGCAATACCGCAAAAATGAGAACGATATAAGTTTCTTCACTCATATTTGCGACAATACTCAACATTTCCTGACTATTTGCAACATGAAAAGTTTCAATTCTGCGAAAAGCTTCGTTCTCCTTAGCTCTGCGGCGATGGCGCTTGCCTTAGACACAGTGGTGGCCGCTGAGGTCCTGTTTTCATTCGACAGCGGTGGACTCGGGACATCCTGGAAGGCATCGACGGTCTTCAAGCCGGTCACATCGGCAAGCATCAGCCCTGTGGATGAAGCAAGAACAAGCGTGCGGAGCACCGATTACCCACCACCCAGCGGTGGAGCAGTGATGATCACTGCAGGCAAAGAAGGTCAGCTAACCTCTCTGCCTCAGGCCCTCAAGCGACCACCGAAAAAAGAAGACTGGCTGTGCTTCTGGCTGGCGGCAGCAGAGAGCAACACGACCGGGAAGCTGAATATGACGGTGACTTTCAAAGCTGCCGAATACCACAAAGTTTCTCGCGAGATTCGCCTGACTTCATTCGGTGACTGGCAGCTGATTGCCATCCCGATGGCCGAATTTTCGGAAACAAATGGCGCCGACTGGGCATCACTCATTTCCCTGGCATTTACCGTGCGTAACAGCGCACATGTCCGCATCGACGAGATCGGCTTCACAAACTCTCAGCCGGACGGAGCTTTTATCCCTGACGAAGATTTTCCAGTGGAACGGAGAGCAAACCCAAAGCCGATTCCCGAAAGCTTTACGCTAACGAGCACAGAGGGGCGAGAGATCGTTGCGAAAGTCCTGAACTTCGATGGAAGGACGGTTGAAATTCAGATGGCAGGACGTCCAAAAATGAAGCTCCCCGCCGAACGACTATCGGCCACCACTCTCAAAGAGCTCGCTTCTTATGACTTCGCGAATCCCCAAGGGAAGCCGTCCGGCGACTGGTCTGCGCAAACCGCTGGTAACGCCCGCGAAAATCTGAAGAAGCTGGGGCGATTCCACCAGATCCTCCCCAATATCATCAAAAATCTTGGCGAAGATGCGGCTCTTGTTAATCCACAGGTTGCCGAATTCCCTGACCCAACCCTCGTGGAGCTGGTCACGACTTATAACGCTGTCATAACGGACAAGCTGCCAAAACGAATTCTTGAGTTACCGAACGTTTCCGAGCGCTTAAGTGAAGGACGCAGGAACCTCCGCGACATCAAAGAGGCTCGCAAAACGATGTTCAAAGGGGTCGAGGAGCTAGTGGACAAGCACATCGCATGGATGAACTCCTACAAGCAATTCGAGGAGGACGACACGCAGCTGAAATTCATGGTCGACGAACGACTTCGGGATCTGGAAAATGCAAAAACAAGTCTCGAGAACGTGAAAAAGAGCCTCTAAATACGCGAATCAAAACCGGAAGCGAGCAACATGGGCGGCTTCCCTCGTCGTGATGGCCACCCATGCTACGCCGTCGGCATTCGGTCGTGAAAAGGCTATCGAGGTTACCATCCCTGGAAACTTCATCTCTCCTATCTTTTCACCTTGTTCGTTAAAGGCGAACGCCGCATCGCGCGTGCCTGCCCAGATGTGTCCCTTCTGATCGACTGCCAGTCCATCTAGGGCCTTAAAGCCCTCCGCGAAAAGCTTCGTTCCAACGATTTTGCCCTCTTCAGAAAGGTTGTATTTGAAGACTTTTTTTGCGCCGGAGTCCCCCACATAGAGCTCTCGCCCGGTCCGATCAAAAACAATTCCATTTGGAGTTCTGAGATCCTGAATTGCTGGCTCGACCGTAAAATCCTCACCGCTCCGGGTGATACGAAAAACATATTGCCCTTCGTATTCGGGGCTCTCTAAAGGGCGGTTCCGAAATGAATACTGCGGATCAGTCATCCACATCTCTCTTGTCTTTTTACCAGGTCGAATAGCCAGATCATTCGGCCTATTAAAACGCTTGCCATCCCAGTCGCTTAGAACCGTCTTCTGACGATTTCCTGATCGATTGAAAAAGGCTAACTGACGAGTCTGTTGTTCCAGCACGATCAGTTCACCATTTCCGGCCGGCCGCCAGGTGCTGGCCTCAGCAGTATCCTCAGCGAGCAGGCGAAGTCCCGTGTCCTCTCGCCAGGTAAAGGCAAGATGATCGTGATGCGCAGCAAAAACGAGTGAAGGCGGACTGTCTCCCGCCCCTTCCAGCCACTGGGCTCCCTCACAGCCATTGTAGTCGCCACCGAGGCGTTGCCAGTGAGGATCCATTGGCTTAAGAATGCCTTCTGCGCCATCCCACTCGATCGCTACGCGCCCAGCCCCCGTCGAGTTTCTCTCAAAAAACGCTACCATCCGATCAACAGCTTCTTTGCGGAAGCCTTCTTGATTCAGCAACGCATGCGGGGCGTCTTTTATCGTCGAAAAAGTCGTTGGAACCCCGAGACGGAAGGCTTCCCTTCGGAAGCGAGTAGCGTGAGTAGTCGGCTGATCGAGGGCTCCTGTCAAAAATCCCACCGGCTTGTCTGAGGCGTCCAGATGATGCAGCGGTGAAGCTGCTAGATAGCCTTGTGGATTTTTTTGATAGCTACCTCCGATGAGTGGCACATAGAAGCGAGCTCGATCGGTGTAGGCTGCAGAAACGATGTGAGGAGCCGTGAAATCTGACTGAGCGCCGATCCCGAAGGTCGCCGTAGGCCTCAGCTCATCGGGGACATCATCGTGAACGCCGACCAGGACTGCTAGGTGACCACCTGCAGAAGACCCCATGACAAAAATTCGATCAGGATCGATGCCCTCTGTAGCACCAGCATCCGATTTCATCCATGCCAGCGCCTCTATCACATCCTCCAGCTGCGCGGGGAATGTCGCTTCGTCAGTAAGTCGATAAGATGACGCCACCGCCACAAAGCCACGCGAGGCGAACTCGGCAGCCGTAGCGTGAATTTTCCCTGGGTCGCCTTTCATCCATCCCCCACCATGAAGGCAGAGGACTGCCGGCTTCAGGTCCCCGGATGGTGACTCCCCGGCAGGACGAAAAAGATCGAGATAGAGCTGGGGGTGAGACTCCGAAAAAGCGATTCGTTGGGGCTGAGATTGAGCCTGCACCGCCCACATCGTGACAGCAAGCGTCCAAAGTGCCACGAGGCGGGCTAGGGTAGTCTTCGCGGTTCGTTTCATTACCGTCGATTACACCACAACTCCGACTCCACTACCCATAAAAATCTACCGATAAACCTCTACGACCACCGTTTGTCGTCCCCAATTAAGGGCATCCTGATGAGATTTAAAAAAGAGATCCAGTTTGTTCCCTTTGATCGCTCCCCCTCGATCTTCCACCGTCCCCCACCCATAACCGGGGACAAAGATGCGGGTCCCAAAGGGAAAACGGCTGGTGTCAGCGGCTATGGTGCCAAGCTTTGCCTTCGTCCCGGAGGCTGTGATACCGACTTTCTTCCGCTGCCCTTTCAGCGGACCATAGGCATAAACCGGCTGGAAAAATAGATTCCGCTCCCAGCCGCAACACTTCTGACAGTCGCAATAGCCGGTTACCTCCATCGTGATCTGCTCAGAGCGCCCACCCGGCCGAACACCGGAAAACATGCAACCTGCAACCGTGAGCAGCAGACAACATGCGACGAGCAGAGGCAAAATACGGAGGTTCAAGCGCATGTGTAGATGATACAGTGGTTATGAAAATTATCAATCACTGATCACCAACAGTTCCTAATCACCTTCGCGAGTTTTCAGATACGAAAAGCGGAGATCATCTATCTCAAAGCGGCTTCCTGGCTTGTCGCCGGCATTAATAAAAAATTGGCCCTTCGGGGTTCCTCTTGGCTGGAGCATGCCCCGAGCATGGATGACAGTGCCATTCACGCGAAAGCTTGCTTTATTTCCGACATGCTCGATCACAACATCGATCCAGTCACCAAGCTTGGTGTCGAAGGGTGTGTAGACTAGCTGCTTCCCCTTCAGTGGGCAGTCTTTCCCATCGGGGTCACCGCGCACGACCCGAATCATCGAAGGTTTCGTTTCGTCTTCATCAATGAAGAAACTCATATCCAGCTCATGCAGCCCCCCAACAAAAACCATTTTCCCGGGATCAACAAAGCGGAATCGGAATTCGAGACGGCAATCCTCAAATGGGATCCGATAGCGCAGCGTGGCGAGATGCTTTTCGTTGCCGTGGACTCCTTTGATGACACCATCCTCGACCGCCCAGTCTCCATGAAACTGGATGGTTGGCTCACTTAATGGCGCCGAACCGTCTTCA
>JAHDFZ010000038.1:14026-20979 GCA_020627905.1 Verrucomicrobiota bacterium
CAAGAAAGGAGACAAGCCAGTTTTCCACACGAGCGCCCTCGTTATCAGCCTGAAGGTTAGAGACTACTACAGTTTTTAAAGCTAGCGTTAGTGATAAAAAATACTTCAGCATAAGGTTCAGTTGTTTTGAGGCGAAAAATCGACAGTTAGAGAGGATGCCACTAGACAGAGGCCCGCAGGTCGCGGACCGAGTTGACGACGAAGAGAGGCCGACATCTCGACCCATCGTAGGCCATGATTGCAAGGCCAGAACCGATGGGCGCACTTGTGAGAATAAAATCCGAACTGTCACATTAGGAACGTCACCTATGGCCCAGAGGCGACTCGATTCACAAGCGTGCACCGAACCGGGCATCGCTAGAAGCTAATTTGCAAAGCGCCAGGCTTTCTGTTGTGCGATCCGAATGGAAACAGGAAACAGCTTATTGTTTCCCGAATACTTTCTCGACAGCAGCTAGAGCAATTGCTTCATCGACATCAGCTGCAGCACCACTCACGCCGATTCCACCGACAACCGCTCCATCGACCGTGATGGGTATTCCTCCCTGAAAGGTGATCGTCCTTGGCACACTGGCGAGCCCGTAAGCCATAGCGCCAGGTTGAGCTAACTCCTGCAGGACGCCAGTCGATGCACGGTAGATGGCGGAAGAGTAGGCTTTGTCGATCGCGATCTGAACAACGGCAGGCTTCGCCTCATCCATGCGCAGAAACGCGATAGGATGCCCGCCGAGGTCACAAACTGCTACGGCGATCACTTCATCACGCTCTTGGGCTTCTTCAAGAGAAGCCTGTGCAACAGCTAAAGCGGCCGAAACGGCAATTTCTTTCCGCTGGAACGTTGTTTCAGACTTCGACTCCTCCGCACGAAGTCCGCCACCAGCTGCAGTGAACGCCAGAAGGATTATGCTTAAAATGATTTCAGGTTATGGTTTTCGAGTTTTTCATTTTCTATCTAATTATGGAATTGCTATGCAACAAGATCGTAGATCACGTGTCCCTCGACGTCGCTGAGACGGTAATCGCGACCGGCAAAATGGTAGGTGACATCCTCGTGATTGAGGCCTAGCTGCTGCTGAATCGTTGCCCAGAAGGAATAGATATCGACCGGCTTATCAATGGTGTTGTAGCCGAACTCATCTGTTTCGCCGTAAGAGAAGCCTCCCTTGAAGCCACCACCGGCCACCCAGGCTGAAAAGCCAAAGGGGTCGTGGTCACGACCATCGCTGCCCTGCGCGAAAGGGGTGCGACCAAATTCACCACTGAAGATGACAATCGTGTTATCCAGCATGCCTCGGCCCTTTAGGTCACGGAGGAGAGCTGCCACTGGCTGATCGACCTGGCGGGCCATATCAGCATGCCCGGTCCTCAGCTTTCCGTGCTGGTCCCAGGGGTTGGCAGCAGACGCATTTTTCGTCTCACCCAGCAGACAGGAGAGCTGCACAAATCGAACCCCCCGCTCGACCAGACGTCGAGCGACCAGGCACTGCTTTCCAAAATCACGAGTCTGCTGCGACTCGTGTTCCAATCCATAGAGACGACGGGTCAGCTCCGTCTCGCCTTTGAGATCGCAAGCATCAGGCACGGACGACTGCATCTTGAAGGCAGTTTCATAATGCTCAATCGCGGCATCAACGACATCGCTTGTCCCGACAGAGGCATTAAACTCCTGATCGAATTCTTTCATGAACGAGATTTTCTGCTGCTGAATAAGACTCGGATCAGAGGGCTTCAAATTTGGCAATGCCATCTCCTGATCGATCGTCAGAAAGGAGGCCTGATGGGCTGTCGGGAGGAAGCCGTTGCTATACATACTGCGTCCGCCGATTGGGTCCTTAGCGTCACCACTTCGCAGCACGACATATGATGGCAGATTGCTGGCCTGGCTACCGAGTCCATACGACATCCAGGCTCCTGCACTCGGATGGCCCTGAAACGGAAAACCTGAGTGAAAGAAAATATTCGCCTGTGCGTGCTCACTGGCTTTGCTTGTCATGCTCTTGATGACGCAAAGCTCGTCTGCCATCGTAGCAATATTCGGGAATAAGTCACTGACAGGCAGTCCGCTCTCACCTCTAGGTCGAAACGCCCAGGGTGACGGCATAATTTTCCCCACAGCATCAAACATGGTCCCTTTGACAGGCATCGGCATCGGCTCGCCCGCCATCTTGGTGAGCAGCGGCTTGTAATCAAACGAATCGACCTGGGACAACCCACCCGAAATATGCACAAATATCACACTGGTCGCGGAGGGCCTGTGGTCGGTGAGTAGGGGGCGGCTTGCATGAGCCAGATCTTTCATCGCCAAGGCTCCGAAACCTAAGGCAGAATGCTTCAGTATGTCTCTTCTTCTCATCGTATTTTCAGGTCTAATCCTAACGCAGATAAATAAACTCCTTCATGGTCGTTACCAGGTGAGCAGTGTGTGCCAGCGCCTCAGCATCCGCACCCTGAAGCTCGTAGAATTCCATAAGACGCCCAACCTGCGAACTCGAAGGTGGTCTACTGAAAGCCTTCGTTAAGAGTAGGCCGAAGGCTTCCTTTGCGGCCTTGTCGCTATGGCTCTCTGCCCACCGCTCACTCTGCAGCTTCACGAATGGAGAGTTCATCATACTGATCGACTGGGCCGGCGTTGTCGAAGCATCCCGCATTCCCCGAGTCGAACTCGGCACTGGCATATCGAAGACATCCATGAGCCCGATGCGCCCTCTCCGCATGCGAGTGATGTAGAGACTCCTGCGTTTGTCAGATGTTTCCGCTAGTGGAGGTGGAGTCTGTCCGCCAAACATCCGTAAATCCAACGCTCCGCCCAGGGCCAGCAAATGGTCTCGAACACCTTCTGCGTCGAGACGCCGGATTCGGGCATGGGAGAGTAGCCGATTCGTAGGATCCAGTTCAGCAGCCGTTGCGGTCGGTGTAGACTGGCGCTGGAAGGTTGTTGTGTTCAGCAGGGAGCGGAGCAACTCCTTGATGTCAAACCCATCATCGCGAAACTGAAAGGCAAGAACATCGAGCAATTCAGGATGAGTCGGCTGCTTGCCAGTCCTGCCGAAATTGTCGACCGAGGAGACAATCCCTTCACCGAACACATGGCTCCAGAATCGATTCACGGCCACTCGATCGAAGAGTGGATTCCCAGCAGAAACGATCTTCTCTGCAAGCTGCAGGCGACCACTTTCCTCTCCGAGCTGGAAATCCTCGTCGTCAATGACATCGATGAACCCACGCGGGATGATCTCTGCGGGCGTCTTGTGATTTCCTCGCAAATAAAGAGCCTGATCGAACCCTTCGGAGTCGACGACGCCCGGGGCTGTCCGTCGCGCGATGTCTGCAAAGCTTGCCTCGACAGAGCGCAACTTCGTTAGCGCGCCCTCAACTCCCGGTGAAACTTCTCCTATCCGGCGGGATAAAATATTGGCCCGCAAAAACTCCGTCACGAACAATGCATCTGCATCTGAGAATGCATCCGTCTGCCAACGCTCCAGAACCCGCAGAAGCTGCTGCTGATAAAAGACCAGAGCCTCCGGGAAGGTTGTGAAATCCGGTTCTGCATGAAAAAGGATTTCACTGGAGAACAAGGCAGGCTTCAATCGGTCATCCTCCTCCTTCAGGAGACGGACCTCTGATACATGGAACCAGGAGCCGTTTTCTCGTGGGGTCGGGTGGAAGCGGGGCGGCTTTGCTCCCGGTCGATTGGGTCCCCTTGGAGGTGCAGGCGCGAGACGTCTGGTATTAAACTGTAGGTGCCCTTTTTCCCCCTTCCAAAATTCAAATTTATCCGAGCTTGTCAGGAGTTCTCCGGAATCAGTGGCCGGGAAATAGCGGTAGATAGAACCTACCATCGGATAATTCTGCACGACATAACGAAACTGAGAAAACCCCCCGCCCGACCAATTCGCACCGATGGCACCGTCGTAATATTCAAACTTCGGCGAGAAGATCGCGGCGTCCTCCTGAGTGGTCGATGCATGTGAGATGAGACCTGCAGGGAGGACACTCATCGCGACCATTTCATCATCAACACCCATTCCCAGCTCACCAGCAGGGACAGCTCGGGAGCTCCCGTCGCGCTGATACCACCCGGCAGGCAAACCATTGCGAAAGTCGATGAGTTCTTTTGTCATTGCCTCGTTGGCCTTCACGTTATCTGCCTTAGCACTCAGCACCTTCTTCTTGAAATGTGCCCAGCTTTTAGGCAGATCTGTGGATTCCCGCTGGTTCCGAAGAAAACGAAGAGCATCGTAATCTCCCAGGGTTAAATGATCTTGATAGTCGTTGGCAGGCGGGAGGGTCTCCCAAGTCGGGGCGTAGCTATCGACGAATGACTGTAACTTATCCCGGAACTCTGGTGCTTTGACCTCGTTCAACCAGGAGCTCTTCAACTCGCTCTCCAACTGTTTGCGAGCAGCTTCCAAAGCCTCCCGCTGGGAGTCGATCTGGCTCGACTCGAGGAGCGGCCGATGACTCGGATTCGAACTGGCAAGCACACCGAAAATTGCGTGGTAGTCTGCATGACTCACAGCGTCAAATTTATGATCATGACAGCGAGCACATGAGACGGTCAGACCCATTGTCGCTTTGGTAATCACATCCACCTGATTATCAGTGAATTTTACTTTCTCATCCAGGGCATCAACCGGGAGAAAGCCGTGCTCCACGAAGCGAAGCTGGGCGACGCCGATTCGCGACTCGTTGATCAGTCCATCTTCATTCAGCCGGGGAGTCGATAGCAGGTCTCCAGCGATCTGTTCCTTCACGAGCTGGTCGTAGGGAACATTATCGTTGAGTGCTCGAATGACATAGTCCCGATACTCGTGAGCCCTTTCATTTTTAGGGTCTCCCTGACCGCCGTGCCCCTCCGTGTAGCGATACCAGTCCAGCCAGTGCTGAGCCCATTTTTCTCCAAAATGAGGAGAGGCAAGCAATTCATCAACCTTAGAAGCTACGGCAGCCTCTCGCCCTTCCTTATCCCAAAGGTCAGAGAATTGCTGCTGTTCCACGAGGGAGGCTGGCAGGCCGGTGAGAATAAAGTTTAGTCGGCGCAGCACCGTCCAGCGATCCGCCAGAGCGCTCGGAGATACCGCGTTTTCGTCCCACTGCTTCTCGATTAATTGGTCGATCTGACGAGTAAGCGCTATCTCATCCTCTGCAACTGCTCTGGATGGAACGGGGAGAAAACTCCAATGCTGAGCCCGACGAGCGGCGATTGCACCCCAATCTGTGTCAGCGGCCAATTGTTCGTCACTGGGCGCGGTGTTGCGGGGATCAACTGCTCCATCATCAATCCACTTTTTAAAGTCCGCTAAAACAGAGTCTTCCAGCTTAGCCCCCTGCTTCGGCATGCGCATGTCTTCATCCTCGACATGATGCATGATCGTCTGGTAAAGAAAGCTCTCCTCCGCATTCCCTGGCACAATCGATGGCCCCGTGTCTCCACCAGCCTCAAGTCCAGGTCGGCTATCGAGCAAAAGCCCCCCTTTCGCCTTGTGCCGCTCGGAGTGACACTCATAGCACTCCTGCGTCAATATGGGGCGGATGCGCGATTCGAAGAATTCAACTTTCTCAGAGGCAACCAGTGATGGCAGACAACAGAACGCTAAAGATAACGCCAGCTTCCCAAAAGTTCTCATTCGCTTGCGACGAAAGACGTTATCCCTGGAGCTTGGCCTCAATCTCGTCTCGCGCCTCGGTAAGTCGAAACGCCAGCGCCTCCATGTTCTCCTCATTGACGCGGCTGACAGGTCCCATCGTTGTGATCGCGCCCACAGGCTGCTGAAACCGATCTCTGATGACAACAGCTACGCAGTTGATGCCCTCGATCCCCTCACCGAGATCCAGTGCGTAACCGAGAACACGAATCTTCTCCAGATCATTTTTCAGGTCTGTTTTACGAGACAGGGTCTGCGGCGTATATGATTTCAGCGCCCGCCCTTTCGTCAAAAACCAATCCTTGAGCGTTTCTTCACCCCAGGCAGCGAGGACCGCCTTCCCGGGTGCACATGAATACATCGGAACCCGCATGCCAATCCGGCCTGAAACCTGTAAGGCGTGCACACCTCGGAACTGCTCAAGCACGCACATTTTCCCCTCCACAGGGATCAACAGCTGAACCGTTTCTTTAATCTCGTCACGAAGTCGACGAAGCGGGGTATTCGCGATCAACGAAAGGCTTTGCTCCTCAACTGTCGGCCCTGCCAGGTTGAGAATCTTATTCGTGAGAACAAACCCGTTTCCATCTTCACGCTTCTGGATCCAGTCGCGCTCAGCGAGGGTTTTGAGCAGTCGGTAGGTAAGATTTGTGGTGAGCCCCAATTCCTTCACCATTTCAGGGGCTGACCGCCCCTCTGGATGTGCCGCTAGACACTCGATCACTCCGAGCATCTTCGCCCCCGTCGGTGATGGCATGGCATCGAAATTCTCCTTCTCGCTCTCGTGGTCTTTTATTTTCATATGGGAAATCTTCCTCATTTACAGTCATGGGCAACTGCCTTGATCGTGGATGGCATGAATGCGTCCCTGCCGAGGGTGTCCAGATGCAAATTAGAGAAAGTCACCTCGGCTGGTGGTTTCGCTCGGAGGCTTCAAAAAAGCTACGCGATCAGATCATGGACGACGTGCCCCTCTACGTCGCTCAGCCGATAGTCACGCCCGGCGAAGTGGTAGGTCACGTTCTCATGGTTCAAGCCAAGCTGCTCCTGAATCGTGGCCCAGAAGGAGTAGATATCGACTGGCTTATCGACTGTGTTGTAGCCGAACTCATCAGTCTCCCCATAAGAGAATCCCCCTTTAAATCCGCCCCCTGCAACCCAGGCGGAAAATCCATAAGGATCATGGTCGCGACCATCAGCTCCCTGCGCAAATGGCGTGCGACCAAACTCGCCAGAGAAAATCACGATCGTGTCATCAAGCATGCCACGCCCTTTCAAATCGCGCAGCAGAGCAGCCACCGGTTGATC
>JAHDFZ010000298.1 GCA_020627905.1 Verrucomicrobiota bacterium
CGCTGGCCATCCGCTGGCCTGCAGGACTTGCCAAGCCCGGGCGCGTGCTCACCGACTTTGTCGATTTCACAGAAATCGCTCCGACCATCCTCGAGATTGCCGGGATCGATGCCGAAACCAGCGGGATGAAACCCATCACCGGACGGAGTTGGATCCCGCTGTTGAAAGATGATCGCTCGGGACGACTCGATGAAACGCGTGACCATGTGCTCATCGGGAAAGAGCGAACCGACCCCAGCCGCCCGAATGATGTAGGCTACCCCATCCGCGGGATCGCTACGGATACGCATCTGCTGCTTATCAACTTCGAGCCAGACCGCTGGCCGGGCGGCAATCCCGAGGCCGGTTATCTGGACACCGATGCCAGCCCGACAAAGACGACTCTGCTGGAGCGAGGCCGTGCGGATCGGGATGACAAATACTGGCAGCTGAATTTCGGCAAGCGGCCGAAGTATGAGCTCTATGACATCGTCAAAGATCGCTATTGTGTGGAGAATCTAGCAGAGCAGGACAGCCATCGCGAGGTGCGCGATCAGCTGGAGCGAGAGCTAATGGCACGGCTGGAGGAGCAGGGAGATCCTCGGGTCTTCGGCAGCGGGCATGTTTTTGATGCGTATCTCGTGTATCCGGATAGCCGCGCCGATTTTTATCGCAAGCTTACGACCGGTGAGTCTCCTAAATCTGATGCCGGCTGGGTGCTGGAGAGTGACTTCGAGCCGGAGCCGCTAGATTAGTGGGAGGGGCGGCAGAGCTGGCGAAGCACGATGATTTTCGGATTCATTTGAGCCGGGGAGCAGCGAATTTATTCGCGGACGGCATCTGCTTCGGACGGCAGGGCTTTTGCTTGTGCGAATAAATTCGCACTTCCCCAGCTCGCATCGTTCCTGCTGGGGAGAAGCGAATTTATTCGCGGACGACATCTGTTTCGGACGGCAGGGCTTTCGCCTGTGCGAATGAATTCGCACCTCCCCGGCAGGGGCCCGGCCTGCGCCTGAGGGCCAGTAAAGTCCCTCTTCCCGACAAGGGATTAGAAGTCCTCCGCTATTCATCAAATCAACCGAAAACGGGAAATTTCATGAATCTGGTTCATTATCTGCTTTTCTGTTGGTAGCCAGGCTTTCATGGATTCCGCTTTGTTCACACCCGACACCTCTGCCACCCCTCTCTCCTCCTGCGTCGATCCGTTCCTCGGGAACGATACGACCGACCTTCCCAACCCCAGCGGAATCGCCAGGCGCTGGTGGTGCGCGAAACCTCCGGTCGGCAACACCCATCCCGGGGCCACTCTGCCTTTCGGCATGCTCTCCGTCTGCTCCTACTCGGGCGCCTATGTCACCGGCTATGGGCAGAATGATGTGTCGCTCAGTGGAGATGATCCGATCAAGCTCTTCGATCGGCATGAGACACTGGGACTGGCACATTTCCAGCAGTCCGGCACTGGGAGAATCCGCTGCTATTACAATTACCTGCTAACCACCCCCTACTATGGCGAAGGCGTAGAGGGCGTGGGCACTCGCTACGGATTGGTCGATGAACAAGCCTCCCCCGGATATTACGCCGGCCGCTTTGAGGAGTCAGACATCCGTTTCGAGACGACCTGCAGCAAACGCTCAGCCGTGCACCGATATCACTTCCCGAAAGGCCAGCGTGGAAAAGTAGCCATCAACTTCGCCTCCGGCGGTCTGCTGATCGAGGGGATGACCACCTACCCCTCCCACGCATCGATCACCTTTCTCGATGATGGCAAAGCCGAGGGACAGGTCACCATCGAGGGGATCACCTACTATGTGAAGATCGAGACCTTCTCACCCGTGGCAGAGCAGGGATTCTGGAAAAAGCAGAAGACACTGGCTGAGGGGAATGAGGACGGCGATCCCAAGACCTATCGCCTGAAACCGAAAGCAACGCGCAAGCGACAGCCATTCGGAATCTGGTTCGAGGCGGCGGAGGCCGATCAGCCCTTCGAGCTACGCATCAGCTTCTCTCTGCGATCTCAGTCACGCGCGCGGCAGGCGATGGAGCGGCGACGCCCCCTCGACTTCGCACAGATGCATGCGTCTGCAGCTGAGCACTGGGAGTCTGTCCTGGGCAGAATCGAGATCGAGGGTGCCACCGAGGAGGAACAGGAGATCTTTTACTCCGCTCTCTATCACTCCACGATCAAGCCAGCGGATTTCACGGATGAGAATCCCTACCGTCCGCAGGATGGCCCCTTCTTTTTCGATCTATCCACCCTATGGGATCTCTACAAGACGCAGCTCCCCCTCGTGATGACTCTGTGGCCGGAAATGGGGCGGGATTTCACCGCCTTCCTGCTGGAGGTAGCGAAACGCGAGGGTGCCTTTCCCATCAGCTACCTGATGGACATCGCACCGGAACGCTTCGCCAAACAGGCGACCGGACTCTGCCACATGATCCTCAACGATGCACACATGCGCGGGATAGAGGGTGATTGGGAGGAAATCCTCCGCATGCTGTGGAAGACAAGCCTCAGTGGAAAGGGCCGGGGCGGGAAATTTTCGGAATACGCGAAGAACCACGTCGTTCACCCTCTCTCCCACACCCTGGACCTCGCCTTTGCCAACTGGTGCATCGCGCAGCTGGCGAAAAAATTGGGCGATCAGGTGATCTATGAAAAATCCATCCCCCTGGCAAAACACTGGGAGAACGCCTTTGACAAAGACACAGGCCTGCTCCGCACAGACTCGGACTACTACGAGGGCGAGAACTGGAACTACTCCTTTCGTTTCCTCCACGATATGACCAGCCGCATCAAGCTGGCTGGAGGCCCGCAGGCTTTTGTGCAGCTGCTGGACTACTTCTTCGGCTTCGATGACCCGCAGGACGGGCGCGAGCTATTCCGCTTCGAAGGTCTGAACAACGAGCCCGACATGGAGTCTCCCTACGCCTACATCTATGCCGGACGCCATGATCGCACCGCCGAGGTCGTGCGCAACGTCATGCGTTATCAGTTCACCACCGGGAAGGGCGGGCTTCCGGGCAATGATGACTCCGGTGGGCTTTCCTCCTGGTATGTGTGGAGTGCCATCGGGCTTTTCCCCGTCACGGCTATGCCGGTGATGCTGATCGGTTCCCCGCTTTATGAGAAGAGCACCATCCGGCTCTTCGGTGGTGATTTCACCATCACGGCTCAGAATCAGGGGCCTGAAAATATCTACGTTCAGCGCGCCTGGCTCAATGGTCGCCCGCTGGAGCGCGCGTATCTGAAGCTGGATGAGTTCAAACCAGAGGCTGAGTTGACCCTCGAGATGGGCAGCACGCCCACGCGCTGGGGTTCGGAGGACCTGCCGCCCTCGTTTATCTTTTGAGCTTCGGGGAGCGGACTCTCCTGACAAAAAGGCAGCATCCTTCACA
>JAHDFZ010000299.1 GCA_020627905.1 Verrucomicrobiota bacterium
CCTCTCGGCGCTCCATTGAGGACGCCTCGACAACTGACGCATCATTTTTGAGGAGCGCTTTCAGCTGATCTGCAAGGAAATTGCGGACCTTATTGACCGCGATACGCGGTGTCCCGTGATCGACCAGCGTGACGGCCGGTTTCTCGAGGTTTAGTTCAGTGATTGTCTTGCGCACAAGGTCAGCCAGGATTTCCGCCACCGCCGTGTCGGCAGGGTCCGTAATATTCACCAGGCAGGGTGCCAGGCGGATCTCTAGGTCACTCCACCCTCCCTCCTGCAGGGCCATCATGCGCTGCGGGATATATTCGTAAATCGCCGCACTATGCCCGAAGAAGAGCGGCACGATGAGAAAGGAATTTGTCCCATGCTCGTCGCGCTGCTTTTTCATAAACGGCTCGAAAATCTGAGCGGGAATGCCGTCGAGTTTCTCCGGATCGACCTTCGTCGAATGCAGAAGGGAAACAGGGTTCACCTGATGTCCCGTTTTTTCCGTGAGACCCGCCGCAATACGGCGCAAACTGAACGTGGCCTCAGGACGATAAGAGCCATTGTCGACGAGTAGAATGCAGGGTGCTGGCGAATCCAATTTCATCAAGGAGCACTACGTCGCGCAAGCGTCTGAGGACTCGCTCAATCCTGCACGCCATCAGGAAGCTTCGTCCGCTTGCTCCATTTCCTTTTTAACTTTTTCGCACCAATCCCGGCCAAGATACCCTCCCCAGAGCAGCCATGCGATGTAACCGGCGGAAGGGTTTTCCTCGTTTCCGAAATCGTCCGCTTCTTTGTCCACCTCGTGACGGGCGAAGTAGTGGACCATACGCTCGATCGTATCAGGAGTGAGACGCTCCTGATTTTTCAAATCCCTAGCACGAGCTACGCCGACATCTGTGCCGCCTCGCTCGAACTGGCTCCTCAGCTCGAGCCCCTTCTCCGCCTCTGCCGCTACCTCGTCAGGAGCGCAGAAATCGATATGGTCGTATTTCTGGGGTCGGCTCATGCGGCTCCCTCCTTTTTGGGGTCGAGCGAGAAGGTCCAGTCTTCTGCGAGGAATCGAAAGCCTGAGCCATCGGGCATCAAGCGGCCAATGCCGGGAAATGATAGATGCATCCCAGCGATCCGACGCTGGCTTTCTACCAATTTCGGGAGCAGCTGCATGCGCGTCGCACGCGCCTGCTTGGGGTCCATATCAAAACCGATCGTCAGCTCGGGCCGAGGAAGTTGATAAGCCTCGACATGCACGATGTCCCCCCAGATCAGAAGAGCGTCTTTTCCCGAGCCGAACTCGAAGCCTGTGTGCCCCGGGGTATGTCCGGGCAGGTGTCGCGTGCGGACACCTGGCAGAAGCTCCTCATCATAGGTGAAAGGAATGATGCGATCTTCGTAGGCGAGGTAGACAGATCGTGCGAGTTGGAAGAAGGCATGAAAATCAGCGGGGGCCGATGCTACGGCCTGCTCGGTCGTCCAGGCATCCAGGTCGGCCTGGTGGACATGAACGGAGGCAGAAGGGAATACCGCTTCCCCATTCTGTATCATACCGCCGATGTGATCGGGATGCAGATGGGTAAGCAGGATCTTCGTCACATCCTCCGGCTTCACTCCAGCCTCCGCCAAGAGAGGCAACAGATTTCCAAGAGGCTCCATCGCCCCTGCCCCGCCGGCATCAACCAGAATTGTTTCCGCATCGGATTGAAAGAGATAAGCATTCACCCCAGTGCGAATTTTCCCCGGCTGGCGAAAAGCAGCGACGGCAAGTTCATCAGCCTCTTCCTCGGTGAGATCAGCGAATGCCTCGGCGCCAAGATTCAGAACCCCATCAAGGAAAGCCGTGCCGACAAAAGGCGCAGCCCGAAAATGCTGAATAGCTGAAACCTGGGTCTGAGGCAGGGCATCGAGGCGGCTGGAACCCGCAGCAAGCGGCGCGATGCCCGTGATCTTTAGAAAGTGGCGTCTTTTCATTAAGTTTTTACCTTAGACAGATCTGCCGGACAAACCTTGCAAAACAGCTTAGGGTCGATGAACTCCTTCCAATCCCGTGTCCATCCTCCCGAATTCATTTTCCGACCAACACGAAGTTTCGAACTCGGCCAGTTGGAAGCGAGAAGAAGATTCTGCGGGCGACGAGATCCCGATCTTCCGGAGAGCGTTCTGGACGTCCGCTCAGCGTGCGGCCAGTTCCCTGCATGAGGTCCCCTACCGAGCGTGTTTCAAACCACAGTTACCAAGATTTTTCATCGAACGGTTTACTAAGACTGGCGACCTCGTATTTGATCCATTCAGCGGCCGAGGCACTACCGCGTTTGAAAGCTGCCTGCTAGGCAGACGCGGGATGGGAATGGATATCAATCCAGTCAGTCAGTCATTACTGAGCGGGCGGCTAAGCATCCCGGAACAGAAGACCCTAGAACAGCGCCTGAACCAGATTCTCAGCGGTTCACCCGCTGGCGAGGGTCGATCGGAGTTCGAGGAGCTCCTCGTATTCTACCACCCGAGAACTCTCGATGAAATTTGTCACCTCCGCTCGTATCTGCTGCAGCGCGCAGAAAGTGGCAGTCTCGATGCTTTGGACCGGTGGATCCGCATGGTCACTACCACTCGCCTGACCGGCCACTCGAAGGGCTTTCTCTCCGTCTATACACTACCACCGAATCAGGCGGTCAGCATAGATTCTCAAAGACGCATCAACCAGAAGCGCGGCCAAACACCTGAGTATCGAAGCATCCGGGACATCGTCCTGTCGAAAACTAGATCACTCTGCTCACGCATCAACTGTGCAGAACGCAGAAATTTAGAACAATTTGGTCCCAGCTCGTCCTGCTTCGTCGGATCGTGTGATTCAATAGATCAAATCCCCAGCAAAGAGGTCGATCTCATTGTGACTTCGCCACCCTTCCTCGACGTCGTGGACTATCGCAAAGATAACTGGTTGCGCTGCTGGTTTCACGGGATCGACAGCAGGGGCCTGCCGATCTGGCAGCTACGAAATGTCGAGGAGTGGTCAGCAAAAATGAAACGGGTTTTCGAAGAACTTTATCGCATCGTAAAACCCGGAGGATGGCTGGCGTTCGAGGTAGGCGAGATTCGCAAAGGGAGCATCAAAATGGAAACCCTGGTCCTCCCAATCGCTGAGAAAGCTGGCTTTTCGCCAGCTTGCCTGATGATCAATCAGCAGGAATTCACGAAAACGGCCAACTGCTGGGGCGTGAGCAACTCATCTAAAGGGACCAATACGAATCGGATCCTCGTTCTCCAGAAAGGATAACCAGAGCGAGACTGCATTCTGCATCCGGTAACATTGCCCCAAAAACGCGGGCACAAAAAAACCGCCCTCACTTGTTACAGTGATGGGCGGTTGTTTTGATCT
>JAHDFZ010000300.1 GCA_020627905.1 Verrucomicrobiota bacterium
CTCCGGCGTATTCCAGCGCCAGAAGAAGCGCTCGCGATTGATCGTTGTTTTCAGGAAGTCTGGGAGAGCATCGAAGGTTGCACGCTGGTTCAGTTTGGGTGCGGGGATTTCGATGTCATCATAAAGTCCATCGACCCCGCGAGGCCAAGGAAAATGACCGATCCCGGGACGGCGGTCTTTGTCCTCTGCATGACCTGCGTTAAACCATAGATTCAGGGCAAAGGGCTTACCCTCTGGCTGATTTTTGATGAAGTCGACCCCATTGTCGATAATCAGGTCTGTAGCATGGCGCAGGGAGCCATCTTCTTGTTGTTTGTAGAAAGGATTGCGTCCGATTTTCTGGTATTCATCGAAGTGGTCTTCTTCCTTGTAGCCCTTGGGCATTTTTGCGTGCCACTTGCCAAAATATCCCGTTCGGTAGCCATTGGCACGCAGGATATCAGAATAAAGCTCTTGCACGGCCTCGGCGCGGGCCAATTCCCGATTACCGGGCTCCCCATAGCCCCGACCTGTCAGGCCAGAGAGGATGGTAGTGCGGCTTACCCAGCAGATAGAGTGACTGACGAATGAATTTTCGTAACGCGTGCCCTCGGCGGCGAGCCGATCAATCGTCGGTGTTTGAATAATCTCATTACCGTAACAGCCCAGCGTGCTGGAGGTCTGATCGTCGGTGAAGAAGAAGACGATGTTTGGCTGCTGTTGATCGGCGGCCAAAAGATTGCCAGCGACGAGGGAGAGGAGAGCTAAAAGAGAGCGGTGCATAGAGATAGAGGTGTTTCTCAAACGAAAAAACTATCCCGAAGGATAGTCGAAGAGAAGTAGGGCAGGCAAGCCGGAGTCGAGGCGGGCTCGCGGCTTTTGTGCCTGTTTCAGAAAGCTACGGGCAGAATACGGTGTCAGGATTAAGAAAGGGCGTCTGCACCGTCGGTGACGGCTCCGGTGGAGGCTGAGCTCACCAGCTTGGCGTATTTAGCCAGCACTCCGCGGCGATAGCGGGGTTCCGGTTGAGTCCAGTTCTGGCGGCGTGTTTCCATTTCTTCCTCGCTAATTTCGAGAGAGATAGCGTGAGCTTCGGCATCGATCTTGATGCCATCTCCGTCCTCGACGAGAGCGAGGGGGCCCCCCACGAAAGCTTCAGGAGTGATATGGCCGATAACAAAACCGTGGCTGCCACCGGAGAAGCGTCCGTCAGTGATAAGCGCCACGTCTTTCCCAAGCCCAGCTCCCATGATCGCACCAGTGGGGCCGAGCATTTCGCGCATCCCGGGACCTCCCTTCGGTCCTTCCATGCGGATGACTACGACATCACCTTTGACGATTTTTCCCGCGAGGATGGCCTGCATAGCCTCTTCCTCGGAATCGAAGACACGAGCTGTCCCCGAAAAGTGAAGGCCCTCTTTGCCACTGATTTTCGCGACGGCTCCCTCGGGTGCGAGGTTACCGTAAAGCACAACGAGGTGGCTATTATTTTTGATGGGCTTGTCGAGAGGGCGAATGATTGTCTGCCCCTCAGGGTAGACGGGATCAACTTTCTCAAGGTTTTCAGCGAGCGTCTTGCCTGTCACTGTCATGCAGTCTCCATGCAATAGGCCTGCATCTAGTAGCATACGCATCAGCGGTAGTGTGCCACCGATCTCGACAAGTTTCATCATGACGTTGGCGCCCGATGGTTTGAGGTCGGCGATCACGGGGACGCGCTCGCCAATGCGGGTGAAGTCATCGATACTCAACTCTACCTCAGCTGCATGAGCAATGCCAAGGAGGTGGAGAACGGCGTTTGTCGAGCCCCCTAGGGCGATTGTTACGGTGATGGCGTTTTCAAAAGCTTTTCGCGTCAGAATGTCGCGAGGGCGAATGTTGTTGTTGATCAGGTTAACGACTGCGGCTCCGGCATCAAAGCAGTCGATCAATTTCTCTTCCCCGACCGCGGCTTGTGCCGAACTGTTGGGAAGACTCATGCCCAGAGCCTCGATAGCGCTCGCCATGGTGTTCGCGGTATACATGCCGCCGCAGGATCCGGGGCCAGGGATGGCGGTTTCGGTCACTCCTTCCAGTTCTGCATCACTAATGCCGCCGGCACTGTGTTTGCCCACTGCCTCGAAAACAGAGACGATATCGACATCGTCTCCATGGTGGCAGCCGGGCTTAATCGTCCCGCCATAGACAAAGACTCCGGGACGATTCATGCGCGCCAGAGCGATCAGACAGGCTGGCATGTTTTTATCACATCCCCCGATGGCGACGACTCCATCCATTCCCTGGCAGCCTGCTACGGTCTCGATACTGTCGGCGATTACTTCTCGGCTGACGAGAGAATATTTCATCCCTTCCGTGCCCATGGAAATACCATCAGAGATGGTGATTGTGTTGAATTCTACCCCTTTACCCCCGGCGGCATCGACTCCTTTGACGGACTCTTTCGCCAAGGCATCGATGTGCATGTTACAAGGAGTGACCATGCTCCAAGTGGAGGCTATGCCGACAATCGACTTTTCAAAGTCCTCTTTAGTGAAGCCCACGGGATGAAGCATGGCGCGGCTCGGTGCGCGATCTGGTCCATCGACCAAGGGGGCAGAAAATTGGCGGTGGGCGGTTTCTCCAGATTTCGGAGTATTGGCGTTCGCGTAAGACATGGGTGTTTTTTAGGTAAGGTGGAGAGGGCGAGCAAGGTTCGTCAAACAGTCCTTATCGTCAAGCTGCGCGTCGCTGGATCATACCAATGAGGCCACGTGCTTTCGCCTTCCCTTCTGGCGATAGCGAGAGTGCTTTTGTCGTGCCGGTGAGAAAGTCGCGCGTCATCAGAGTGCGGATGGTAGAGGTAATGTGGCCTACGCGTCCTGATCCGCTTTCTTCGATGACATCATTTATGTCTCGGCTCGAGAAGACGGACTGCTGATATCCTTCCGCCAGAATGACCCCAGCGAGTAAAGCTTGGTCGCCCTGCGTGAGCTGATGCGTGTCAGCTGCTGTCAGGACGTCACGAGCCTGCTCATCGAGTCCGGGGCCTTCGTCTTCGCGCTTGGCGACCCGTAGCTCGCGGTCGGTCGAGAGTATACTCTGCCCATGCATCTGGACAGCCACGCGCACGGCAGCCTCAAGCGTGCGCAACTCACTCAAATCCATCTCAGGGATGTAAGAAATTATGTCGTCCAGATCCAATTTGCTCATAAAGATCTCAAAATATACTCAAAAAATTTCAAAAATCAGCAAAAAGACGCTTGATTATTGTCGCAATAATGAGAATAAATGATCTTGGTTTGAGTTAAAATTGAGACAGATAAACTTTTTGAGACAAATTTGAGGAGGCTATGAGGCAAATTGAGCACGTTGAGTTATCCAGCTTGGATGA
>JAHDFZ010000301.1 GCA_020627905.1 Verrucomicrobiota bacterium
TGTCAACCGCTTTCAATCGATTTTCTGGACATAGGCGTAGTAGGCACCCCAGCTGCTGGTGTCCGTTTTGAAGAGAGCACGGAGCTCAGCTGGACCTTTTTCCAGCTCAATGGTGAATGTGACCGCTTTCTGGTCGGGTCTGACCTCGGCACTCATCTGCTGGTTTTGGATTTTGATTGAGGCGCGTTTCACCGGGATTGCTTCCCCCGGGCGATCGCGAAATGCCTGGGATCCTGCCACGGGCGCTCCTGCGGGCAGACTGGCGGAGATCGCCGCATCCGCCTCGCGCGGCCAGCGGCGCAGTTCGATCTCATAGGTGCCGGAAGCGTGGATATCGAGATTCCAGAAGCCCTGGGCCTCGGCGATCTGACTGGCTTCCCGAATGTGAGCCTGATTCCACGGGACCATATTCGGCGCGATCCAATCGTGGGCATTGAGGAAGGACGGAGATTCAGCCTCATGACCTACAATGATTCGAGCCGGTGTGCCGAAATCCTCAGACACGTCCTCCCACCACTCATCGTAGAAGGCGGTCAGACGCTCAACCACCTCAGGATGTTCTTTGATGATATTGTTCTCCTGCCCGGGGTCGTCATCGATGGCGTAGAGTTCTTTTTTCACCTTGCCGTCTTTCGTCACAAAGCTATTGAGCCTCCACTCCTCGGTCATGACAGCGGTGTTTCGCCATTTGATCGGGTCAACGACTCGCTGACTGTCTGTCACGAGGATGCGGTCTGGCCAGGATTGCGAAGCCTCTGCTGGATTCTTCAGAAGCCCTTCCAGCGAGATTCCGTCAAATTTCGTTTCCTTAGGCTGGCTGATGCCGCAGAGATCCAGCAGAGTGGGGGCGATGTCGACGTGTGCTGTCAGCGTGTCGATGCGTTTCTCCGCGTCAAAGCCGCCTGCAGGCCAGTGGAGGAAAAACGGCACCCGGTGGCCACCGTCGTAATGACTGCCTTTCGCTCGGCGCATCCCTGCATTGAAGATTCGCTGACCTTTTGATGTGCCATTGTCGGTAGTGAAAATGAAGATCGTGTTTTCGGCGATTCCCTTCTCCTCCAGCCAGGCTCGCAAGGCACCGACGTTGTCATCAATATTGGCGATCATGCCGAAGAAGTGCGCTTCCTCGATGGTCAGTCCGAGTTCCTCTTTCAGGTAGGGAGCTGCGTCGTCCTCGGGAGCATGAAAGGGGCTGTGGGGCGCGTTTGTGCTCAGATACAGAAAGAAGGGCTTCTTCTGCGAAACCTGATCTTCAATGAATGCCTTGCTGCGCTCGAAATAGACATCGGTGCAGTAGCCTTTGCTGGGAGCTGGCTGACCGTTGTGGATGAAGGTGTCATCAAAGTAGCCATTGTCCCAGAAATCCGGGGTTTGACCCACACCACCGGCCGCATGGCGGAACACTTCGTCGAAGTCGCGGTCCTCGGGACGGAAGGGATAGTTGTCGCCCAGATGCCATTTCCCGATCATGGCCGTCCCGTATCCGGCGTTTTTGAACCAGGTCTCCATGGTTGTCTCCTCCGGGCGCAGCATGGAGCGACCGAGGATGGTGTGCCACACCCCCGTGCGGTTGGTCCAGTGACCGGTGAGCAGGGCTGTGCGGGTAGGCGAGCAGGTGGGCGCTACGTGATAATCATCTAGCCGGATCGATTCCCCCGCGAGGGCATCGAGATGCGGTGTTTTTAGAATAGGATTTCCATGAGAGGAAATATCTCCGTAACCCTGGTCATCCGTGATGATGAAGACGACATTCGGGGACTTGCCCGCCAGAAGTGATGCCGTCAGGGTCGCTGAGAGGCAGATGAAAGCTAGGAATCTCGACATCCTTTGAGTAAAGCCGTCGGCTCCGAGCTCTCAAGATCTTGCTCGCCGCAATTGCGGCCGTAAGAAACAGCGAAGGGCGGAAGTCAGCCGCCCTTCGCCCCGCTACTTCTTCTGTGCTCTTGCCCAGCTGTCGCGCAGGCTGACCGTGCGGTTGAAAACCACAGCCTCCTCAGTGGTGTCCTGATCGGCGCAGAAGTAGCCGAGTCGCTCAAACTGCACCGTTTCACCGATTGCTGCATCGCGGAGGTTAGTCTCGAGTTGTGCGTTGGTAACAGATGTGAGGGAGCCGGCGTTCAGAGCATCCAGGAAATCCTGACCGCCTGCCTCGGGGTCTTCTTCGGAAAAGAGGCGATCGTAGAGGCGGACTTCCGCCGGGACCGCGTGGGCCGCGCTCACCCAGTGGATGGTCGCCTTCACTTTCCTGCCGTCAGAAGGATTCGCTCCGCCTCGTGTCTCGGGATCATAGGTGCAGCGCAGCTCTATCACCTCGCCGTTCTCGTCCGTGATGGCTTCCTCGCATTTCAGCCAGTAAGAGCAGCGCAGGCGGACTTCTTTTCCGACGGAAAGTCGGAAGAACTTCTTCGGCGGGTCGAGCATGAAGTCGTCCCGCTCGATGTAGAGTTCGCGGGAAAACGGCACTTTCCGCTTCCCGGCGGATTCATCCTCTGGGTTGTTGATGGCGTCGAACTCTTCCACCTGGTCCTCCGGGTAGTTGGTGATCACCACCTTCAGCGGATTCAGCACGGCCATGTAGCGACGAGCCGTCTTGTTCAGTGACTCCCGCACCGCGTTCTCCAGAAGAGCGATATCGTGGGTGCTGCTGTATTTAGTGATGCCGATGGTTTTACAGAAGTTGCGAAGTGCCTCGGCGGGATAGCCGCGGCGTCGGATGCCGGAGATCGTCGGCATGCGCGGGTCATCCCAGCCGGAGACGCGATTTTCCTCTACCAGCTGGAGGAGCTTCCGCTTGCTCATCACCGTGTAAGTGAGATTGAGGCGGGCGAATTCAATCTGGCGCGGTTTCGACGGCGTGGGCAGGTGCTCGAGGAACCATTCATAAAGGGGGCGATGATGCTCGAACTCCAGCGTGCAGAGAGAGTGAGTGATGTATTCCAGTGCATCACTCTGCCCGTGCGTGAAGTCATACATGGGATAGATGCACCAGGTGTCGCCTGTCCGATGGTGCTCGGTATGCATGATGCGGTAGATCACCGGGTCGCGCATGTTTAGATTGCTATGCGCCATGTCGATTTTAGCGCGCAGGACGCATTCTCCGTTGGCAAATTTGCCCTCACGCATCTGCAGGAAGAGAGCGCGGTTCTCCTCGGGAGAACGATCGCGATAGGGGCTCTCTTTGCCGGATTCATGAGTGTTGCCCCGGCCCTCGCGGATTTCGTCAAAGGTCTGGTGGTCGACGTAAGCTTTCCCCGCATCGATCAGTGCCAGAGCCCATTCGAAAAGCCTCTCGAAATAGTCTGAGGCGCAGATGCTCTCCCCAGTCAAAGCCCAGCCATTTGATGT
>JAHDFZ010000302.1 GCA_020627905.1 Verrucomicrobiota bacterium
CCTTCAGGACATCCAGCGTCACCTGCGTGCCGTGGGCCTTATCGGAGAGGTGGGGCGTGTGAATGAGAACCAGCTGATCGTGTTTCATGGCCAGCTCTACGTGGGCCTGAAGCGAGGCAATCTCCTTTTTCGTCGATTTGTGAAGACCCGTTTCTCCCACACCGAGACAGGTAGGCTTGTCGAGGAATTCCGGCATCTGACTGAGCACTTCATTGGTCAGGCTCTCGTTTTCGGCTTCCTTGGGGTTAACGGCTACCCAGCTGAAGTGTCTGATCCCGTATTGAGCAGCTCGCGTCGGCTCAAATTCCGTGATCTGGACGAAGTAATCAATAAAAGTCTCTGGATAGCGGCGGTCGTAACCAGCCCAGAAAGCAGGCTCAGCTACGGCGACCACGCCGGACATCGCCATTTTCTCGTAGTCCTGAGCGGTTCGAGCGATGGCGTGATAGTGAGGTTGGATAATCTGCATAGCAAAGGGAATTAGGTGGGGATTTCCGTGAACAGTTCGAGCAGTGTTTTCGCGCGATCTTCGCGCCGATCGGATTTGGCAAGCTCGGTGAGAGCTTTCAGAAGCACTTCCCGCTTGGCTTCGGAATCAGCTTGTCCCTGAGCTTCGGCCGCACGGTCGTAGCGGTCCAGCACAGCAGCGGTCTCCAGGAGCATACAGCGCGTCTCCAGATAATAGGTGTCGAGGATTTGTTGTGGTGTCTGCATTTGTCTAAATCTATACGAATCTCAGGCCTTGGCAAGGTGTGGGGAAGGCGCAGGAAGGGGCCTGTTTGGGCTATGACTCCCGATTCTGGACCCTTGCGGCTTTTCATCTGAACTGGCGTCTGTTAAAGTCATGAGATGCACAGCGATTCATGAAACGATTCTCTTTCCTCCTGGCGATCTTCCTGATCCTGCAACCAGCCGCTTGGCCGCACTGGCCCGTCCCCGAAAAGGTCTGGATGACGACCAGTGCCAATGGCAAATACCTCTTCAAAATGGTGCCGGCACCACCTCAGAAAAAGGACGGAGAAGAGGGTCGCCCTAAAGCTTACGGAATCGCCTATGCGATTGGCGGGAGTGGAACCCTTCACGAAATCTGGAGGGCTGAGGGCTGGTATGCTTTCGAGGGGCATCTGGCAGATGATGGCGAGCATCTCGTTGGTTTGGCTCCAAGGCGGGCCCCACATCACACACATGAACATCCGGTAGTTGCGTTTTATCACAAGGGGGTTCGATTGAGACAATACGAAGCGCACGAGCTCATCTCAGACATAGAAGTTGAGAATGCCGTTGAGAGAGGCGAGCCTTTTTTCCCGCGTTCTCAGTCAAAGCCACGAGGTTTTCGTGACGGCCTTTTCCACCTGGTGATGGCAGATAAATCGGTTTACGATTTCGATTTCACTGATGGATCAATCGCAAAATCTGGTCGGGATGAGCTTGCCGAAAGTTGGCCGGATCCCGCACAATCGCTGAGGCACCCATCCGAAAAAAAAGCGATCGCTTTGTTTCGTGAAAGCCCTTTCAGAGAGGAGTTCAGGCAGGCGTTTAAAGTTTCTAGCTTTCGTGTCAATGACGATGACCACTACCTTTACCATTTTGGAGCACCTGTCTGGGAAGCTAGCCTTGAACCGAGGGAAGAAGTGGGACACCACGCTGCAGCGCATCTCAGGATTGTCTTCACGCCGGAAGAGCCGCTAGCAACGACGCATACATCTGAATCCATTGTTCTGCTGATAAAGCAGGTCGTCGAGCACCCTTTTGTAAACAGTATCTCTGCCGCTGACGGATCTTCGTGGGTTTGTCTCTGGCTACTTGGCGACTGCATGCATCAAAGCTCACATGAACTGGCGGATCTCCATAAAAAGAGGTCTGAAATACAGAAATTTGGTGGGCCTGAACGATGGGTTGAATTCAGCATGTTTGCCTCAACCTTAGCTTTTGTGCGCATCTTTTTGAACGTCGATACCGGCCATATCCTTTACAGATCAGCAGGCGAGGAAATTGTGATTCTGATTGATGCTAACGGTAGACGAATTCAGGAGTGAGGTATCACCAATCGTGCCACGTGGTCGACTTGATGATCCGCATAGCCTTCGACGACGGCAACCATGAAAACAAAACCCCGGTCCCTGACTGTTGACCAGGTCGCTTCCTTGCCGTCTGCGATCGAACAGCCTTTCGCCCTTATCCTCGAAATAGGTCCTGCTTTTTCAGTTCTGATCGGTCGACGGATCGAGGCTGATAGGAAACCCGCCCAAGTCGTTGTTGAGGACTCCACGCAGCTACGATTGACGGAACACGGCGAAGCTATCATCAGGCGCTACCCAGCTATCCGGATCCGTCGGGATGAATCCCTCGCCCTGTGGGTGGCAAGCCCGGATCACTTCGAGACGCCTTTCTCTCAACCGAGTGCAGATCCATATGTCCTGCTGACCTTGCCGCAGGAGGAGGCATCGCTTCTGGAAAAGTTCCTATGCCGACAGTCCATCGACGACGCCTTTGAGCTTCTGCGGCGGGAAATTGCGAAACTCCCTGCCTTTTACTCGCCGAGTGAGGACGAATTAAGGGCACCTGAGCAATACGCGTCTGCTAAAGGGCGATTCGCGATCGATCAGTGCTTTCTCTAGCGAGTCCGGTCGCATTTTCGCTGAGTTGCAGCGGGAATGACCCGGATTCGAATGGGTTGCTCGACGGCTTGTGTAGGCCACTTCAAATCATCCTGCCGAAAACCTGGCGGCCCGAGACAGATGTCGTTCGCGAATCAATTCGCGATTCCATAGCAGGGACGATGCAAACTATGGAAGCGCGACTTCAGTCGCGTGCCGCAAGTGGTCTCTTCCAACCGACAGGCGATCTGATTCCTTCAATCCTCCTTACTCGGCTCCGTAAAGCGCTTCCAGTCATCTGTGCGGAACGAGGTCACGGGGAGTCCTTCCCAGCTTTCCAGGTTCGCCACTGGGTTGTCCGCCCAGGCGTAGCGAGCAGCGACAGGGGTGGCTACCTTTTCCGATGTCAGCTTAACCGTTTGCTTGTCCAGCAACTCGGCTTTTGCAGGGTGCCACACCTGATCCTTTCCAGCCACTTCGAAGCCTTTGATTTCCGGTGAGTCGAAGCTGTAAAGCTTTGTTCCTACGTCTTTAAAGGTGAGCTTCACAGCACCTTGCAGAATTTCGGTCTTATCCAGTGAGGGGCTCCGTGAAACGATATCGATGCCGTAGTCGTTGGCGAGAGCGAGCCTTGCCAGTCTGCGCCCGACGCTCTGTTTATCCCGTGGATGGATGTCCCTGCCTTCTCCTACGTCATGAGTCACAGCCTGTCCGGTATTCGGTAGCTTCAGCGTC
>JAHDFZ010000039.1:0-18721 GCA_020627905.1 Verrucomicrobiota bacterium
TGGCGCGCAAAGGTTGAGAGATTGAACCGCTTTTTGGCGGCCGTTTTGGTGACGGCTGAGGCCTTTGAGGATGCCTTAACGGCTACGCCTTTGGCTGAAGTTCTCTTGGTCAGGACAGCGCTCGTGCCGGTGCCTTTTTTCTTTGGTGTCTCAGAAGCCGCTTTTTTGGAGGCTGGTGCTTTAGCAGCTGCCTTTTTAGCAGGAGCTTTTTTCTCCACAGTTTTCTTTGCAGGAGCTTTTTTAGCTGCCGTTTTCTTGGCAGCTGCCTTCTTCGTAGCGGTTTTTTTTGCAGGAGCTTTTTTGGCCGCTGCCTTTTTCGCGGGAGCCTTCTTAGCCGCTGCTTTTTTTGCCGGGGCTTTTTTAGCAGCTGCCTTTTTAGCAGGAGCCTTCTTTTTGGTCGCTTTTTTTGCTGCCATAGAACGTTCAGAAAGGGGTCGATTCCCAGTGAGGCGTCCTGTTTTTAGAGACTTCCGCCAAATGACGGCTCTCTGGGCGGCGCAACGTTTAGGGCATCGGGCAAGGGGAAGCAAGAACAAAAATGCGTCACTGAAGTGCGAACATTGATGGTCTCGCCGTCTATTTGAAGGGCCAAAGCTGAGGGATGAGAAAACTCGCCATGAGCCAGAGAGCAATCGCCAGGGGCAGGCCGACGCGACTGAAGTCCGTGAATTTATAACCGCCGGCCCCGTAGACGTATGTATTCGTCTGGTAGCCGATGGGTGTGACAAAGCTGGCGGACGACGCAAACATGACGGCGACAACGAAAGGGCGGAAATCCACGCCAAGCCCCGCCGCCAGGCTGATGGCGATCGGTGTCAGCAGAGCTGCCACGGCGTTGTTGCTGATCATTTCTGTCAGGATCGCTGCCAGCAGATAAAGGACAGCTAGCACAGCGTGGGGGCCCCAGTGGGCAAACCAGTCGGCTGCGGCATTCGCCACGACGGCTGCGAGACCTGTCTGTTCGATCCCCTTGCCAAGCCCCAGCATGCCGAAGATCATGAAGATGACTCGCCACTCGACTGCCTGGTAGGCATCTTCCGGGTCGAGGCAGCGGGTGATCAGCGTGATGGCGACCGCTGCCAGCGCGAGGATGGGGATGTAGGCGGGCATGAGTGCGCCGCCGATCATGAAGAGCAGCAGGGAGCCGATGGCGATGGGTGCCTTTGACCGTCTGAGAGTCTGCGCCTGCGGTTTGCTGAGGTTGATGAAGTCTTTTTCAAGGAAGAGCTCATTCATCCGATCAGATGGGCCCTCGAGCAGCAATGTATCGCCAAAAGCCAGCTCGACGCTCTCGAAGCGGTCCCGTAGATTGACCCCCCGGCGGTGCACGGCGAGGATGACGACGCCGAAACGCTGGCGGAAGTTCAGCTCCTTCAGCGAATGGCCCGCCAGGCGCGAAGTGGGGCCAACGATGCCCTCCATAATGACCGCAGAGTCCGTGCGAACGTGCTCGAGGCCAAGCTCGCCCTCGGGGTGAAGGTCGATGCCAGTCGTCTCAGCCAACTCCATGACCCCGGCGCTGCGCGTTTTCATGGTGATCTGGTCACCGGCTTTGAAAACCAGTTCGTTCAGCGGGATGGGGATAGGGCGCCCATCGCGGACGACCTCAATGACGCGGAGCTGCCGCTGCTTAGCCAGAGGGGTTTCCGTAAAGACCTGATCGACGAGAGGGGAGTTGCTCGTGATGTAGACCTGGGTGAGGAACTCCTGCGATGCCTCGGAGTCAAAGAGTGTCGAGAGCGTCGTGCGATCCGGGATGAGTCGCCAACCGCCGAGGATGAGATAAAGGAGGGTCGCGACGACAAAAAGGATGCCGAGTTTGCCCACCTCAAACATCCCGAATGGGGTCTCGCCAGCATCGGCTACGATGCCGGAGGCAATGAGATTCGTCGATGTCCCGATGATCGTGCAGGTGCCGCCGACGATGGCTGCGTAGCTGAGCGGGATGAGCAGGCGAGAGGCCTTAAGATCAAACTTCCTGCAGTGAGCGAGGACGATGGGGAGGAAAACGACGACCACCGGGGTGTTGTTCACGAAAGCCGAAAGAAACGCTACGAGCAGCAGGAGGACGACGGAAGTTCGCAGGAAAGTCTTGCCTGCCAGCTGTTCAAATCGTCCGGCGAGCACCTCGATCAGGCCGGTTTTTTCCAGCACGGCGCTCATGACGAACATGGCGGCGACTGTGATGGGAGCCGAGCTCCCGAAAATGCCGAGGGCTTCCTGAGGGCTCAGCACTCCGATGAGCACGAGGAAGAGAAAGGCCGCCATGGCAGCCAGATCCGGGGAGACCCATTCACGGATGAAGGCGATGAACACTAAAACAACAGCTCCCACAGTGAGGAGCTGTTGGATGAGAGACCAGTCCATCGGTTGCGGATGCTATTAGCGGCGTCCCGACTCGCCGCGCTTCGCTATGGTTAGGAAGCTACGCGCATCGGCATGATGACGTAGAGGAATGGCTCATCGATTTTGATGACCCCTGGGCTGTTGCCATCGATGAGATCGATGTAGACCTCGTCCTGGTGAAGGTTTTTGAGAGGAGCCATCACGAAGTCAGGGTTGAAAGCGAGGCTCATCTCAGGGCCATCGTATTTCACATCCAGCTGCTCATTGGCCTCGCCCACATCGGGGGAGTTGGAGGTGATGTCGATGACGTTCTCCCGGAAGGTGAACTTGATGGAATTGGTTTTCTCATTGGCGAGAAGACCGACCCGCTTGACGGCATCCAACAGGAGGTCGCGAGAGACCGTGACCCGGTGGTTGCTCGACTGTGGGATGACCTGGCGGAAGTTGGGATAATTGCCCTCGATCAGTTTGGAAATCAGCCTCGTATCAGCAACCTCGAAAGCGGCCTGGTTCGAGGTGAAGGTCACTTTGACCTCGCCTTCGTCTTTCAGGATTCCGCGCTGGAGTTCCAGCACCGCTTTTGTTGGGATGATGGCGCTGAAATTTTCCCCGCCGGGAAACTCAAGGTCCTGCTCAACCATAGCGAGTCGACGCCCATCAGTGGCAACGAGGCAGAGCAGTCCATCTCCGATCAGGCAGTTTACACCATTGAGGACATAACGCGTCTCATCTGTAGAGATGGCATAGGAGGTCTTGCGCAGCGCTCCGCGCAGCAACACTTGGTCGAGGGTGAACTCCTTCGCATCGTCGCCAAACTGAGCCAGCTCAGGAAAGTCGTCCTTCGGCATACCCATGATCTTGAAGACACTGGGGCCAGCTGAAAGGGTAGCCGTGTGCTCCTCTGACACATCGATGGAGATATCCCCACCGATCATCTCGCGGACGATGCTGACGAGCTTGCGGACTGGCAGGGTAGTGACACCTGCCTCAGAGACCTTAGCGGCGACCTTCCTTGTGATGCTCACGTCCATGTCGGTGGTCGACAGGGTAAGGCCCTGATCGTCAGCTTCGATCAGGACATTCGAGAGGACAGGGAGTGTCGATCGTGAAGACACGACATTCTGCACTTGTGATAATGCCTCTACGAAAACATCTTTCTCGATCTCGAACTTCATATGAAATGAAGGAATCTTGCAGCGGAATCAAAGGGCTGTCTATGCCAAAGTTTCCGAATCGGAGGAGAACCTCAAGTCATCACCGAACTGGGGTTCCGTGCTCTTGCGAAGGCTTGCTCCCGAGGCGCGGGAAGCGCCCTGCCTAGCGGCTCCGCTGCCGGCGCGGTCGCGGACGAGTCGGCGGCGGATGAGTTCCACGCTGCTGCGCAGAGAGTTTGATGAGCTGAGGCGGGATTTGATCTTCTTCACCGCATAAATCACGGTTCCATGATCCTTGCCGAAGCCGCTAGCGATCTCCACAAGAGAGAGTTCGGTGAGTTCGCGTGATAGATACATGGCTACCTGCCGTGCCTCTGCCACCCGAGCTGTGCGCTTTTTGCCCCGAAGAATCTCCGGTTCCAGATCATAGTGCTCGGCCACCGCTTCCTGCACCTCGCGGACGCCTACCTGGGAGATTTCCTCATTTCCGGCGATGTCAGCCAGGGTCTCCTCAAGCTCGGGAATGGTCAGTGTCGAGTCGCTCATCGCAGCGACCATGGCCACACGGATGAGGGCACCCTCGAGAAGACGAACATTCCCCTGCACGCGCTCGACGATTAGATTGATCAGGTCATCGCTGACATCCATGGCCCAGTCATCGCGCTTGCGGCGCAGGATAGCGGCGCGCGTCTCGAAGCCTGGGCGGTGCAGCTCTACACTCAGGCCCCACTGAAATCGCGAAACGAGCCGGTCCTCCAGCTCATTGATCTCAGAGGCCGGGCAATCACTGGCTAGCACGATCTGCTTCCGCGAATCGGAAAGGCTATTGAAAGTGTGAAAAAATTCTCTCTGCAGTCCTTCTTTACGACCGAGGAACTGCACGTCATCGATCAGGAGCAGGTCCGCCTTTCGGTATTTATTGCGGAACTTGCTGAGATTGTTCTTCTGGATCGCGTCGATGTAGTCGTTGGCGAACTTTTCTGCGGTGACGAAAATGATCTTGGACTTGGGGCGCAAACGCAAAGACTCCCAGCCGATGGCGTGGAGGAGGTGCGTTTTGCCCAGTCCGCAGGCCGAATGGAAAAACAGAGGCTGGTAAGTAGAGCCGGGTTTTTCGGAAACCGCCTTCGCCGCGGCGCTCGCCAGCTGGCTGTTATCACCAACGACAAAGTTCTCGAAGCGGTGGATCTCCACGAGTCCTGCGCTGCGGCCGCGCTTCAGCAGCTCATCCTCGTCGATTGTCTCGTGCACGGCCCGCTTCTTTGAAGATGAGCTGGCGGTGGGCGTCGACACATCGACGAGAGGGTCAACAAACGTCTCTTCTTTCTCGAAATCAGCTGGTGACTGGTTTGGCGTGGTGGAAACCACCTCAAAACAGACGCCCGAGCAGTTTGGGATGTGCTTCCTCAGAGAGTCGAGGATGGCGTTTTCGAAGTTCTCCTCAACCCAGATCGCATACATGGAACCCGGTGCCATAAGGACGACTTCAGTATGAAGAATTTCTTTTATCCAGAACTTAGACAACCAGAGGTCAAATGTGGCGGAGCCTAGCTCTTCGCGAAGGTCCTTCGATACCTTCTGCCACAGGTCGCCGTGCAAATTTTTTGATGGGGTCGAATCCTGCGGCGCGTCGGACATTGAAAGGTTGAGTGTAAGCGGTTTTCCTCTGGTTTGGTTCACGAGAGAACACTCCAATACCCCATGATAACAGGGGTTTGGAGCTGGACCTCCCTCACGATGAGGCTTCCGGAGCGTAGCCCGGTAGCCGCGTTTCGTGGGCGAGATCGTTACATGAATCCCATGTCGCCGACAACAAGAAAAGGCTGAAAAATTTTAAATTTTTCAGCCCTGTCATTACCATAATTCGCAAAGCCTTTACCTGCTTGGCTCTGCGGCTCGCGAGGCTTCTTCAAGCGGATTTTTCACAAATTTTTTCGCTTGCCACCTGTCGTTTCCCTAGGAGTCCGATAGCAACGGTGATCATCGTCGTGATGGGCCACATCCAGACAGAATTCAGCTGGGGGATGACGCCTGTGCCCTCCTCGTTAAGCTGGTAGGTCGGGAGGTTGGCCAGAGCTTCAAATAGCTCATTATTGCCCGAAAAAGCCCAGATATCAGTGCGGGTGAAGGCGGTGAGGATCATGCTGACTGCCACACCCGCAAAGATGGAGGCGAAGTTTCCTCGATTCATCCAGGACAGGAAGAACATCCCGAGCAGAGGGCCAACGGAATAAGTGGTCATGCCGAAGGCGAACGGGAGGATGGGGACGTTATCTCGAATGGCTTCGATGGCGAAGGTGCACCCTGTCAGCACGAGTCCCCAGACGATGACGAGCACACGTGAGATTCCCACAAGTTTATGAGCGTCATGCTTTCGATCCCGCAGCCAGATGGCGAGCGAAGTCTGGCTCAGGGCCGTGAGGATAGAATCGAGACTGGAGATAGCAGCAGCGAAGACGCCTGCGAGGATAAGGCCGCGGATACCAACGGGCAGCTCGGTGACAATCCAGGCCGGGAAGACGAAATCGCCCTTTGTCGGCGCACCGTCCTGCCAGCCGAGCACTTCGACGAGCGTTGGATCGGTGGGAGGGTTATTGCGGTAGAAAACGAAAAGTGCGGCTCCCACCAGCAGCATGAGCACGGTGATGAACTGCCCGACCGAGCTCCAGATGATCGCCTTGCGAGCATCCTGCGCTGAACGGCAGCAGAACATGCGCTGAGCATTTAGTTGGTCTACACCGAATGCTGTGAGGTTCTGGAAAGGCACGGCGAAAAGAGCCACCCAGAGCGTGAAGCCTAGTTTAGAGTCGAAGCTCAAATTAAGAGGATTCATTTTGTTGATCACTTCTCCCTCACCCACAGGCACCGCACGAGTCTTTGCGATCAGCTCGCTCCACCCATCCTGGAATCCGTTGATCATCCAGAAGAGCGCGAACAGCCCTCCTCCGACGAAGAGAAAGAACTGCATGACATCCGTCCAGATGACCGTGCGCATTCCGCCCATTAGTGTCCAGCCGATGGCAAAGACTCCGATGATGAGGATGCAGATCTCAAAACTGAAAGGCGTCACGATGGTCAGCGGCAAGGCGGCAACCACCACGCGCACGCTCTGAGCGAGGATGCTGCCAAGGGTGAAAATCAGCGTGGCCAGAGTCCGGATGGCATGCCCGAGGCGATGCCCCATGTAGTCATAAGGGCTGAAAATGTCGTATTTATAGAAGAGGGGGACAAAAAAGATCCCCACGAGGATGCGGGCAAAGATGGAGCCCAAGGCCCATTGTAGATAGGTGAAGTCACCCTGCACCGCCATGACGATCCCCGGCACCCCGATGAAGGTCACCCCGCTGATTTCCGTCGCGATCATCGACCCCGAGACCGCAGGCCAGGGGAGAGAGCGGCCACCGCGGAAGAAGTCGTTGATGCTTGCCTGCTTCCCCCGCATCAGGTGGCCGACAAAAGTGGTCAGAGCCAAATAGCCGAAAACGACGACCCAATCGATGGTGGTGAAAAAATTGCTCAGAGACGCTTCTTCCATGGTTGGTTACCAACCACAGGAATGGTGGTGGGAAAAACGTTTTCTTTGCCCCGCAATCAAAACAGAGGTTTGTTTTCCTTGATGCCGGCGAAGAAAAACAAAGTCGACCCTGATGCCCTGACAGGCGAAGCTCTGGTGAAAGAAGTCAACCGTCGTATCCGCCTGGCTCGATCCTTGTGGGATCAGCATCGCAATAAGGCATGCCGTTTCGAGCGCCAGCGGGCGATTGAGTTATATGATCGGCTGACGGAGCAGCAGAAGGAAAAAGTCCCGCAAGCCCTGCGTGTGTGGCTGCGCTATCGCAGCGAGAAGTATTTTGGTGATCATCGGACACCGCCGAGCTGAATGCCTTTATTGGCGGAGCGGTAGAAGCTCCTTCGGCGCCCAATCCACCCCTTCGCCGGACTCAAGGATCGCTCCGGAGACCAGAGACGCGCTCCTTCCGCGCTGGGTGAGGTGGAACAGTTCGCCGTTCCATCTCCCCATGGGATTTGGTCCGTAGCCGCCGCCGACGTCCAGGCTGGCGTAGCCACGGACCTCATAGTGCAGGTGAGCCAGGTATTTCCCTCTGGCATTGCCGACGGTTCCGAGCTTCTCGCCACGCTGCAGAATTTGTCCGACATAGACAGAAATGCGGTCCAGATGACTGTAAAGAGTCTGGTAGGGGAGATCGTCCGCTTTTCTGCGGTGTTGAAGGATGACAACATTCCCCCAGCCATCGCCAGCCCAGCCCGCATACACGACGGAGCCCGAGGTTGAGGCGTAGGCGGAGTCACCGAGGTCGCTGTTGCCGCCGCCGATACCGTTGTGGTCATCGCCCAGATGACTGTTTTCGAGGAATGGCTGCGCATTATAAGTGAGCGCTCCGTGACGTCCTCCCATGGGGAAATCGAGGAGCGGATCGGTCGGCGCGAGGGCGAGCTCCAGCGGTGAAAGCGTGGCAAAGGCGGGGTCAAACACGTCCCCGGCCGTGTCGATCAGCCCTAGTCTGCCAGTGGTCGGGGCCGCCTCTGCTGGTTGGGGCGGGTCGTCTCTGGTGAGGAACAGGACGAAACAGAAACCGATCAGTGCGATCAGTAAAAACAAGGGGAGGACAGAGCGGAAGAGCGTCCGCAGATGGTCAGCAAGGTCGAAATGGGGGCTGTTTAATTTCACGCTCCCCAAGGTGGCCTCATTGCTCCCGCTAGGCAAGGAACGTGTCCGTGTCTTCCAGGAAATCAGCTGACGAGAATTGGACAAATCGTTGATAGCGCGATTATGCCAATTCGTTGGCGCAAGTTTGCGAACACTGCCAAATCCGATACAATTGGCCCCGGATCTTTCTGTTATGTTCAAAAAAACACACGCATTCGCCCTGTTCGCGATCTCAGTAGGTATTTCGACTGCTAGCGCTGCCGACCGCACCGATGAGCGTCTTGCCATGCACAATCAGCGAGTCGCTGAGCTGAAGTCAACTGACCCCCACCTGACTGTCGATACCGGGCGGTTTCAGGCGGATACCATTGCTCTCGGTAACGAGATGGGCGAGATTGGGGCATTGAAAGGACTCGCTATCTTCGTCGGCCCCAAAGAAGGATCGACCTTTCTTTTTGATACGGAGACTCTGCGGATGAGCGGTATCTCCGAGGGAGGCATCAAGCGCGCCGGGACACCTTGGGATGGCAGGCACGGAGGAAATACGGTGCTGTCCTCCGACACGAAGACTTATCTGGCTTACACGCGATCCGGCCCAGGTGTCGCGATCAGCGGAGATTGGACTGACCCAAGAGAGACGGGCAATGGACCGTTGCCTGATGCTCAGGCAGAATTTCTGGGTCACTATCGCCACGCTGACGGGACAGTCCTGCATTACACGGCGGGCGGCACAGAGATTTTCGAGCTTCCCCAGATGGTCGATGGGGTGATGGTCAGGACTTTCCAGACGGCTGAATTTACCAAAGACCTGCAACTACTTGTGCTCTCGCCAGAGGGTTTTGCTCCAGCTAAAGCCGAGCAGAAGCTGACGTTTTCATTTGCGACGCCGACTCTGGTGAACGCTCCCGATGGGGTTTCCCTCACAAAAGCAGGGAATGGTGACACGGTTCTCATTATCCCTGCAGGCACCGCCGCTTCGACATTCGCACTCGCTTTTGCCCGTGATGGCAAGCAGACGCCGGCTTCGACCGGGATCGAGCCAAAATCTCTAATCAAGGGCGGCCCCTCGCTTTTCAATAAGGCGATCGCGAAAGACACCCTCACAGCTACGGGAGACGCTACTTATCTAGCGGACAGTATCGGCCTGCCGGATGATAACCCGTGGAATGCGCGCACACGTTTCGGTGGATTCGATTTCTTTTCAGATGGTGATCGTGTAGCCGCGTCTACCTGGACCGGTGATGTCTGGATCGGCTCCGGCTTTGCTGATCCGACTCTCTCGAAGATCACCTGGCGCCGCTTTGCCTCCGGTATGTTCCAGACCTTAGGTCTTAAAATCGTCGATGATGAAATCTACACCCTCGGACGCGATCAGATCACTCGTCTCCATGATCTGAATGGAGACGGGGAGGCTGACTATTACGAGTGTTTCAACAATGACGTGCTGATCACCAAGGGTTTCCATGAATTCGCCTTTGATCTTCAGACGGATCATGATGGAAATTTCTATTTTTCAAAAGGAATGCCGGTCAACCAGGGCGGGCGCGGGTTTACTGAGTGGACAGAACACAACGGCGCCGTGCTCAAAGTTAGTCCTGACGGAGAAAAACTCGTCACTCATGCCTGGGGACTGCGTGCTCCCGGTGGAGTCGGGGTAGGACCAAACGGAGAGGTCACGACAGGGGAAAACGAGGGCAGCTATGTGCCACGCTGTAAGCTCACCTGGACCGAGCCGGAGGGCGGTAGCTTTCATGGCGTCGTTCCCAGCGAATGGGTTTCTTCTGATTCTGTCAAGCGCCCTCACATTACTAACAAATATGTAGGCCCGCTGGAAGGGGCTCCCACCGACTACACGAAGCCACTCTGCTGGTTCCCTTACTATGTCGATAACTCCAGTGGAAGTCAGTTCTGGACACCAGAGGATTTCGCGTGGGAGAACCATCGCGGAGCCCTCATGCACCTGTCCTATGGTAAGAGTTCGCTCTACCGTGTTATCAAAGAGAAAGTGGACGGCCAGATCCAGGGCGGCGTCTATAAGATCCCCGTGGACCTGACCACCGCTGTCATGCGTGGGCGCTTTCACCCGCTGACAGGGGAGCTGTTCCTAGCTGGGTTCCGAGGCTGGCAGACGAATGGCGGCACGGGTATCCAGCGTGTCCGATACTCTGGAAATGAGAAGCCTGTGCCACTGGAAATGAAGGCGCACGACAACGGCCTTGTCATCAGTTTCAGTCGCGAACTTGACGAAGCATCAGCGAATGATCCTCGCCGTTTCACGATCACCAAGTGGGATTACCTCTGGGGTCCTCAATACGGGAGTGGCCGCTTTTCCATCGACAACTTTGATCAGGAGGAGCGCGACGAATATTTCCTGAAAGAGTCGAAAGGTGCAGTTAACAATATCGATCCTGTGACTGTTAGAGCATCAAAGCTTTTGCCTGATGGTAAATCGGTCTTCCTTTACATCCCGGATATGACTCCGGCCATGCAGATGGAGATCAAGATGGATCTCGCTGCCAGAGATGGGGAGGCCTTTCAGGAAACGATCTGGAATACCGTCCATAAAATGCGCTCGTCTTTCAGCGAGCATGGGCTGGACCTAACGAATCTTCCTGAAATTGAAACCGCGCCACTTGGAGACCCAGGAGTGTTGCTCATCATGGCGAATAGCAACGCCAATGACGTCACTCGCTTAAGTCGCTTCGCCGTCAGTCAGTCGCGCCGGACTCCGAGCGTCATGACGAGCGGCAACTTTGCGAAAGAAATGACCTTGTCTGCAGACTTTGCGCCGGAATCCCGTGGCACCTATCGTTTTCGGCTCGACGGTAAAGGCGGTGCCAAACTCTCGATTGCGGGAAAGGTCGTGGCTGAGGGTGAATTGCCGATTACTTCTAACGAGATCAACCTGGAGGCAGGAGCGGTTCCAATGATCGCTAGTGTCACGCGGACTGAGAAATCTGGGGAGAACACAAGCGTTCGGGCTTTGTGGAGCGGCGAAGATTTTGTGTGGGAGCCGATTCCACCGAAGCTGCTAACAGCGAAGGCGGATACCGTCGAAAACTCAATGGATAAAGTTCGCCATGGCCGCGAATTGTTTGCTTCTGCGAAGTGTATGAAGTGTCATAAAGACCGTGATAACAACACCAAGTCCGGCATGCCGGAGCTTCACGAGACGGTTGCTGGATTCGAAAATGCTGGCAATCGCTATCACAACGGCTGGCTGGAGTCCTGGATCCGAAAGCCGCAAGGACATTGCGCTACAGTTGCTCCCGATGAGGCGGGGGACATAGCAGCTTATCTTTCTTCTCTAAAAACCGAGCCTCTTCCAACTGTCACTCTTTCGACGGCTGACAAGGGCCGCTCTTTGGCGGAAAAAATGCATCTAACGCCATGGATGGAAAAACTCAAACAAGATGCGCGCTATCAGGATGCCGCGCTTGTTCAGTTCCTTCGCAATCCGAGTAAGCATCATCGTGACACCTTGTTTCCTGATTTGCGTCTAGACGAGGAAGAGGCGCTTGCGCTTGCGAGCTATGTCGCTTCTGAGCAGCCGGCGGTTCCTCCATCAATTGGCGGTGATATTGAACGCGGAAAGCAGGCTTACACGAAAAGTTGTGCTGTCTGTCATGATAATGACAAAGATGTGTTCTACCAGTTTCCGGCAAAGAGGGTCGTTGACCTCTTTGGTTCTGATGTGAATTGGCAAACTGAAGGGTGTCTTTCAACGGAAGAGGGTAATGCTCCTGAATTGCGGCTTAACCTTGAGCAGAAGCAAGCTTTGTGGGCTTTCAAAAACTCGAACATGAATCGCAAATCTCTGGCCGTTTACGTTCCCCATGAGTATGCCACGCGCACGATGGAGCGGTTGAACTGCATGTCATGTCACTCGGGAGAGAACAAGCTCCCCGTGATCGATTTAGCTGGTGAGAAGCTGAAAGAAGAATGGTTGGCGTCTCTATTCAAAGGAGAAGCACATGCCGTTCGTCCATGGCTTCACGCTCGGATGCCGGCTTTCGCCAGCCGAGCCGATAAGCTGGCGCAGGGGCTTGCTGAGCGGGCGGGTTATCCGAACGCGGACAACGGACCTGAAGGCACCGGGACTGAGCAAGTGGTCCTCGGCGAAAAGATTGCTGGAATGACAGGGTATGCCTGCACCACGTGTCATGGTTACGGCAGCACGGGAGCTATCCAGGCTTTCGAGGGACAGGGTCCGAACCTGCAGTTCGCTAGCGACCGCCTGCGCTATGGCTATTACCAGTCATGGATGCACTGGCCGCAGCGCTTCATCCCGCTTACTATCATGCCGAAGTATACCATCGATAAGAAGACTGCCCTGAACCCCACCTTCCTGGAGGGTAAGGCACAGCCACAGTTCGAGGCGGTCTGGCAGTGGATGAAAACCCTTGAGGGTGCCGAAACGCTGGATATCAAGCCGGGTGAGGAGCACTGATTTCGGCTGCAATCCCGAGACGGAATCAAATGAAGGGCAGGGGAGTGATCCTCTGCCTTTTTTATTCCAGGGAGGGGTTTTCCGAGCTGTCCAGGCGGTAGAGCACATCACCAGTCTCAGGGTCTGTGGCGATGATCGCAAAGCTCTCGGCGAAGATGTCCGTCTCGTAGGCAATGCCGTTCGGGGTGGGAGATTCTGAGAATCGTGCTCCTGAGGCCCAGGGATTTGCGAGGGCATCAGAGAGCTCGCCCCGTTCCTGAAGGAGCTTGATGAGGTCGATGCCGCTCATCGATTTTGGTGGATAGGCTTCCTCTGCCACATGGTAGCGCTGCACCCCTTGCTGTATTGTCAGGATCAGAGAGCGGACTCTCTGATCCAGTAGCCGATCTTGCGAAAGGTGAATCATCCAGGCTCCCAGGGTGGCGATCATGCCGATCAGGAGAAGCCAATTCTTCGCTTTCTTCTTTCTCTTCATGGGATGCTAAATGGCGAAAGCGGACAGCGGTAAACGTGAAAGCAGGAAGGCTAGGCCAAGAAGTGCCAAACCCAGCCCATCGGCGAGGCTGAAGCGATCTTTTCCGCTGCGCTTCCGCACGAAGTCGAGTAGCCAGCCTGTGGGGCACCCATATTTGCAGTATGCCATCGGGATGATCGTCGAAGCAGCCAGCCCGACGATCGCCACGAGGATTGTCCCGATGCCAGCGGCGCGAAGCGCATAGGCATCGAAGGGTTCGATAGAGGCGAGATCGAGCTCCAGCTGCCAGAAGCTCGTGAGCAGAACGACCATCAACAGCAGCGGCGGTAGAAACGAGAGAGCCCACTTTGTCCCCTCGCCAAGCCGTGGCTTCCGCTTCGCCGGGATGACCTTCATCAGCCATCTCTGGAGGTTTCCATGCGGGCAGATGAACTGACAGTAGACTGGCTGAGATGTGAACCAGGGAATGGCAAACACAGCAAACACAAAGAGAATCGTGCCGAGGGCGGAATACCACGGCACGCGGCTTTCTACCCAGCCGATGAGGAGAGATTGAGCGACCAGGTCAGTCAGGAGTAGGCCAAAGATGAGAATCGTGGCAATGGAGAAAAGTGGGCGCCACTTCTGAAGCCGTTTCCCTTTCTGAAAAGCGAAAAGGCAACCGAGGAGGAGAAAGCTGATCATCGCCGTATCTCGCCAGTCCCACTGCCATTTTGGTCCCGCTGTTGCGGCTCCCGCGGATCCTCCGACTTGCGCCCGTTCGGTGATGGACCATGCCACCGCTTCACTGGTGCGGGTAGCTCCTGCGACACTGTAGATGCCGGCATCACTCAAGTCGGTGATCGCAGCGACTTCGGTGAGCGTTCGCTCATTCCATCGTTTCATGAAGCGTCTGTCGATCTCTACATCCTCCACATGGCTGGGGGTGTCATAGCTGGAGCGAATGGCGATACCGAGCATCCTTTCGTCTTTGTCCGTGATCATCAGCACATCAGAGGGGCCGGAGTAGCCGACTATCTCCTTGCTGTAGGGCATGCTCCTCATAGCAAAGCCGATCGCATTGCGCTGGTTATCGAGGATCTCCAGGCTGTTCCGTTGATCTCCAGTCGCGCGCAGAGTGGTCGCCTCCGGTAAGAAAGCCTGCACTTCATTGACGGATATCGGCCAGTCACCGTCTGCTCGCACTCGATCTGCATGCTGGCGCACGAAGAGCACGATCCCAGCCAGAATGGCCAGGCGATAGAGCTGTAGAAACGTCTTTTTGATTCGAGAAGGTAAGCGGAAAGCAGCGCGACGATCAAACACGCAAAATAGGGATGTCCATTATCTCTCTACGTAGCCATCACCAATACCGAGTTCCTTGTGATGCGCAGGCGTTTTGCTTTGGACACGAAAAGTGTGCCATGAATCAGTCTCGCTCCGGAGATGCCCGCGACCTCGATCTGGATATGTTTAGAGTGCATGAAGTCACAAAAACAATCCCCTAGATGGAAGCGATCTCTCCACGCTGCTTTAGCGTTAGGATCGGTTATGACAGCCTCCAGCATGGCGAGCGAGATCCTTATCGAAGCTGAATCGTTGCCGAACCATGGAGGGTGGAAGCTTGATACTCAGTTCATCGATATCATGGGCTCTCCCTACCTCATGGCGCATGGACTCGGAAAGCCCGTCGCAGATGCGACAGGCGAATTTCAGGCTGACGAGAGCGGAACCTACACCGTATGGGTGCGCACGAAAAACTGGGTAGAGAAGTTTGCGGAGCATGTCGATGAGAGCAAAGCCCCCGGCACCTTCCAGATAGCGATCAATGGTCAAACGATGGAGCACGTTTTCGGAGCGAGCGGTGCTGACTGGGCGTGGGAAAAAGGAGGCACCGTAGACTTGGAAAAAGGAAAGGCTGATATCGCTCTGCGCGACCTTCAGGGATTCAATGGCAGAGTGGATGCCATCGTTCTGTCGAAAGATGCAAATTTCCAGCCAGACAATACCAGCGAGACGCTTCCGAAATGGCGTCGCGAGATGCTGGGAGTGGATGGTGATCCTATCCTCAAGCAATATGACATCGTCTTTGTGGGGGGCGGATACGGAGGCTCCTGCGGGGCGATTTCTGCTGCTCGCATGGGGTTGAAAGTGGCCTTGATTCAGAATCGTCCAGTCTTGGGGGGGAACGGGTCCTCGGAGGTGCGCGTCTGGGCAAAGGGCAAAACGCCTCCCGGCTTGTATCCACTCGGGGATATTGTGAGAGAATTCATGGACTCCGCATCAAAGTCTCCCGGCCCCTACGAAGAATTTGAAGATGCGAAAAAGTTCAATATCGTCAGCGCGGAGGAAAATATCGATCTGTTCCTCAATCACCATGCCTTCGAGGTCGTGAAGGAGTCGGATTCTCAGATCAAGTCCGTTCGTGCTTTCGATACTCGCACCAGTGAGATCCGGGAGTTTCAGGCAGATTTCTTCTGCGACGCTACCGGCCATGGCGTGATTGGCCTCATGGCGGGCGCCGACCACACACCGGTTTATGACGGAGTCCGCATGGGGATGTCGAACATGTGGCTGTGGAAGCTCAACGATCAGCCAGCGAGCTTTCCAGAAACTCCCTGGGCATTGGATCTCTCGGAGGATGATTTTCCCTACCCCCGGAAGTTTCACGCAGAATGGTTCTGGGAAAGTGGTTACTTTAAAGATCCTCTTCTGGATCTTGAGCAGATCCGTGACTGGAACCTCGTCGCAAGCTTCGGTGCCTGGAATGCCATCAAGAATAAAGGTGCTTTTGCCGATTATGACGAAACGGGTGCTGCGCATGCCAACGCCGAGTTGGAATGGATGGCCTACATCGGCGGCACCCGCGAGACGCTTCAGCTACTTGGTGATGTCATTCTCACGGAAGACGAAATCGTGAACAAGCGCCCGTTCGAGGATGGCTCCGTCCTCAGCACATGGTCTATCGATCTCCACTACCCGCGGGAAGAGTATGCGAAAAAGTTCCCTGACAATCCATTCATCTCCGTAGCGGTGCATGGCAAAGGTGTCGATCGCAAGCGTGGTTATCCGGTTCCTTACCGCTGCTTCTATTCTCGTAATATCGAGAACCTCTTCATGGTTGGTCGCAACATCAGCGTCACCCATGAGGCTTTGGGCACCATTCGTGTGATGAACACCATCGGGATGATGGGGGTCGTCGTGGGGAAAGCTGCTTCGATTGCGAAGAAGCATGGCACAAATCCTCGTGGCGTTTATCAGGATCATCTTCCCGAGCTTGTCGAACTCATGAAACTGAGAGGTAACTATCGCAGAAATTCGGTTGATGAAACTCCTGCCATTGATCCAGCGCTGCCTGCGCTTGAGCCTGTGCCTGAGCTATGGATCCGTCCAGAAACGCTGAGCGGCATCGTCGTGGACGAAGCCGATGCAGATCTTGCTGGTGCCTGGAAGCATGGAACCGGTCTGGATGGCTACGTGCATGAGGGCTATCACTTCACACGGGCTGCTTCAAAAGATCCAAAAACTGTCGCCTCGGCCACCTACACATTCACCATTCCTCGCACGGGTGACTACGAACTCCGCTTCGCTAGCCAGGCACACGAAGGCCGCTCCAGTAAGACTCCGATTCAGGTGAACTCTGACAAAGAAACAGAGACCGTCTTCGTAAATCAGCGCCTGTCACCGCCTCTCGGCAGAGGTTTCTTCGGGCTTGGTGCATTTCCTTTCACCGAGGGAAAAACCTATAGCGTGAAAATCACGAATGAGAATGTCGATGGTCTTGTCTCTATCGATGCACTTCAGATTCTTCCTCTGAAAAAGTAGGCGGACACGCCGGTCTTCTGCAGGCTCCGCACCCGTATCCCGGGTGCGGAGCTTTTTTATTCTATCGTTTCGTCCTTTCCTCGGGATCCAATACTGTGCTAGCCTCTTCTCATGCTACGGCTGCTGTGGATCTGGTGTTTTCTGACGGGGGTGGCTTCGGCGCAGGTGATCCAGAAACGCGTTGATGTCCAGTTCGCCCAACTCGACGAAGTCAGGACCCTGTTAAATCCTTACCTGAGCCAGGAAGGTCGTTTCATACTCCTTCCAGCAGAGGGTGTAGCTCTCGTCACCGATCGCGCTGAGCGATTGGCGGCACTGGAAACGGCGGTCGCCAGCATGGTTTTTGAAACCGCGCCTGCTCTTTCTCTCAATCTGAAAGGGCGCACAGATCTGACACCTCGACGGCAGGAGATCGAGGTAGGTCAGGAAATTTTTGTGCCTACTGAGTGGTCTCCTCCACAGATCCCCTCGCAGGTCGGACTCACGAGTGGGGCGGCGGTGCCCTTCGCGCCAGCTCATCCGACGCAGTTCCAGAAGCGTTTTGTCGGCTTCCGTCAGGAGGCTGTGACAACAACGCTACCGGACGGCACGCTCGTCGTCGATATTGATCAGGAGTCCAGTCGTTTAGATGGATTTATCGATTATGGATCGCCCGTGTTGGGCGCTGGGCAGGTGGGTCGCATTCCCATTCAGGAACAGGCACAGACTAGTCCGGCGTTCTTCAATCTGCTCCCCAATCGCATACCGATGCCAGTATTCAGCACGACGAAACTATCGACTTCGATCCTCGTTAAACCGAGGTTATCAGCGGGTAGGGTATTGGTGGAATACATGCCCGAGATCACGATCATCAGTGATGAACCTGGAGCGGAAGTTCTGCACTTTGCCCTGCCTGAGTTTCGCAGCTCCGGCGAGGTCCGGCCAGGTGGCGTGGTGCGGACAGATGGCTTTGCCCATGCCTCGCCGGAATTTCATCAGTATTTTTTCGGTCTCGTCAAACCGAGCGATCCCGGCTGGTTCCCGCTGCTGGAGTGGCGGACTCGCCTTGTCAGAAATCAAGATCAGGAGGACTCTCCTAAGAATTGAGCCAGGCCTGAACCGCCTGCTGGGTCGGCAGGTTTCCGATCCCCGCCGTCGCGATCTTCCCGCTGCAGAAAAGCTCTTCTGCAGCAGCCTGGACATCGGCCCTTGTGATGGCGGCGAGCTTCTCGTAGACATCGCTGGGACTGACGAATTCGTCGAAAAAGGACAGGCATTCACCAGCCCAGTTCATCGTCGCTGTTGTCGATTCGAAACCGATTTTACTTTGGCCGATGACATAGGATTTTGCGATATCCAACTCCCGATCTGTAACTCCCTCTGCCACCAGGTTGGTGAGCTGCAGGGTGATCAGGTCGAGAGCCTTTTCAAGACTGTCCGGGCTGAGAGCCAGATCGATGGTGAGAGCACCTGTTTCAGAAAACCAGACGATATCGCTCTGGATCTCGTAGCACAAACCATGCTCCTCTCGAATGACCTGGAAGAGCCGCGAACTCATGTTTTCCCCCAGAATGACACTCAGAAGCTTCTGGGCATAGCGCTTGGGTGAGTAGCGGCTGGCCGAGGGGAAGGCGGTGGCGATGTGAGCCTGCTCCGTATCTCCTGCAAAGACGAAACGGTGGCTACGCCCGTGTTCGCCGAAAGGTCCCACTGGCTCCCAGTCCAGGAGTTCTCCCGCGGGCATGGCGCCGAACTGCTCAAAGACGATGTCTCTCAGCGACTCATGGTCGAGTGCTCCGGCGGCGGCTACAACGGTGTTAGCTCCCGTGTAGGAGTGGCGAAGG
>JAHDFZ010000039.1:18731-20504 GCA_020627905.1 Verrucomicrobiota bacterium
AAGGAATTCGTTCACCTGCTGGGCATCGATGGATGCGAGACTCTCAGTGGTGCCCGTGATCGAATGACCGAGCGGGTTATTGACTCCCCAGAGTGCCTCGCTCATGAGGTCCTCGATATGCTGGGAGGGCTGCGCGCGCACCATGGCGATCTCCTCATTGATCACCTGCTTCTCCGCCTCAAGCTCCTGTGGATCGATCAGCGAGTTTTGATACATGTCAGCTACGACTGAGAGAGTCTCCGCCTCTGCTCCTGCTGGCACGCGGGCATGGTAGCAGGTCTGCTCTTCGTCGGTGAAAGCATCGAGAGAGCCGCCCAGGCTCTCGATGGCACGGCTGATCTGGAGAGTCGTCCGAGTCTCCGTGCCTTTAAAGAGCATGTGCTCGACCAGATGGGCCATGCCATACTGCTGGGCTGACTCATGTCGGCTGCCGACGCGGCACCATACGCCGAGAGAGACACTCTCCCGGTGAGGCATCTCGACAGTAGCGAGAGAGAGTCCGTTCGGCGCGCGATGGATCTGGACAGTCTGTTTCATGAGCGGGCGCGAATCTGGACTGAAAAGAGTGATTTTCCACGAGAAAAACCGCCGCAGAACCGCAGGCTATCGTGAAAACAGCGCTTTGCGCGGCGGGGAGATCTGGCTAAAATGGAACCATGTCAGAAGAATCGTCACACCCCCTATGGGCAGAGAGCATCCGCGAGCATTACCTGTCCGGGGCGACCAATCAGTTTCTTCTCCATGGCAACGTAAATGACTTTTTCCTGTTTCAGAAACCAGGCGAGACCGGTTCTGTGACAGAGGGGCTGCTGACGGACTATCTGCTGGATGTCCAGCTCTCGCGCTTCGATCTCGTTCTGCATTACGAGCTGGGCTCCGGGCTGAAAGTCGCAGCGGGGCAGGAGTTATTCGAAAAGCTGGGTTTTCATGACAGCGCTCGATTGCCTCATGAGCCGGCGAAAGCGATCGCCTTTCTCGACCAGTTTCTTCGTTATTGTGTGAACCTGCGCAATCTGGAGGCTGACTCGACTGAGCCAGCCGGGCTGGTCGGCAAGAACTTCCATCTTGGTATCATCCTGTCAGCGGCTGAGCTGGTTCTTCCTGCTACCAATCAATCGCGTGACTATCAGCTCAGTTCGATGGCTTCTGTCATTCGCTCCTGGTCAAAGGAGGAGCACTTCCTGTCTCAGCACCTCGCCACCTTCCTCATCACCCCGCAGCTGAATGATCTGCACCAGATGCTCGCCCAGAACTCCCGTGCAGCTCTCGTGGAGATCCCGATGCCGGATCAGAGCGGGCTGCGTGAGGCTTTCGCTCACTGGGAGACAGAGCTTCCCCAGGCCCTGTCGGCCTTTACCGGGCAGCATGACTTCCTGGCCGAGCGTCTCCGCGGGACAAGCCTGACAGCGATTCGTGCGATGTTGCGGCTGCGCCATTTTCGCAATGAACCGCTCGATGAAGAGTCTCTGTCAAAGCTCAAAAAAGAGCTGGTGGAGCGGGAAGCGAATGGGCTGATCGAATTTGTCGAGCCGAGCAAATCTCTCGACCGCGTCTATGGGCATGAAGCAGTGAAGGGTTGGATGCGCCAGGACATCGCCCTGTGGAAGCAGGGGGATCTAGCGGCCATGCCCATGGGCTACCTGCTCTGCGGACCCGTTGGAACCGGCAAGACCTATCTCGTCGAGTGTCTCGCTGGCGATGCCGGCGTGCCCATGGTGAAGCTCAAGAACTTCCGCGATAAATCGGTGGGATCTACCGAGGCCAATCTGGAAA
>JAHDFZ010000040.1 GCA_020627905.1 Verrucomicrobiota bacterium
GGATACGTTAGTCGTCTGGGGCGGAGAGTTCGGCCGCACTCCCATGCGTGAAAATCGTGGAGGTGGGGAGATGGAACTCAAAGGCCGCGATCACAACCCCGGTGCCTTCACCACATGGATGGCGGGAGCTGGAGTGAAACCGGGCTTCACCTATGGTGAAACTGATCCGGTAGGCTATGAAGTGGCGAAGGACCCAGTGCCACTGCGCAACTTCCACGCGAGCCTCCTGCACCTCATGGGTTTTGACCACAGACACCTAGCCGTCAATTTCCAGGGATTGAACCAGAAACTAACTGGAGTGAACCCCGCCCAGGTGGTAAAGGGTTTTATGTCCTGATCCACCTGTCACCCGAAGTGGGCCTGAAAGTAAGCATCATAACTGGTAGCCATGAATTCATCGAAGTCCCAGGATTCGGGAGAGAGGACTTTTGCAGCAAGGCTGTCCGGGATGACATAGACCCAGGCAGTCTCTCGATCGCCTGAATCGGCATCGACGTCGACCTCGATCCGGTCATAGAAGGCATCCTCGTAGGAATCCAGCCTGGCCATAGCTGCCTCTGTGAAGCCCTGCATAAGCTGGCCTTTCACCACATCATCAGGGACTTCACTTCTGGCGATCCCGGGAAATTCCCCACCCGCCACCTTGGCGATCCGGTATCCGTCTAATGTTGCCGGTATCCCGCCGCATTGATCAAAGGACAGGCCGGTCACGGCCTCCCAGATACTCGGAGCCCTCAGCGTCCCGTAAACGAAAAGCTTCATCAGTCCGAAGTTAGCCCACCCCGTTTAAAAAGAAAGTTGCAACTCCCGCGCATGACGAAACCTTGCTTCACCATGCGCCTGCTCGCTTTCACCCTCATCCTGTCGCTCAGTGCGACCATGACCGCCTGTCAGACAACGGGCGGCCCTCATAAGAAGGTCGGTGCGGCTCTTGCGCAGATACCGAAACCCTTTGCGAAAAAGGACAGCCCCGGCCAGCAGCAGCCCGCTCCTTCCGCGGCTGCGCAACGACCGCCTCAGCAGATCCCCATCGGCTCTGTCCATCATGTCTCGACCACGGGTTCCTTCGTGCTCGTGAAATCCCGCCAGGCTGGGTCGATCGAGCCGGGGACATCGCTCATCACCTATTCTCCATCCGGTCAAATCAGCGGAACGCTAGCTGCCACCACCGCCACGAAACGCAGTTTTCTCAGCGCCGAACTCGTCACTGGCAACCCCGGCATCGGGGATCGCGTCGTAGCCGACCTAGCGAGCGGAGGCCAGGGCGGCACATCCCCTCGCGGCGGAAATCAGGTGCAATACCTCGAATAAAAAAGCGGCCGAACAGGGGTAGAGAGTCGTCACTCCTGTTTCTCCCATCAAGAGACTGCTATGGCCCGCCTCCTCCGCTCCCTCCCCTGGGATTTTCTTTTCATTGTGCTCGTTTGGCTGCTGTGGATGGTCGGCATGCAGATGGGCGATCGCTGGCTGCTTTTCGCGGAGAACTACTTCATGTCCATCACCATGGCCTTCGGTTCTTTCATCGCCGGATCGACGAGCCAGGGCGGTGGGGCAGTAGCTTTCCCCGTCATGACCCTCGCCTTTCGGATACCGCCTCCGGAGGCACGCGACTTCAGTCTCATGATTCAGTCTGTCGGCATGACATCGGCCAGTGTGGCAATCCTCATCCGGAGAATCTCCATCGATCATCGAGCCATTGCCATCGCGCTTCCAGCTGGCTGCCTCGGTGTCTTGGCCAGTTTGCTCTTCGACCAACCGTTGCTGGCTGCTGATCAGAGCAAGCTGTTTTTCGTCTCCTTATGGCTGGCTTTCGGATGCGCCCTTTTCGCAATCAATCGCCCGGGACGGAGCTTCCGGAAAATGTCTTTAAGCGACGGAGCAAGACTGAACCGCCGACAGATCGCTACTCTTTCGCTAGTCGCAGCTCTTGGCGGATTCGTCAGCGGACAGGTGGGAAACGGGATCGATGTCCTGGTATTCTCGCTCCTCGTCCTCGGCTTCCGAGTCTGTGAAAAGGTCGCCACCCCGACATCCGTCATCCTCATGGCAGCCATCAGCCTCGCCGGATTTCTCTTTCGTTCGCTCGGATTCGGGGGCGAGGCGATCGCGGCCTCCACCTGGGGCTACTGGTGGGTGGCCGTTCCAGTAGTAGCCATCGGTGCACCCTTGGGAGCCCGACTGGCAGCACGGTGGGAGCGTCGCTCTCTTGTCGGTCTGCTGCTCTGCCTCATTGCGGTGCAGTTCCTCACGGCCATCGTCATCGTGCCGTTGACCGGTCAGCACATCCTGCTCATTGCCCTCACCTTCGGCCTGGGGCTCGCCCTGTTTTTTCTTGTTGGCAGATGGGGTGCCCGTTCAGCTAGGAGACCGTTGAAAAACTAGGTGAGCGATGACCGTAACCCTGTTTTCGGCTGGCAAGGCGCGAGGAGCGATGGTAGCCATAGCTACCTGAGCAACGAGGAACGCAGCCAGACGGAATCAGGGTTGCAGCCCGAAGGGTGAGAGTAGCCCTTCCCCCCGCTGTTTCAAAAAGATACCCCATATTTCCTCTCATCATCGGTTGCATAGTTTTTCAACGGTCTCCAAGGGTATAAAAAAGTCCGCTCCCGGTATCAGGAGCGGACTCTCCAAGAGATCAAAAGATCGAATCGCCTAGGTCTTAGCCGAGCAGCGGCTGGAGATTCTCCTTACACCATTCACCGTTCTGGATGGTTACCTCGTCCGGCTCGCCGATGGCGCGGTGGCACTCATCCTCGCAGATGATCCAGCCTTCGTAGTTGCGGGTCACCAGCCACTCTGTGATACGATGGAAGTCGACTTTCCCCGAGCCCATCTGTGCCCATGGCTCCGGCCCATTTCCGCTGAAGTCCTTGTAGTGAACGTGGTTCACCAGGTGCTGCCACTTGTCCATCGTCTCGATGATGTCCATGCCCCCGCGGATGATGTGACCTACGTCAGGAGTCCAGCCGGTGACGGTTGGATCAAGGCTGCTCAGCACTACCTCATAGTCTTCCGGTGTGCGCACGATGGAGGCTGGCGGGCTGTTCGGGTGGAACGAGCACTCCAGGCCAGCCGCTTTCGCACGTGCAGATACCTTATTGACGTTCTTCGCAAGATTCATCCGGCGTTCCTGAAGATTTTTGCGATCCGTTGGCAGAGGCACCGTGCCAAACTTAGAGCCGGGGAACTGCAGGAGTGTCTCGATTGCATAATCACAGGCGGCCTTCTCAGAGTCCGTCTCATCCACCTGATCCCAGGAGCAGACGAGAGAGAAGCCAGCCAGCTTCATGTTGTTCTCTTCCAGGCAGGCTTTCAGCTTGGCTGGATCCTTGAGATCTCCCAGCCAGTAATCGTCGAAAGGCTCGAGGATCATCGGCTCGATACCGGTAAACCCAGCCTGAGCAGCCACTTTGATCATGTGATCCAGCTTATTGGCGTAGCCTTCGCCACCGCCCTGCATGAACCAGGTGTAAACTTGTGAACCAAATTCTATTTTAGACATCGTCGTAGTGTTTGAGGTTGTTTGTTGAGAAAAGATTTTAGTGAGCCTTCAGCCAATCGAGCACTCGGGGATTGAAGTCCTCCAGCTGCTCCCAGTGGAAGGCGTGGCCGGCATCGTCGTAGAAGTGGGTATCACAGTTCGGAATGGCCTCTGCCACCTCCTGCCCCATCCAGAGCGGAGTGAAAATGTCGTCCTTACCACCGATGACGATGCAGGGGGCCTTAATGTTACCCAGCTGATCATGCACATCATGGTTCACGCAGGCAGCCGCCTGCCCCTTCAGTCCGTGCAGCGGCTGCGGGATGGGATTGGCATCGAAGTCCTCGCGTCCGTCAACCAGACTGGCGTAGGCACCGTCATTGTCCCAGAACGGCTTTGTGAAGATCAGGAGCTGGATAAACTCGAGAAACTGTTTGTTATCCAGATGCGCCTTACAGTCGATCATGTGCTGAAAGACAGATTTCGCATAGCGATCGCAGCGCGCCCATGGGCACATGAGCACGGCACTCTCGACCCTATCTGGGTGACGCAGACAAAGCTGCTGGGCGATGATCGATCCCATAGAGACGCCGACGACGCGCACCTTGTCGATCCCGAGGGAGTCAAGTAGCCCGGCATAGTCGTCCGCCATCATCTCGCTGGAGTAGTCGCCAGCTGGTTTGTCCGTCAGGCCGACACCGCGATTGTCTGCGGTAATCACGCGGAAGGATTCGCCCCAGAAGCTAGAGTGCGCCTCCCACACCTCGCCACGGGCCGTGATGCCCATGATGAGCAGTAGAGGGTCCCCGGAGCCGCGCTCCTCGTAAAACATCTGAATGCCGTTGGTCTCGACGTAAGCCATTTGAAAAATCGTTTGAATAAAGGTGAAACAAAAAGGGGTGGTGGTCAGCGCCAGCACTGTCCCCGAAACCCTGCCAAGCCGCCGTCGCGAAGTCGAGGCCAAAAAGCCGCGCAATGCCTCATTCTTGTGTCAGATCCGGCAGGGGCTTATGATCGCCTCGCGAGCACGAGGACGGGCGAAACGTGCGTCAATGGCAATTCTTAGAGAAAGGTGATTTGTCACACAAAAAAAGTTGCGACCGCTTGTGCTTAGATAAGATAGCGTTCGGGAAGCGCCCTCTCGATCGTCTCGGCAAGTCCTTCGTGACCAAGCTGTAACAATTGAAGGTTCGCGGAACTTCTTTTTTGGAGGAACCATCCCGACATCAAAAGATTTTTATCTTACCATCATGAGACAAAACAACAAACTGAAGACCCTGGTAGCCACTGCCGCTATGGCCGCAGCTGGTTCAGCAATGGCAGGTGAATACACACCTGTTATCAACGACAAGATGCCAATCGAACCACCCGCTGGTTGGAGCTTTTGCGACATCTTTGATTACGGCGACCTTTACGAAGGCGATGGATTCATCAAATCAGTCAGCCTTGTTGGCCGTTACCACGGTCAGTATATTGACTCTACCGAAGATGATGGACTGACTCGCAATGCAGCTGAGTTCTGGCAGCACCGCCGTTTCCGTCTTGGTTTGGACGTTCGGTTCGGTGATGGTTACAAGTTCTTCGCTGAAGCAAACCTTGCCAATAACCCCGGATTGATCCAGAATCGGGTGCTGGACAATTGGCAGGATTTTTACATCCAGAAGAAGTGGGATGACCAGTATGTAACTGTTGGTAAGCAGAAGCTCAAAAATACTCGTGAGGATACGATGTCCTCCAAGAAGATTAAGACCATCGAGCGTTCACAGATCGTCAACGAAGTTGCTGGTCAACGTCCATGGGGTGCCGTCTACGGTTTTAAAGCAGCTGGAGCGAGCCATGAACTGGGAGCGTGGCTTAATGGCGCGGGACCGGGTAGCGGTGCCGGCTCTTCAGGGAAGAACTGGCCTGACTTTGACACCCGCGGAGCAGCTAGCTACCGCTTCAGCAAGGACATCTCAGACGAATCGACATTCTTCTTCGATTATGTCTACACCAACAACTCCAGCGGTCAGGCGAATGCACGCGGGAACGCAGCTGTGGGTCTCGACAGCGCTTACGAACACGCTCTTTCCTTCGGAACGGAGAACGATTTCGGACGCCTGAACCTTCTCACAGACCTAATCTTTGGCTTTAACCGTGAATCAGGAGGACCCATTCCTTCTGGAGATGATACATGGGGTCTTGTGATCCTCCCAAGTTATGAGATCACCGATAAGCTCGAGCTGGTCGGTCGCTACGCTTACATGGCTTCCGGTCGTGAGCAGCGGACTCAGCGTTTTGGAAGCCGTCAGTGGGTTGAGGACTACCACACCTTCTATGTAGGTCTTCAATACTTCATCTGCGGCGAGAACCTCAAGCTGATGGCTGGTTACGAGTGGGCCGATGGTCAAAACGCCTCAAACGGCAACGACATTGACTCCGGCACGGCCCTCTTCGGCGTCCGCACTTACTTCTAGGCCGCCGACACGACTTTTGTTTCGCTTCATACTGAAACAACCAGAAACTGAAAGGCAGGGCGAAAGCCCTGCCTTTTTTCGTTTGGGCCACTCACTGCCCGTGCTACAGGTTACTTCCCGCTGTTTCTGCCCATTTCCATGATCACCATCTCCCCTCTCAACGACGAACGCCCCGGCAACTCGATCACCGTCGGCGACTTCATCGAGCGCCATCAGGATGATCTCTGCATGAAGATGCTCGGTGAGACAGTCGGCCTCGATCGACTCATCCAGGAGCCAACGATCAACCGCCCGGGCCTGGCTTTCACCGGCTTCTATGACTACTTCGCCGTTTACCGCATCCAGATCGTCGGCAATGCAGAGCTGGCCTATCTGGCGCACTTGAAGCCAGAGAACGCCATCAAGCGTTTCCGCGACTTCTGCCGTCAGCCCATCCCCTGCATCATCGTCAGCCGCAGCTACGCTCTGCCGGAGGAGATGCTCAAAATCGCCAATGAGGCTGGCATCGCCGTCATTCAGACCTGTCTGGTGACGATGGAGTTTATCAACGCCGCCACCGTCCGTCTCGACTGGGATTTCGCCCCTACCTCTACCGAGCACGGCTGCATGGTCGACGTCATGGGCATCGGTATCCTCGTGAAAGGGAACAGCGGGACCGGCAAAAGCGAAACCGTCCTCTCGCTCCTTCGCCGTGGGGCTAGTCTGGTGGCCGATGACATGGTGCGCATCCGCAATATCGAGGATCGTGAGCTGATCGCCACCGCCCCTGATCTGGGCAAGAGTCACATGGAGGTGCGGGGCCTTGGCATTATCAACGTGGCTGCCATCTTCGGCGTCGGAACGTTCCGCACGGAGAAGCGGCTTGATCTCGTCGTCCGCCTGACGCGGGAGGAAAACATCAACAACATGGAGCGCGTCGGGCTGGACAAGCAGCACATCGACGTCCTTGGCATGAAGATCCCGCTTATTGAGCTCCCAGTAGCGCCCGGTCGCGACATGGCGCAGCTGATCGAGGTAGCCGCACTGGATCAGAAGCTGAAGAGCCTCGGCCACGACACCGCCGTAGAGTTCAACAAAAAACTCCTCCAGGCGATGCGCGATCAACGCAAAGCTGTCGTGTGACTGGCATTTATCTGGTGACTCTCTTTCTGAATTCTGCTATATCCCTCGCAACCTCTCCCTTTTTCTCACTCACTCTATGGCTTCCCGACAGGTAACAGTTTGCAACGAAGACGGCCTGCACGCACGTCCTGCTGCGAAGTTCGTGAAGCTGGCCAGTGAGTTTTCCTCGGAGATCTATGTCGAAAAAGATGGCGAGGAGATCAATGGCAAAAGCATCATGGGCCTCATGATGATCGCTGCCGCTCAGGGAACCGTCCTGACTCTTACAGCAGAAGGAGAGGACGAAGAAAAGGCGCTCGACGTCCTCACCGAGCTGGTCGAATCCGGCTTCGGCGAATAGATCTCAAGGATCGATTTTTTCTTCTGAAAGACTCCTGCGTCGGGTATCGTAGGAAGTCCGCATGAAAATTGTGTCTGCCCTGCTCCGCTCCCTCATGCTGACCGCCGTCGTTGCCCTGATCACATTCGCCGTGGTAGTCGGATTTGTCATTCAGGCCGGAACACATGCCATTCTTGTGCCTCCGGATCGAGCCCTTGAGGATCGTCATTTTCGGTTTTTAGCGGCACCCCATAACTACGGAGTAGAGCTGACTCAGCACAACGTCGCCCGGCCGGATGGCGTGGAGCTGAAAGGCTACCTCGTCGAGCGTGCTCGGGAAATGGGCATGGCCACAAAGACCCGCGATATGCAGCGGCGACTTGGCCAGAAGCCGGAGCGCGTCTCAAGCCCCGGAGCCACCGTAATTCTGCTTCACGGCAGAGGAGGCCTGAAGGAAGACATGCTGAGCATCACTCAGCGTCTGGTAGCCGCAGACTTCCGCTGCTACGTCTACGATGCCCGCGCCCACGGGAGCAGCGGTGGGCGATACAGCCTCTACGGAGCGAAGGAAGTCGATGATCTCGTCGCCATCATCGATTCTCTTGAGCAACGGCTGGGGTCGGTGCAGCAGGAACTCGGCCCTGTGCTTTTACTCGGCCTGTCGCAGGGCGGTGCCGTGGGAAATCTCGCACTGGCCACCGACCACCGGATACGGGCTCATGTCTGCGTTTCCTCCTTCTCTGACCTCGAGACCATCATCGCTGAAACGGCCCGCAAGCAATATGGTGCCATTGCCCAGCTGCCGCTGATCCGAGCCACCACCGCCGCAGCTGGCCGCAAAGCAGATGTCGACCTTCGCGAAATCCGGCCGGCAGATGCGCTCGCCCTCTCACGTAAGCCGGTGTTCCTCATCCACGGCTCGGAGGACGGACTGATTGACCAAAGCCATTCTGAGCGGCTCCTTAACGCGTCAACGCACGTGAGGTCGGAGCTGCACATTATCAATGGTGCGGGCCACAGCAATGCTCTCGGACTCGGCGGCGACGATCTATACGAGAAAATCGTTCGTTTTCTTATCCAGGAGCGCGCCTCCGCCAGGCAGGCTCTGGCGGAGGTTTCTCGCTGACTTACCTTTCCTGAAAAGGCCTTGAAATCCGGCTGAAACAGGCGAGTCTCCTGCCCTTCTCACCCCCCAGCAAAACAAGGTAATGGCACTGCAAAAGATTGATCAAGTTTCAGGCAAAGGCGTTTTTGTCCCTGGTTCCGACATTGATACCGACCGGATCATCCCCGCTCGCTTCATGAAATGCGTCACCTTCGATGGACTGGGAGAATACTTCTTTTTCGACGCGCGCCATGATGAGAACGGCACACCCCGCCCGCATCCGCTGAATGAAGAGCGCTTTTCCGAGGCCAGCATCCTTCTTTCCGGCATCAACTTCGGCTGCGGCAGCTCCCGCGAGCACGCTCCCCAGGCACTGGCCAAGGCAGGTTTCACCGCCGTCATCGCTCAGAGCTTTGCGGAAATCTTTTTCGGCAACTGCGCCACTCTCGGCATCCCCTGCGTGATGGCCAGCGCTGATGACATCGATCGCATCGCCGCTGCTATCGACGCCGATCCGAGCACAGAAATCACCATCGACGTCGAAAAGTGCGAAGTGCGCTTCGGATCCGAATCGATCTCTGTGCAGATCAAGGACACGGCACGCGACGGTTTCCTCGCTGCCAAGTGGGACCCTATCGGTGAGCTTGTCGATGCCTCCGCTGAAATCGAGGCGACGGCGAATGCTCTGCCTTACTTTCAGGCATAACCCGGGCGAATTCGTCCACCTGAAAGGCTTGAAGCGGGCGTCTTCTTAGGCGAACCATGTTTATGCCTACCTCTTTCCGCCTGCTCCTTCTCGCCTGCCTGTTACCTGTGACGGGCTGTGTCTCCATGGATGGGGATGGTGGACCGACCTACTCCACCGGTGCGCAAGCGTCTTCCATTCAGCTCAGTGAGGCAGATGCCAATGCTATCGGCCGGAAAATCTGGCAGAACGAGTGCGCGGGAACTGTAGAGGGCCTGACCACCTGGAATGCGGGTGAAGACTTCCCCTCACTCGGCATTGGCCACTTTATCTGGTATGTCGACGGGCGCCCTGGTCCATTTGATGAGAGCTTCCCCAAGCTGATTCGTTTCATGGGAGCGCGAGGTGTGGCTATGCCTCGTTGGCTCGGTGAGGCAAAAGGCAGCCCCTGGCGGAGCAAGGCAGAATTCGACGCCGCGAAATCGAGTCCGCAGATGCAGGAACTGCGGAGTTTCCTGGCCAATACAGTTCCCGTTCAGACGGCCTTTATCGTTCAGCGCCTCGAGCAGGCTCTGCCGAAGATGAAACAGGCAACGCCGAACCCAGCGGATAAAAACCGCCTCCATGAAAATTTCTATCGCGTGGCCTCTTCACCCGCTGGTGTCTATGCCCTGATCGATTACGTGAACTTCAAAGGCGAAGGCATCAAGGCATCTGAGTCCTACCAAGGGCAGGGTTGGGGCCTGCGGCAGGTGCTGCTCGGCATGCGACCGGGACCGAATGGCATGGCTGCCGCGGCAGAGTTCAGTGAGTCAGCCAAACGCGTGCTGAATCAGCGTATTGCGAATGCTCCAGCCAGCAGAGGCGAAAGCCGTTGGCGCGCCGGCTGGATGAACCGCTGCGAGACTTACAAGCGGGGTTTGTGAGGCTTTTGGCCCTGATTGCGTCTACTTGGTCTCGCTCACGGCTTATGCACGGACGGCTACAAGCCGTCCCTCCGGAGGCAGAGCTCGGGAGCTACGTAGCCTCGGCGAAGGAGCTTGCAGCTCTGCGTTCTCTAGCGCAGTGACCGAAGACAGCTTTTTCGGGGTCCACCCGACCCGCCGTATCACGAAATTTCGGGATACAAACGGACACTATCGCGGACTTTGAGCCTTCGCAGACTCGCCCGATCCTGTAGGTATGAGAATCCTCTGCGCACTGATCTTAATGTCGACCTCGCTTTTTGCTGCCGACCGTCCCAACTTAATCGTCATCTACACTGATGACCAGGTCCATGATGCCATCGGCTACAGCAATCCAGACGTCAAAACGCCACATCTCGATGCGTTGGCCGCTCGCGGAGTGATCTTTGATCGAGCCTATGTCTCCAGCCCCATCTGCGCTGCCAGCCGGGCCTCACTCATGTCTGGGACATTCCCTCAAGAGAACGGCGTCGTCGGTTTAGCTCAACAGAACTTTGACCCTCATCGGAAAGGGGGAGAAAAAGCGCATCTGACACTACCCTCGCAGCTGAACAAGCTCGGCTACCACACTGTGCTGCATGGGAAGTCTCACCTTCGCAATCCCCTGCACTACGGCTTTCAGACCGGCCGCGAATCCGGCCCTCATGATGATGTCGAGACCTTCGCAGACGTGAAAGAATTTCTGGCCACCTACAAAAAAGAGGATCCCTTTTTTCTGTGGCTCGCACCAAGACAGCCTCATATGCCCCTGCTACCAGCACAGGAATGGCTGGATCTCTATCCACTGGACTCGATCGAACTACCCTCAAACTACCGCGTCGAGCCATTGCCCAACAGCATCTTTAATCAGGGTGTGCCAGGTGAGCTCTTTTTCCGCGACTCTGATTATCCGAAAAACGCGAAAAAACTTTCGGGAGGGCCTCCTCGTTCGCCCGAGGTGATGAAAGAGTTCATCCAATACTACTATGCTGTCGTGAGTCACCTGGATCATCAGATCGGGGCTTTTATGACCCAACTTGAGGAAGCGGGCGAGGCCGACAACACGTGGATCTTTTTCCTTTCCGACAACGGCTACCACCTGGGTGATCACGGCCTGGGAAACAAAATCACCATGCATGAGGAAAGTGTGCGCGTCCCCATGTTTGCCGTGCCTCCGAAGGCACAGCAAAACGGCGGGGAGCAAGTGCGAACGAAATCACTGGTCTCCTCCCTGGATATCTATCCGACGCTCATCGAGCTGGCAGGTGGTGAGGCCCCTGCGGATACGCGCGGAAAATCACTGAGTGCGCTCGTGGCGAACCCCGACTCCACCCAGCATGAGTATGTCTTCAGCGAATGCGTAGGGGTAGGCGGAGAGGCAGGGCAAGGCCATCGCATGGTTTTCGACGGCACGCTGAAACTCGTTCTGACAGATACAGATGAGTATCACCTTTACGATCTTGCGAACGATCCTGACGAGCTGACAAACCTCTTCGCATCAAGCAAACCACTGCCGAAAGAGCTTCCGCAGCTGCACGCGGAACTTTCGACCTGGATGAAGTCGATTGGAGATCGGGCAACACCTGCTCTTCCGTGAGCTTATCCGTGGGGATGGCCAAGCTCGCGTTCAGGGGTCTCGCTCTCCCCTTACGCATGGACGGCTACAAGCCGTCCCTCCGGAGGCGGGGCTTGCAGCTCTGCGTTCTCAGGCTGCGCCCCAAGCTTTGGCGTGCGCGATCACCAAACCACTGACATTTTTCTGACATCCTCCTTACAGGCTGCTGACACATCACGGGCGAAGCCTGCGTAGGGTGGTGTCATGACGAAAATCTCGTTTCTCTCCAAGTCAGTGCTCGCAGGATCTTTCCTCGCCGGCAGCCTTCTCAGTTCTGCAGCTGCCTCCCCCGCAGATTCCCTTGTCTCGGTGCAGACAAAAGTGGATCGCGGCCAATGGCGGGCAACAGGATGTCGTTATTCAGCTGAAAGTGAAGGGCGGCAAAACGGTATCTCCATCAGAACGCCCCCCGCTGAATGTCGCCGTCGTCATTGACCAGAGTAGCTCCATGCGAGGTGACAAACTCCAACAGGCAAAGACGGCTACTCACTCCGTCATCGACAAACTCGGAGCGAAAGATGTCTTTTCTCTCATCAGCTACAGCGACGAGGCAAAAGTTCTGGTTCCCTCCGAGCCGATCGGAGATCGAAAATCGTTCCTCCGCAAACATGTCAACAAGCTCGAAGCTAACGGCTACACCGCCCTCTATGCCGGAGTCGAGATGGGCGGCGAGCAAGTGGCGGAATGGGCTGACGAGAATAACATTTCACGGGTCATCCTGCTTTCCGACGGCCAGGCGAATCGAGGCCCGACCAGCAATGGAGAAATCTCCCAGCTCGGAGTCAAACTTGCGGGGAAAGGCATCTCTGTCACAACGATCGGACTGGGCGATGGATTCAACGAGCAGTTGATGGCAGCTCTCGCGAACGCCAGCGATGCCAACTACTACTATGTCGCCGATGTCGAGGACCTCGATGAAATCTTCCGCAGTGAGCTGGGTGAGCTCCAGAGCATCGTGGCCCGGGATCTGAAAATTGAGATCCAGCTCCCGAAAGGGGTTCGCCCCATCCGCTTCATCGGCAGCGATGCGCCGGTCTCGAACAAAGTGGTGAGCCTGAATTTCAACACGCTCTCATCCGAGCAGGAACGAAGCTTCCTCCTCCAGTGCACCGTAGACCCGAAGACCGTTGATCTATCCGAGACACTTGCGGACGTCCAGATCGGTTACGCGACAGCCGACCGGACGGCACAGAAGCAAACAAACAACGCACCATTGCTAGTCACCGTCAGTGACAAGGAGGAACTCGTCGCAGCGGCCGAAGATCAGGAGATTCGGGCAAATACAGCAGTCAGCCTGAACCGTGTGAGGGTCAATGAAGCGATCCTGAACAATGACAAAGGAAACTCACAACTCTGCCGACAGATGCTAGCCGATCAAGCCGCAGCGCTGAACGATGCTTTCATTTCAGCACCGGAAGCGTCAAAACATGCACTGCGTGAGGAAATCGAACTGCTGGAGACAACAAGATCCCAGATCGAGTCACTCGGAGGTCTTTCGAGTAGGTTCCGCAAGAAGCAGCAAAACCGCCAGAACTGGCAAAACAGCGGAAAAATCATCAAATAGTCATCGAAGATTCCGCAGGCTCCATGCTAGCCTCGTGCTAGCCTTCCCCCAATGCAACGCATCAGCCTGACTTTCCTCTTCGCCATCATCCTGCCAGCCATCGTGCTGGCAGGATTTGGTCTTTATGCGGTCAGGGCTCAATCGCAAATTCTGGCAATGCAGGAGAAAGAAATCCTCCTCGCGCAGGCTGAGGATGTTGCGGCCGAAATTGATGCTTTCTTCGACGATCTCCGAGTCTTTTACGGCGATGAGCTGGAACGATTCATCAGCACCTATGATGGTGATGCTATCTCTGAAGGTTTTTCGACTCAGTTCCCAGAACGGTGGGATCAAATCATCTCAGCAGCCGCCATCGCAGCAGGCAAAGATACAACGAGAGTCTCGCAGGCACCTCAAAACGACAAGGAATTTTTCCTCAACAACGCCGATCTGTGGAAGAAGGGAGCGCCCGCCGAGATCAGCCAGGCCCCAGCCCTGCTGCTCAACAAAGGCGCTATTGGTATAGAAACCGAATCAGCCGATGGCTTCGTTCCCAAGATACGAGGAAAACTCGCACTGAACCGCGTCGAACCTCAAGTCCGCCAGCGCATTCAACCATCAGCCTCAGCGAAACCTGCACTTGGCGAGACGCTTGCAGTTGCAGAATCAGCGCCTATTTCTGCCCGTGAGCAGATCATCAAACCGCCCCCCCGCCCGACCGGAACCCCTTTTTCCCTCGGCCTCACCCAGAGGGATCCTGAAGGCGCATTCTCCCGCATGCAGGATGGTGAATTGCACACCCTGTTCTGGCGCAATCACCCGAACTACCCTGACCTCACCTTCTGGGTCGAGATCGACCAGAAGGCCATCGAAGAGGGGATCGAACAAATCATTTCTTTCGAGCCATTCAGTAAAATCCCCCAAGCAGACCTCATCACCACGCAAGTTCACAATCTCCGCGGACAGCTGGTGGCACGCTCATCTCCCCTTTCTGCCAATCCCTCCTCCCGTGCACAAACGGAGATCAGCCCTTTACTACCGGGCTGGACGGTCTCTGCTATCGGCTCACCTGCTCCATTCGCGGCTCGCTTTGCCCAACAGCTCTCTATCGTCACCATTCTTTTCTTCCTCGGGCTAGTCCTCCTCGCTTCCTGGCTCCTGAGCCGCAGCATCCGGTCAGAAATGCGGCTGGCCGCGCAGAAAACAGACTTCGTAGGAAACGTCAGCCATGAGCTGAAGACACCTCTAACATCCATCCGGATGTTTTCGGAAATGCTGCAACAAAACCCGAGCCCCGACACCGAAAAAGTCAGCGACTACGCCGGCATCATCGAGAAAGAATCGCGTCGTCTCGGCCGCCTCATCCATCGCCTGCTTGATTTTTCTCAACTAGACCGCGGCACGATGAAGCTCAACGCCACGCCTGTCGATCTACAATCCCTCACGGAATCCGCCCTCGCCCTCTGCCGCCCGGATCTGGAAGAAGCCGGGATCGAAACGACGATCGACTGGAAAGCCCCTCCTTCTGTCAGCATTTATGGAGATGCGGATCTTCTCACCCAGGTCATTACGAACCTCCTCACCAATGCCTGCAAATATGCTTCTGTTGGTAAGCTTATTGAAATCTCATCCAGCACCGAGGAACAATCACAGAAGTTCTGCCTGACGATCGCGGATCGTGGCCCCGGCATCCCGAGGCATGCTCTGCGTAAGATTTTCGAGAAGTTCTACCGTCTCGACAACTCCCTTACGGCCGAACAGAGCGGCGCTGGAATCGGGCTGGCGCTTTGTCAGGAGATCATTCAGCTGCACGGCGGCAGCGTTTCCGCCCGTAATCGACAGAATGGCGGCACAGCTTTTGAGGTCCGCCTTCCTTTATCCGCTAAAAAAAGATCATGAGCAAAACCTCCGCCAGTATCCTCATCATCGAGGACGACGACAGCATCCGCCTAGGGCTGAGTGAGGTGCTTTCTGCTCATGGCTACCAACCGCAGGCATTGGCCGATGGGCTTCACGCCGTCGACACCGTAGTGGAAAATGAACCAGACCTCATCATCCTCGATGTCATGCTTCCGCATGCCAGCGGCTATGACATCGCGAAGACTCTGCGCCGGAAGAAAATTTTCACGCCTATCCTGATGCTCACCGCAAAAGGCCAGGAGCTCGATAAAGTCGTCGGGCTGCAAGCGGGGGCCGACGACTACCTGACAAAGCCTTTCGGGCTAGAGGAACTCCTCGCACGAGTCAGCGCTCTGCTGCGGCGGACCCAGCAGTGGGCGAGCAACGAGGCCCCTCCGCAACCCACCCTCCTGACAGCTGGACCCATAACCATCGATGCCAGCAACCATACGATATCGCACGAAGGTGGCTTGACGCACTCGATCACTCCTAAGGAAATGGACCTGCTCGCCTGCCTTTACGCGCGTCGAAATACAGCTGTCTCTCGGGAGCAGATACTGGATGAGGTCTGGGGCACAGACTACCTTGGAACGACCCGCGCTCTAGACCAATGTGTGACACAGCTAAGAAAAAAAATCGACACAGGAACCAATGAGCATTTTCTGATAGAAACGGTGTATGGTTTTGGATATCGGCTGCGTCTTGCCGATTAATCGCCACGTTTCATCCTACTTTTCAAGTCTGCGCATCCGTTGATTTGTCATGGGAATGAGGGAGGGGCATTTCCAGCAATCAAACACCACGTATCATGCTTAAAGACTTCAAAGAATTCGCATTCAAAGGAAACCTTGTCGACATGGCTGTCGGCATCATCATCGGCGGCGCCTTCGGCACCGTCGTCAAAAGTCTCGTCGACGACATCATTATGCCGCTGGTCGGTGTTTTCACCGGCGGTGTTGACTTCAGCGACAAATACGCCGCGCTTGGTGGAGAAATCCCCGCAGGGCTGAGCGTAGAAAAAGCGAAGGAAGCGGCTGCGGAATCCGAGGTAGCCATTCTCACCTATGGTAATTTCATCACGGCCCTAATCAGTTTCCTCATTCTCGCTTTTGTTCTCTTCCTCGTGATCAAAAAGTTCATGGGAGCGCTCAAAAAAGCGGAAGAGGAGCCAAAAGAAGACCCGAAGCCATCGGAGGACATCGTTCTCCTTCAGGAGATCCGCGATCTCCTGTCGAAACAAAACTAGGCAGCTCAATCCTAGTCCCCATTTCACAGGGATTGCCGGAGGGTTCCGGCAGTCCCTTTTTTATGCCCCGGCGCGTAAAGCAAGGTTGCTTTCTGAGGACTTTTGCCTAGTTCTTGGCAAGATTCAGCTACGATCCTTATCCCTATGCCATCGTCGACCATTGCCCGCTCAACGGCCTTTCAGCGATTCTCTATTTCAGTAGTCGTCTGTGCCGTCCTCCTCATCTGGTGGGGAGCCGCTACGACAACAGCTGACGCGGGCATGGCGTTCCATGATTGGCCGCTGAGCCTCGGCTCAGTGAATCCAGAGGGATGGCTGAGCTACGCCATTCCCTTCTGGGAGCATTCGCACCGCCTGCTCGCCACCCTCGTGGGGGTCCTCGTGCTGGTGCAGTTCTGCTGGAGCTACATCCGCTCCTGGAAGCAGGCGCTCGAATGCCTCCTCGTCACCATCATGCTCGCCATGGTTTTCTCTGCTTATGTGAAAGCGGGCGCGGAGCGAGTAGATCCGGAAATCAAGGCAGCCCTTATGAACCGCGCCTACCTGCTCAGCCTGCTCCCCCTCGCCTGGCTGATCACTGGTTTTTTCCGCTCATCATGGGATTTCCTCACAAAGTGCTGCGGCCTGGCCCTCATCATGGTGACGACCCAGGCGATCTTCGGCGGACTGCGAGTCACGGAGATCTCTGACGCGCTCGCCGTCGTTCATGGCTGTTTTGGTCAGTTGTTCTTCTGCCTGCTCGTGCTCATCGCCCTGGCCTCGCGCCAGTCGTGGGCAACCTTTGGCTTCACCTTCTCAGACCGGTCGAAAAAGTGGATCAGGACGAGCTCGGCTTTACTTTTCGTCTCTGTCGTCATGCAACTGATCTGGGGAGCATCCATGCGTCACCACCACCGCTACGGGCTGGCCGATGAAGGGCTGCTTCTCACCCAGGGCCAGCTCATCCCGCCGCTCGATGACGGCATCATCGCCCTTATGTTCCTTCACAAATCGACGGGCTTCCTTCTCGGTTTCCTCATCCTCGGTATCTTTCTACTCACTCGCTCCTTCGGGACGCTGGGCGCGGGGAAGCCTTCGCGGCGCTTGAGTCAGACCCTACTCATCATGGTAGTGGTGCAGATTTCCCTCGGCCTTGGCGTCATCGCATCAGCGAAAGAATTCTGGGTGACCAATGTCCACGTGCTCAATGGGCTTGGCATTCTCGCCGTCAGCTTCGTCTTCGCCGTGCGGGCGATCCGCTCGAAAACACCGACTGTGGCAGCCACTGCTGGGTAGGAATCGAGCGGCGATTCTTCCGTGGCTTTCTACGCTTTCCTTCCTTACACTAGGCCGAGTCCCCATGAGCGAGACATCTGAGACAACAACCGACACACCCTCGCACGCTGCGCAGCAGCTGAAGGAGGACCTGTTTACTCTGACGAAGGCCCGGCTTAGCCTGCTCGTCGTCATTACATCGGTCTTCGGCTATCTACTGGCTGCCAAGTCTCTGGATACATTTGCCTGGTCTCAGCTGCTGCACATGCTTTTCGGCACCACTCTGGCCGCCTTCGCTGCAGCGATCTTTAACCAGATCATGGAGGTAGATGCTGATGCCAAAATGCGGCGCACCAGTGACCGCCCGCTGCCAGCCAACCGCATCCCGAAGCCGGCAGCGTTCATCTTAGGATGGCTCCTCGCCGCCTTTGGCCTCATCCACCTCGGGATGAAAGTCAGCACACTCTCGTCCATTATGGCTAGCCTAACGCTGATTTCTTACCTTTTCATCTACACGCCGATGAAGCGAAAGTCATCGGCCAACACGCTGGTAGGCGCAGTCTCTGGTGCCTTCCCGCCGCTCATCGGCTGGACGGCAGGCGGCGGTGGCTGGTTGGATGGAGGAGCGATCTTCCTCTTTCTCCTGCTCTTTTTCTGGCAGCTGCCTCACTTCGCCGCCATTAACTGGATGTATCGGGAGGAATACATCCGTGGAGGTTTTGTCATGTGGTCTAACGAGGATGAATCCGGCCGCTACACAGCGAAGCTGGCGATCATCTTCAGCATCTGCCTGCTCCTCTGCACGACAGCGCTACCGGCAGCCTTCGGGCTTATGGGTATCGCGGGTGCGATCCTTCTTGGCCTGCCTGCCCTGGCGATGCTGCTGCTCTCTTTCAAATTCCTCTCTTCGCTGGAGCGCTCAGCCGCTCGTAAGCTTTTCTTTTTCACCCTGATCTACCTCCCGGTAGCGATGCTCATCGCCTACCTCTTCTGGAATCCGAATTGATCCCAAGATCGTTCCCCCTACCATTATGGAAGAAGAACCCCCTCTCCAACCTCTCTCGGACCGTGCGAAAATCCTCACCTGGTGGGCGACGATTTCTGCTATCATCGCTGTGGTCGTCTTCGGCTCTGTCTTTGTCACGCTCTCCTATCGAAACCGCCAGGTCTACGAATTGGAGAACTGGCGTCCCCCCTTCGTTGGTAAGGTAGAAACCGATATGTTTTTCACCAATCGCACGGGAGAAACGGTGCGGCTGGAGCAGCTGAAAGATCGCGTCTATCTGGCCGGCTATCAGTATACAGATTGCCCGGCTGGCTGCCTCGGCATGGCGGCGATCATGAAGGACCTTTACGAAACCTTTCACCCGGAGCATGAGGAGTTCGGCCTCGTTTCGATCAGTGTCAATCCCGCAGGCGACACCCCGGAAAAAATGAACGAGTGGGTGAAGCGACAGGGCCTGGATACCGATGACTGGTGGTTCCTCACCGGCGACCCGGAGCGCATCGCCAGCTACATGCTCTCTGAATTCAAGTTTTACGCCACCGAGCGCAATACCGACCCTGCGGTCATCGCCACCCAGGGCGAGTTCGCCCACGACCAGCGACTGGCGCTCGTCGACGGCGGAGCCAATATCCGAGGCTACTACGATGTGCTCAACCCCCAGCGAGGTGAGATGGAGATCGAACGTCTCCAGCGCGACCTCAAACTGGTGCTCAACCCTGACCTCAAACTCAGCGACGTCATGCCGGAGCTGCAGACACCGGCTGAATAAACACACCTCCCTTTTCAACCCATGAACTACGAACTCTTCCCCCCCATCAACGCAGGATTGAATTCCCTCAGCACCATCCTGCTGCTCACTGGCTTCTTTCTCATCAAATCCGAAAAAAAGGAAGCTCATAAGAAAGTTATGCTGGGGGCACTCGCCACCTCGGCGATTTTTCTGGTCTGTTACCTGACCTACCACTACGGCGTCGGGCACACCGAATTCCCGAAGGAATACCCCACAGCACGCATCGTTTATCTATGTATCCTCATTCCACACATCATCCTCGCCGTGGTGAATGTGCCGCTGATCATCATGATGGTGATCGCCGCCTTTAAAGGGAAGTTCGAGAAGCACAAGAAACTCGCCCGCTTCACCTTCCCCTCGTGGCTGTTTGTTTCCTTCACGGGAGTCATCATCTACTTCTACCTTTATCACTGGTTTCCGGCGCCTGCCTAGGAAGCCAGTCAGAGCATGGGAACCGCTCGGCAAGCTCTTATTCTCTTAGGTATCACTGCTGTCCTGACGGTGGCAGCAGCGTTGTTTCATCCTAAGCGCCCGCCCTGGCGACTGGTGGACGGGCGAGCTGCGTCTGATATTCTGCAAATGACAGAAGCACAGGTAGCGGAGCTTCCGCAGCCGGTGACGGTGATCACGACAGATCGAGAGATGGCAGGAGATCTAACACTGACCCTGAAAAACTGGGAGCAGGATCTGTTCGCTGCCTTCGAAAGCCTGCAGGCAGAATCGAGTGGGAGTATCCTGGTGATCGGTGGGGACAGGGAGGCTGTTGCTGAGAGGTTGAGGGAGCTTCTGGGGTTGGAAAGTGTTTATACATCCAGTAGATAAACTCCACCTACCCTCGAAGGCCGAGCGAATCCCTCACCGCCTGCAGATCGACCGCATCAGCAGGGGCCAGCAGCAAATCGATTGCCCGCTGGCTGCCATCCGGCCGCGTGATGACATTCCCCGGAGTTTGCGTATCCCAGACAGCCACCCCGGTGAAAGGATGGATCCATTTATCAACTTTCCGATTCAGGTGATACCCG
>JAHDFZ010000303.1:0-1747 GCA_020627905.1 Verrucomicrobiota bacterium
GTGGATGAGCGGAGCTACAGCCTGACGCCTGATGATATGGTGATTTCGTTCTCTGCCTCTACGGTGGTAGGTGATGCCCTGCGGTTTGCTTCTGCGTCGCTCGATACCATGCGGGCCAGCTCCTGGCCGAAGCATTTCGAGGTGAAGCAGTCCGGGATTTACCAGATCAAAGTCAACGCATCGACCTTTCTGGGGAAAGATGCGGGGTCCAACAGGGTGATGACGATGGAGCTAAGGGCGCGCCCTCGTTTAGCGAGTGACCGCGCATCGGTTGAGACCTTTCGTCACCTCGGGGACCTTACGATCTCATCTGAGGAAGCGCAGGAGCATGCGCTGCGGGCCGAGTTATATGAGGGCGAGACGGTTTTGATCAGATGGAAGGATGCCCCTTTTACTCATGCTGAGGATGAACTCCGGGTGCATGCGGAGGAGCGATTTCGCGCTGACTCTCGATATCTAGCAGCCTGGCAGAGGCTCGTATTCGACGCGAAAGGAAAGCGAAAGTCGGTTACCGCTCTCCGCGGTCGAGTGGGCTGGGATAAACTCAAGGCAGCTCTTGCTGATCCGGATCTAGATCTATCGCGGGCCACGATGGAGCATGCCTACACAAGGCGATTGCTGAATCTCTTCGCGAGCAATACTGGCAGGTTTAACTTCGCAGACCTGATGGCGAATGAATATTTCGAGACGGGACCCGCGCTCGAGCTCCACACCCTCGAGCTGCAAGGGCCACTGATCCGGCTCCATAGTCCTAAAGAGCAGCGTGCGATCAACCGCACGCAGGCGCTCTATGGGAAAGATCTGGGAGATCCTGATCGCAATGCGGCTCAACTCGACAAAAAGCTGAGCATTCTCCTCCCAAGAGCTTTTCGAGCGCCTGTATCGTCCGCTGAGCGGGCACGGTTTTGCTCAATCGCCGTGTCGACTTGGTCAGCCGGCGGTTCGCATCAGGATGGTCTGCAGGATTTGACGCGGGCCATCGTGCAGTCTCCGAGATTCCTGTATCGTTTCACGGACACTGATGGATTGGATGGGTGGCAGCTGGCATCGAGGCTTTCTTACCTATTCCATCAGACCCATCCGAGGGCGGAGATTTTTAGAGTAGCAGCTGCAGGAAAGATGCTTGATCAGAAGCGCTTTCGCACCCTTTGCGCGAGCGAAATTCGTCGTGCGAATCATCACAGCTTTCTCCAGACCTTTGTCGATGACTGGCTGGGAATGTGGAAAATGGCAAACATCATGCCGGATGGGAAGTCGAAGTTCTCCTTCGCGGATCAAGAGGCATCTCGAGAGGAGACGGTCGCCTTCCTGTGTGAGCTGATTCAGGAAAATGAACCCCTGGAGAGATTAATCGATCCCGGGTTCACCATCGGTGATGCCAGATGGCTGCGGGAGCATTACCCGACCATCGACTTTACTCAGGTTGAGAAAGTGGGGCGCCTGAGCCGTGTCTCCTTTCCGCAGGGCACACCGGAGGGCGGACTGCTCGGGCAGGTTTCGACGATGTTTGTGACGGCCAATGGCGTCGATACTCAGCCGGTCGCGCGTGGCACATGGGTCGTCGAGAAGATCCTCGGTCGCCATCTGGCACCGCCGCCTGACAACATCCCTGACCTGACTCCGGATGTCGATGGCTCACTGAATCCCCGAGCGCAGCTCGCCATGCACACAAGTTCGAAATCCTGTCAGAGCTGTCACGCGCAGATCGACCCTTTCGGATTCGCTCTGGAGAACTTTGACCATATCG
>JAHDFZ010000303.1:1757-3277 GCA_020627905.1 Verrucomicrobiota bacterium
CAGTGGCGAACCAAGTGGCCCAGGATGCGCCAAAATGATAAAAATTCGCAGATCGATACCCAAGTCACAATGCCCGACGGGAAAACTGTCGCGAATCCGGCCGAGCTGAAGGGCTGGATGGTGAAAAACATCGATGCTGTTGGGCGGTCTTTCAGTGAGCACTTTCTCATCGCCGCGACAGGGCGGGATTTGAGCCATATTGAGAAACAGGAGGTCGCGGACATTGTGCGGAAAAACACCCATCCCCAACACGGGATGCGCACCCTCGTTCTGGATCTGCTCTGCTCGGACACCTTCCGTCGGTAGGGGAGGTCCGAGGGAGTCGGAAATTCCCGTTTTTTCGGTTTGGTTTCTGCAAAAGCTCACTACAATGAACCCGTGAGCGAGTCCTACCAAGTTTTTGCTAGAAAGTATCGGCCCAAGACCTTCGATGATGTCCTGGGGCAGGACCATGTCATCCAGACGCTGCGCAATGCCATCGAGCAGGATCGTCTGGCCCACGCCTACCTCTTCGTCGGCCCCCGGGGGACGGGTAAGACCTCTACGGCACGGATTCTTGCAAAGGCGCTGAACTGTCCGGGCGGGCCGAAGGTGGATTTTGATCCTGATGATCCACTCTGTGTGGAGATCGCTGAGGGGAATAGCCTCGATGTGCTGGAGATCGATGGTGCCTCTAACAATGGAGTGGAGCAGGTGAGGGAGTTGCGGGAGACGGTGCTTTTTGCCCCGGCGTCCGGATCATTTAAGATCTACTACATCGATGAGGTCCACATGCTCACGACAGCGGCCTTTAATGCTCTCCTGAAGACGCTGGAGGAGCCGCCTGAGCACGTGAAATTCATCTTTGCCACAACCGACCCTCAGAAAATCCTACCAACGATCATCAGCCGCTGTCAGCGTTTTGATCTTCGCCGGATCCCAACGGGGATCATCGCCGAGCATCTGGGATACATCGCGAAAAATGAGGGCGTGACCCTCTCGGAAGCGGCCTCCTTTGCGATAGCCAAGGGCGCAGACGGTGGCATGCGCGATGCCCAGTCGATGCTGGATCAGATGGTGGCCTTCTGCGGGAATGAAATCCAGGAGTCTGATGTGCTGGACATCTTCGGGTTTAACTCAGCCGAGAGCATCGCTGAGCTGGCAGGCCATATCCTCGGCAGGGATAATGCCGCAACTCTGGAGAAGCTGCACAGCTACGCCTCTGCCGGGAAGGATCTGGGGACACTGCTGGCGGATCTGATCACCTATTTTCGGCATGTCCTTGTTCTGCAGGTGGACCCGAACTCCAACCAATCTGAGGTGCCGCCGGAGATACAGGACAAAACTCGCGAGCACGCTCAGCTGCTCAGCAGTGCACGTCTGCTGACGCTGATCGATCAGCTGGCCGAGGCGGATGGACGGATGAAGTGGGCAAGCAACAAGAAGCTGCAGCTAGAGATCGCTGCTATACGTGCCATCCAGGCGCTCGGTGAGCCGGATCTCAATGATGTAATTTCTCTCCTGGGGCAGGTGGAGCAATC
>JAHDFZ010000041.1 GCA_020627905.1 Verrucomicrobiota bacterium
GTCGCAGCACCTTACCTTCACGCGAACCCTGAATCAGAAGCCAGTAAGTGGCAGAGCGACCTGATTGCCCGCACTGAAAACGGACCGGCTCGAGCGGTTGCTACCAAACTGGACTCTCTGCGCGCTGAGCACCTCAAAACCACCCGGAATTATCCTACCGTTATGGTCATGGATGATCTGCCGGCAGAGATGGCTCGTGAAACTTTTCTGCTCGATCGTGGGCTCTACAGTGCCCCGAGCTACAAGGTGGAGCCAAACGTGCCAGAGGAGCTGCTCGCTGCCTGGCCGGAAGGCGCTCCTAAGAATCGACTCGGGCTCGCCAAGTGGCTTACTCAGAAGGAGAACCCCCTGACAGCCCGCGTCGTCGTCAATCGCATGTGGCAGCATCTTTTCGGCATTGGCCTTGTCAAAACGTCAGAGGACTTCGGCTTCCAGGCAGAATGGCCTAGCCACCCGGAGCTGCTCGATAACCTCGCTGTCGAGTTCATCGAGTCTGGCTGGAACGTAAAAGCACTTTACCGCAAGATGCTGCTCTCTGCTACCTACCGCCAGAGCTCCAGCGCTCCGCGAGAGGACTACAAGGCTGATCCAGAGAACCGCCTTCTCGCTCGCGGCCCTCGTGTCCGTCTGCCAGCCGAGATTATCCGTGACCAGGCGCTCTTCACCAGTGGACTGCTCAACAAGACGGTTGGCGGTCCGAGCGTTCGCCCCTATCAGCCTGAGGGTCTGTATGAGGGAGTCGTCGTCGGCGCTGACTACCCGAGCACTACCTGGGTCCAGTCAGAGGGTGATGAGATCTACCGAAGGAGCCTCTATACCTTCTGGAAACGCACGGTGCCGCACCCAGCCATGCTTACCTTTGACGCCCCTGACCGTGAGTTCTGCGCCGTCAAACGCCCGACGACCAATACACCACTGCAGGCGCTTAACCTCATGAATGACCCCACCTATGTAGAGGCTTCCAGCCATGTGGCAAAATCAGTGCTCGCAGATGCCGCCCTGGCCTCAGATGCCGATCGTCTATCCGCTGTCTTTCGGCAGGTCGTCGGTCGATTCCCTCGCCCGGACGAGGTCGAAGTCCTGCAATCCACACTCTCCAACCTGCGAGCGGATTTCTCGACAGATGATGCCGACCCTGAGAGCTTTATCGCCTCCGGAGCCTCTCAGCTCAGCTCGGATCAACCGGTCGAACACGCAGCTTACGCCTCGCTCGTCTCGCTTCTGATGAATCTGGACGAAACCATCACGAAACATTAATCCCTAACTCATCCATCAACCTCAAAACCCATCTCACGCCATGTATTGCAACAATTTAGATTCCTACAATAGCCGTCGTCAGTTTTTGAGCCAGAATGCTCTGGGTCTTGGATCCATCGCTCTTACTGGATTGATGAACGAGGGGAAAGCAGCCTATTTCTCAAAGGGCGGGAAGATTTCCTTTCCCAACAAAAGTCCAAAGGCGAAGCGAGTTATCTACCTCTTCCAGTCGGGCGGCCCCGCTCACACAGACCTTCTCGATCCCAAGCCACAGACAGCTGGACGTTTTGACGAAGACATCCCGGACTCCGTCTTCGGCACCCAGCGAGTCAGTGGCATGGTCGCCAACCAGAGCCGTTTCCCCTACGTGCCGTCTATGTTCAACTTCACCAAGTCAGGGACGTGCGGCACGCCGATATCCGACCTGATGCCGCATACGCAGAAGATCGCAGATGACATCTGCGTCGTGAATTCCATGTGGTCAGAAGCGATCAACCACGACCCAGCGATCACATTCCTCCAGACGGGTGGTCAGCTCCCCGGCCGTCCCAGCATGGGGGCATGGCTGGATTACGGTCTCGGATCCGCGAATGAAGACCTTCCCTCTTTTGTCGTCATGACCTCCGTCCCCAGCAAGGGGAAGATGGGTCAGGGATTGCTAGCCCGCCTCTGGGGCCCCGGCTTCCTGCCATCCAAGCACCAGGGTGTCCAGCTGCGCAACGGAGCCGATCCGGTCCTTTACCTCCGCAATCCAGAGGGAATGACAGGCAAAGCACGCCGCACTTACCTCGATGGCCTTGCCCGCCTGAACGAAGCTGCTCTCGAGGTCAGTGGTGACCCGGAGATCGATACACGGATCGCTCAGTATGAGATGGCCTACCGCATGCAGTCCAGTGTGCCTGAGCTGGCTGATCTCAGCGACGAGCCGGAATCCACCTTTGAGCTTTATGGGGAGGAAGCGCGTAAGCCGGGCACCTTCGCTCGAAACTGCCTGATGGCCCGTCGTCTCGCGGAGCGTGATGTTCGCTTCATCCAGCTTTATCACCGTGGCTGGGATCAGCACGGCAACATCCATGGCCAGCTGCCGATCCAGTGCCGCGATACCGATCAGGCATCAGCCGCTCTCATCACCGATCTCAAGCAGCGCGGCTTGCTGGATGACACACTCGTCATCTGGGGAGGTGAGTTCGGACGCACTCCTTACGCTCAGGGCAGCCCGAAACCGGATGCCTACGGTCGCGACCACCACGGCAAAGCCTTCTCCATCTGGATGGCTGGTGGCGGTGTCAAAGGCGGCATGAGCTATGGACAGACGGATGACTATGCCTTCAACGTCACCGACAAGCCAGTCCACGTGCACGATCTGCACGCGACGATTCTCGACCTGCTAGGGATCGACCATACTAAGCTGACCTATCGCTTCCAGGGACGCCAATTCCGCCTAACGGATGTGCACGGTCACGTCGCGAAAGACATCATTGCCTAGTTTTACCCTATGCAGCGACGCAGTTTCATCGGGACAGGTTTGGCCTTCGGGGCGACGGCTCCGCTCATTCTCACGCCGTCTAAAGCGGCAGCGAAACGCCCGGTCCTTGGACAAGGCGATTTTCAATACGAGCTCCACACCAATTGGGCCGAGAGGCATCGACCACGCCATCACCCCGTGCTCAATTGCCATGAGATCGTGCAGGCACCCGATGGCCGCATCTTTATGCTGGGCGATCATCCAGAGCGTCAGATGCTGGTCTTCGATGACACGGGAAAGATCATCGATTCCTGGGGCACCACCTACCCCGGTGGTCATGGACTCACGCTGGGAACCAACGAGAGCGAGCCTTACCTGCTTCTCACCGACGCTGGGAGCATCCGCGTGGGGAATCAGTGGGTGAAGTATTCCGGACGTGTCGCCAAGACCGATCTCAATGGCAGAGAGGTGTTCACGCTTGGGCACCCGATGACGGCGGGCGCCTACCAACCGGACTGGGCCTTTAACCCCACCGAAACCTGCGTAGCGCCCGATGGTGGGTTCTATGTGGCTGATGGCTACGGCTCTAACGCCATCCTGAAATACAGTGCTCACGGTCAGTATGAATTTCACTTCGGCGGGCCCGAGCAGGACGTGCCTGACGAACAGGTCATCAAGAACGCTCACGGTGTGGTCGTTGATGACCGCTCGAGCCAGGGAGAGCCGACTCTCCTCGTTTCGTCTCGACAGAAGCATCGACTTCTGCGCTTCGATCTGCAGGGGAACTATATCGAAGGCTACCACTTCCCTGGGTGCATGATAAACCGACCAGTGATTGCTGGAGAGCATATTTTCCTAACGACGCTGAACACCTCCTGCGTGCTTGTGCTGGATGAACAGAATCAGTTGGTCTCCGCACCGGGTGCGCATCTACCTGATCCAGAAAAACCCGGATCACGCATCAAGGCGATTGACCGATCCCCCTTCACCCACTGCCATGATGTCTGCGTCATGAGCAATGGCGATCTCCTCGTATGCCAATGGCATTCCAAGCAGGTTTATCCCTGGCTGCTTAAACGCGTAGGTTCGAGTTGAGGTCCCGCAGCGTGTCGTTCCATCCCTGTAGCCGCGTCACGTAAGTGCGTGGGACGATGGCAGCCCACTGCCAAAAACGGGCCACCCGCTTCTCAGAATAGCCCAGCCACAAAAGCTCCGTAATGAAGATCCTTTCCAGACAAACACTTTTGTGAAGACATCATTTCAGCTACCCGTCGCCATCTGCCTACTCGCTCTTTCATCCAGCCTTTCGGCGCATGATGATAAGAAACCGAGCGGCCCCTATCAGATCCCCACGGAGCCGATCATCATCGGCCAGGATCCGTTCCGCTTTCAGTTCATTCCGGAATTTTCGCGAAAGCTAGCGCAACAGACATCCTTCACAAACGGCCATGCAATCGTTCAGGACGCCCGAGGCCGCATGCTCTACCTGCAGACGGGCAAAGAGGCTCCCCTACTCGCCATCAGCAAAGACGCCGAGATTCTCGAACGCATCAATATCGGCACGCCACACGGGCATGGTCTAAGCCTCAGCGGCGAGGGCGAAGAACAGCGACTGCTCATCGCTACCAACAACCAGGGCGGATCGATCATCGAGTTCTCCCTCGACGGCGAGAAGATCAGCGAATCCACAGCACCACTCGACTCCAAGCTCTATGAATCCCCGAAGCTCTACAAGCCAGCTGAAGCAGTCCCCATACCCGCCGGCGGATTCTTTGCCATCGACGGCTATGGCCTGAGCTACATTCATCGCTATTCAGCAGAGGGAAAGTGGCAATTCGCTTTCGGTGGTGATCTAGGGGAGGGCGAGGCTCAGCTTCAGAAGTGGGGCCCTCACGGCGGGGCGCTAGCGTCGACCAAGGCTCAGCGTGGCGGCCTGAGTGATGAACCCTTCCTCTGGCTCGGCCTGAGCGATCAGAACAAACTCAAACGCTTCTCGCTCGATGGTCAATGGCAGCAGACCCTCCCCCTGCCTGGAGCCAATCCACGCGATCTCATCTGGCACGATGGCCATTGGTTCATCCCAACGCTCGGGTCCAACTGGCCGACCGAGAAAGATGCTCCCGGATTCATCTCGGTGATGACGCCAGAAGGAAAGGTTGTGGCCAATCTCAACGGCTCGGCACCGATTTACGAGAAGGGTGAATTGCAGAAAATGACTCATAGCGGCCATGTCTTCCATCATCCGCACGGGATTGGCTTTGATGATGAGGGGAACCTTTATGTGTGTTCCTGGTCGTCGAATGGAGCGCCGCTGATGAAGTTCCGGCGGGTGCGGGAGTGATGCTGATGATCGAAAACCACCCGAGCTAAGCACATTTTAAAAAAATCTAAAACGCGTCATCTCCCTTTCCAATCCACACCCAAAATTTTACTTTGCGATTTGCGGAAGAAACCTGATGGCATTTCAAGGCCTAAAAACCTTGCCGCCATCAGGTTCCCAATGCAATTGAGGCATGAGTTTATCCGCATCCTAATTCGCAGGACCTAGCTAAGCGTCCACAATTAGTGGACGCACCTTACCGTCGATCCACCGGAAGATTAGTTTTTTCCCGGGTGGAATTGGGGGATATTTATTGTTATTCATAATATTTGAATCAATAAAATCACGCCCTCAAGATTTAGCGATCTCACCCCTTCACATTTTGAAAAAATGTGCTATCGTCATGTGTGTAGTTTAACGTGGGGCCGACTCTGTCGGGCTAACGAATCTAACGCCAGCCCTGTCAGTCGTGCCAGCGACTGACGGGGCTTTTCTTTTCATGGCGGCGTCGCAGGACTTAACGCGCCGCCCGAATCGGTAAAGCGTGCATGATTAAACGTGTCTTTTCCGGTCCGCTCATGCGCCAAAATCTAGTTCTTGGTCGGGAGATGTTCGTCGATGCTCACTCCCCACCGTTTTTTCTTCGAGATCGCTTCTAGAGGAATAGACGCCCTTCTTTTCGTGGGAAAATAGCGCCTCATCCCTGATCATCCTATAAAGTTTTGCCGCTAACTTTCGCCGATCCTCAACAATACCGTATTCACGGTATAGCCCGACGAGGATTTCGTCAACAGATGCCACCCCCCCATAATGAGTTTCGAGGACATTGGTTATCCGCGTTGCTTGTTCGTCAACTGCGGATACTAACTGCTTTAAAATCTCGTCCGGCAAATCGTCGGTGCCCCCTATTCGTTTACCGATTTGGCTCGAATTGGGGACAGAATGAGTCTTGAGCCCGACTAGAAATTCACTTAACTGTTCAAATTCGCGGATGCGCTCGGCGAAGTTCCCGGGAGTTTTGTGGCCAAGTTGCTTTGCTTTGAATTTGAAGTAATCTATTTGATTCTTGACAACTTCGAGGTGACGTGCTATTTCATTCATGCGTATGAGGGGTGTGAACTACTAAAATCACTTAATAGCCCAAATTAATCATATTTCCCAAGATCAGGTTGCACCCTGGTCTTGGGATTTTTTTTGGTTAGTTTTAATAACCAACGCATCTTACTGAGTTTTCTTTTGCCCGCAAGTCAAAATCTCACATTTTTGTTTGGACTTCTCACTGAGTCGCAAAATTGCGCACTCGCTCCCCTTTTTTTAAACACTTCAGACACCACATCTTCCAAACGCAGGCACCTCTTTTCTGTGTGCACCGCTAATAATCGCGCTTTCAGGGCCTTCTCAACGTTTTGGATACATCGCGGCGAGTAGCTTTAATTTTTTGGTTCTTCCACCGCTGACTCGATGACGTTTAATCAGCAGAATTTCTGTGCGCGGCATCCGTCGTATGGAAATGTTCGTGCAGTTGAGCTCTGGGCCGTATCCCTTCCCAGAAGGGGTTTCGGTCCATAATCATTTGTGTCGCCGAGTTTCCGTATACGGACATGTTGCCGAAGCAAAGCACTTTACCCCATTGCTAATCTAGAGATTTCGAGCGGTAAGATCGAACTGACACATAAGTCTTTATGAAGAATTGGGGATAAGGAACTCGGTAGTGTTTCTTGGTGGGGTAGCGCTGAATGGCTGCAGTAGTTCAAAGCGAACTTTTCACCGCCTCGCGCGCCTGCTCCAGGCTCACTCCATTTGCGGCACCACGGGCCATGTTGGGCTTGCCGCCACCTTTGCCGCCGATCTGTGTCAGCGCAGAACGAACGATCTCGCCTGCATTCACGCTGTCGGTCAGAGCATCAGGAACGATCGCTCCGAAGTGCAGAGTATCATCAACGTAAACTCCCACGGCCACAGCGGCAGGATATGACCGTGACTTGCACTGGTTGAGGATTTCCTGCAGCAGGTTCGGGCTCTGGGCATCCTCGACAAGGAAGGCCCCGCCATTCTGATCACCATTCGCGAGATTTGCCTCAAACCATTCACCGGCCAGCTTGGCAGCAGCTCCGGCTGCAAGCTTCTTTGCTTTTTTGTCGACGGTGGCAATCGCTTTTTTGGCATCGCTATTCGCGGTCTCAAGTTCAGCCAAAAGCAGATCAACTTTCGCCAGCTCACCAGCTTCCAGAAGCTCATGCAGTTGCTCACGGTCCATGTCCAGCTCGGGAAGCGCTTCGCTTTCACCACCAATTTTTGTCAGAGCATCTGCCTTCTCCGCATACCGGGCCTGGAGATCCGCCGAGGCAGCGAAGGCCTCTTCTGCCGAATCACGCAGCCAGCGTCTCGCCGCATCGCCGCACACCGCCTCGATCCGACGGATGCCGGCGGAAACGGCGCCCTCGCTCTTCACTTTGAAATAACCTAACGCTCCCGTGTTTGGAATGTGGGTGCCGCCGCAGAGCTCCATCGAGTATCCATCGAACTTGCTCTCGTTGCCACCGATCTGGACGACGCGAACGCGATCTCCGTATTTGTCGCCGAAGAACTGCATGATGTCTTCGTTGTCACGGATCTCCGCGTGATCGACCTCGACGCTGTGCACCTTGTCGTCCGAGGCGATGCAGCCGTTGACGAGTTTTTCAATCTTCGCGATCTGGTCGCTATTGAGCGCCTTTGAGTTAAAGTCAAAACGGAGGCGATCCGGGGCTACGAGCGAGCCCTGCTGGGTAGCATCGGAGGAAACTTCCTCGTGCAAGGCCCAGTGAAAGAGGTGCGTAGCGGTATGATGTTTTTCGATCTCGCGGCGGTATTCGGCATCGATGCGGAGGGTGACCGCGCCTGGCTCCAGAGGCTCAGCGGCAGACCCTAGCAGAAGGGCAGCGGCCTCCCCTACTCCGATGGCTTTCTCCACGGGATACGTTTCACCATTGATCTCCAGCTCACCACGGTCGCCCTGCTGGCCGCCTTTCTCGATGTAGAACGGGCTTTTATCGACGATGGCGTAGGTATGTCCATCGTGAGTGATCCACTCGAGAACTTCTGCCTGACACTCATCTTTTTCGAAGCCGACAAACTCGGTGACCACCTCAGACTGAAAGTCGAGAGCGGTGACGACGGTGCTGTCTTTTCCATCAGCACCCGTGCCTTTGTGGACAGCGACCAGGCGGTCGACTTCCTCGGGATCGGTGGCGATGGCTTTTTCATCGAGCAGCAGAGCTGTCAGATCAGTGGGGAATCCATAGGTTTCCCAGAGCTTCACGACGGTAGCGGCGGGAAAGATTTCCGACTCCTCAAGGCTAGCGGCCGCTTCCTCAAAAAGCTTAAGACCACGATCGAGAGTGCGGTTGAATTGCGCCTCCTCATTGCGCAGGGTTTCCTCAATTTTGTCCTGACGCCGTGTGATTTCGGGGAAGCTATCGCCAAACTCGCGGACGAGCACAGGCACGAGACGGTGGAGAAAGGGCTCCTCTGCCCCGAACCCAAGAATGCGACCAAAGCGCACGGCGCGGCGCAGGATATTCCGGATGACGTAGTTCCGCCCGCCGTTGCCCGGCTCGATCCCATCAGCGATGGAGAAGCTGACGGTGCGGATGTGATCACCGATGACGCGAAACGCGATGTCCACCTGCTCCTGCAGACTCAGGTCATTGCGGCGACCACCCTCGGGCATCGTCGAGCAGTAGCGCTTGCCACTGAGTTTCTCCAACTCATCAAAGATCCCGGAAAAAACATCGGTGTCGTAGTTGGAGACCTGCTTGGAGAAATCGGTGCACCCCTTTGTCCCCTGAACGATGGAGCAGACCCGCTCGAAGCCCATCCCCGTATCTACGTGGAAGGCGGGGAGCTTGCGAAAGGTGCCGTCCTCATTGGCGTTGAATTGAATGAAAACGAGGTTCCAGATCTCGATACAGGCGGCATCATCTTTGTTGACGAGACTGCCCTTCGTATCGCCATCTGGTGTGAGGTCGATGTGCAGCTCTGAGCACGGGCCGCAGGGGCCAGTCTCGCCCATCATCCAGAAGTTATCCTTCTTGTTGCCGTTGACGATGTGGACCTTAGGATCGAGCCCCTCTTTCTCAAAGATCTTCGCCCAGATGTCGTAAGCCTCCTGATCGAACTCAGCAGGGTCGCCCTCGCCCGGGGCGTAAACGGTCGCGTAAAGGCGATCCGCAGGTAGCCCCCAGCGCTGGGTGAGCAGCTCCCAGGCCCACTCGATGGCTTCCTGCTTGAAGTAATCGCCGAAAGACCAGTTTCCCAGCATCTCGAAGAAGGTGTGGTGGTAGGTATCGTAGCCGACATCGTCCAGGTCATTGTGCTTACCACCTGCGCGGATGCATTTCTGGGTATCCGCCGCGCGCGCCGGAGAATACGGTGCCGCCTCTGTCCCGAGAAAATAAGGGATAAACTGGTTCATCCCCGCATTTGTAAACAGCAGATTCGGCGAGGTGGGCATCAGGGAGGCTGAAGGCACCACTGTGTGCTGCTTTTCCTGAAAGAAATCGAGGAAGGACTGTCGGATCTCACGGGCTGTCATGGCGCAGACTCTATCGACGCCAAGGAGCGTCGCAAGCTGTCATTTCGCCTGCTTTTTCACAAGATTTACGGCTTTTCATCAGCGTTTCGTCTCAATAATTTTAGACAATACCGTCTCACTAACCTTAGACAAAAATCTGGCTTTTGTCCCTTGTTTTTTAGACGGTAGACAAATATCTTAGACACATGAGGAGCCGCCTTGTGTATAAGAGTCTCGCCTCGGAAGAATTCCTTCCGAATCAGGACTTATTCGAAATGGGAGAGTCCTGCTCCCGGAATAATCAGGACAAAGATATTACGGGAATTCTCGTGTATACGGGAAAGCAGTTTCTGCAAGTGCTAGAAGGCCCATCAGCAGACGTAAACTCTCTCTTCCAGAAAATTTCGCGCGACGAGCGTCATCACTCTGTTGAGCTGGTGACCTTTGAGCAGGACGTAGAGCCCTATTTTGACGATTGGTCCATGCGCCTCGTGGATCTCTACGATTTACCCGGAGAGATCCGACAGTTTTTCACGAGAAAGTATGAGCACGAGGAGGAGATGGTCATCGTCCCGAAACGGCTGCTGGATGTGAATGCACTGCTGCTGGATGTGAGGGCGATCTGTAAGAATCACGACTTGCTGCCTTTTGTGAAGAAGACAGCGGTCGCCGGCTGATCCCAGCTCTAATCCGAGGACTCGGGTGCGAAGCAGAAGACCGATCCGTCGTCGCCGGCGATGAAGAGTCTCCCATTGGCGATGGCTGGCGCGGTAGCGAGCTTCGTCCCGAGATCGAAATTCCATAATTCGCTGCCATCTTTCGCATCGACGGCGTAGAGCCGACCATCCATCCCCGGCTGCCAGACAACGTCTCCCGCCACCACCGGGTCGGCGTCCAGGGAACGCCGAGCCTGGAAGGCCCATACTTCCTCTCCTGTCGTCCGATCAAGCGCCACCAATCGCTTGTCCGGCCCCGGGAGATAAAGCTTCTCGTCGTCAAGAGCTGGCGATGCGGTGTAAGCCACGTTTTTCAACTCTTTCCAGAGCTCTTCGCCGTCAGATAGGCGGATAGCAGAAACCTCACCAGCGTTGTTCGCGACGTAAACCATGCCATCATCGATGGGCGACGTGTTGGCGATGTAGGAGCCGATCTCAAATGAAGTAGCCTCCACTGTCTCCTGACCATCCTGATCCAGAGGGAGTGAATAAAGCATGCCATCACAGCCACCGAAGGTGACCGAACCGGATGCATCAGGGGCCGTAATGGCAGGGGTCGCCACGATGTAGTTGTCTGTCTCATAGGTCCATTGCACCTCGCCAGATGCGGCATCTAGGCAATACAGGGAGAAATCGTGACTGCCGACGAGGATGCGCCAGCCTGCGTCCGTCTGAAAGACATTGATCCCCCCTTCGATCTTGCCTTCGGTTTCATAGGTCCACTTTTCCTCTCCCGTTTTGGCATCGACGGCGAAGATCATCCCGAAGATATCAGCAAAGAAGACAGTCCCGTCATGCACCGCTGCCGGGGCGATCACCCCCATATCGAGCGGCTTGTTCCAGACCACGTCACCGGTGTCAGCATCGAGCGCAAAAAAGCCGGACATCTGCGTGCCGATGAAAACCCTGCCATCGGCTACCACGGGTGATGCCTCGATCGGAGCCTGCCTCTTTCCCTCCTCTACTGGCGGAGTGAAAGTCCAGCTCAAGTCGAGTGGCAAGGCAAGGCCTTCAGCGACTACCCCCTTCATCATCGGATCGCCCCGATGCACGGGCCAGTCCGCTCTCGTGTGCGCACCCCAGAGAAAACATAAAAGAAGAGAGAACGATGCCCGCCACCTTCTTCGCCTCATAAAATCGCCAATCCTATGTGACTTTGCTTCGATCGTTTTCGTCATGCTTTTCGAAGAATCTTGTATTTGTGAAAATTACAAAGAGGTTTACTTTCCGAGAGGTAGTTGATCATTTCTCTGATCAAGCCCGCATCATCCACTCACCCAATCGTCGTTTACCAGCTATGAAAGCGAAATCTGTGACTAAGTTTGTTCGCCAGCCTGCCTGGCGGCTGGCAGCAATGGCGCTGGTTGGACTTGGGACTCTCCTCTTTTTGCCAGAGACACTGTCGGCGACTCCCAAACCGTCATGGGTAAAGGGACTGACTCGGGAACCTGCAGGAAATAAAGCGAATCTCCGGTCGGTTCGACTGAGCTATGTCCTCAGTTGGAATAAAACGGTCAATGCGGGGAAGCTCGAATTCACGGCGAAATATTCCCCCAGCTCCAAGCAATTCATCGGCGTAGCTACGGGGAAGAGCCAGGGTCTGGCCCGCGCTCTCTGGCCCTATGACTGCGAGGTGAAATCCCTGGTGGACGGATCGACGCTCAAGCCGATTCGCTTCTCTCTGAGCGAGCAGGAACGCAAACGAGCAAGTCAGTATCTCATCCAGTTCGAGCCGAATCGCCAGCATTTCACAACAACGACAAAGGAGAAGGGTCAGGCCGCCAAGACGAGCACGACGGCTTTTAATTTCGATCAAGGGCGTGATTTGCTCTCCAGCATGCTCTATCTGCGGTCTCTCGACCTGGATACAGGTGATAACGTCTCCATGGTCGTGACGCCGTTCAATAAGCCCTACCTGACGAATTTCACCGTGGCCGGCCGCGAAACGCATAAGCTGCACGGCAAGGCCTACAAGACCATTCGGCTGGATACCACCGTCGGGAAGGTGAATCACGATCTTTCGATCAAGACCTACGAAAAGATCAAAGGAGCATCCGTTTGGGTGATCGACGATGCCTATCGCATCCCTATCGAGCTCAGGGTGAAGATTCCTGTTGGTTCGATTTCGGCCCGTTTGACCGGGCTGGAGTGGCTGGAGTAAGAGAGCCTCTGGCTCGGGCGACGGGGCTTTTGCCTGTGCACACGAATTCGCTGACATGACCTGGCTGGGACGACAGGGCTTTCGCCAGCGCAGGGCTGCAAAGCCCTGCCTCCATGGCTCGCGCCGAACTGCCGTCACGTGATGTCGCTTTGGCTGTGATCTGACAAGGATTCCGGCCCTCTTCACGCTATTGAGCTGTCCCCACCCAGCTTGCTAAAGGTATAGAATGAAATGCCTGTCGATCTTCGCCACTACCCTGCTCGCTTTTGCATCGCTGACGCTAGCTGAGGCACCACGACCAAACATCATCTTCATCCTCTCTGACGATCAGGGCGTCGGCGATGTGCAGGCTCTGTGGAAAGATGGCAAAATCGCTACGCCTCACATAGATGCCCTGGCTGCAGAAGGCGTCACATTTACCGATGGCCACACCACGTCCGGTGTCTGCACCCCGACTCGTTACTCCATCCTCACGGGTCGCTACAACTGGCGCTCGCCTCTGCAGCAATCAGTCACTTGGGGCTACTCTCCAGCACTCATCGAGACAGGACGTCAAACGGTAGGACACGCTCTCCAGGATGCCGGCTACCACACAGCCTGCATCGGCAAGTGGCACATCGGCATGGACATCTTTCACAAAGACGGCACACGGGCGGATGACAGCATAACACGCGGTAAGGAATATCCGAAAGCCTGGGATGTCGATTATGAAAGAGCTATTGAAAACGGTCCAGTCGATCGCGGGTTTGACCACTTCTACGGCATCACCGCCTCTCTCGACATGCCTCCATACGTCTGGGTAAACGACCGCAACTTCACGGGTATTCCGACCGAGACAAAAGCCTTCCATCGTCCCGGGCCAGCCCTCGCTGATTTCGAGGATATCGATGTTCTGCCTGAGATCACAGAGCGTGCGGTTGCTTACATAGGCGAACGAGCTGCTGAAGCAAAGGCCGGAGGCACGAACCGAAAACCATTCTTCCTCTACTTCCCGCTCAATGCTCCTCACACCCCTATTGTCCCCAGCAAGGAATGGCAGGGCAAAAGCGGCCTCAATGTCTACGGTGACTTTGTCATGCAGGTCGATTGGACGGTCGGTCAGATCACGGAAGCTCTGGAAAAAAACGGGCTCTCTGAGGACACCCTCGTCATCTTCACTACCGACAATGGTTGCTCTCCTCAGGCCAAATTTGATGAACTGAAAAAACTCGGTCACCTACCCGGCGGTCCGCTCCGTGGGAACAAGGCTGACATTTATGAGGGTGGTCATCGTGTTCCGTTTATCGCGAAATGGCCCGCAGTCGTGCCCGCAGGTAGTAAGGTCGATCACCTGGTCAGTCAGGTTGACTTCTTCGCTACGGCCGGGGAGCTAGCGGGCGCTGAGGTTTCACCTGCGGCTGCGGAAGATTCCTTTTCCTTTGCTTCGCTTCTTCGTGATCCGAAGGCGAAAGCCACCAGGACGAAAGGCATCATGCATTCGATCAATGGAAGCTTCTGCTTCCGCGATGGACCGTGGAAACTGATCGTCGCTCCCGGATCCGGCGGCTGGAGCCAACCGCGCCCTGGTCGTGAGGCGAAAGATGCCCCAAGGATGCAGCTGTTTCATCTGGGGAATGATCTTGGCGAACAAAACAACCTGATTTATGAGGAGACGGACCGTGCCTTCCGCATGCTCGCTGAGCTGGAGGGTCGAATCCGCACCGGTCGCACGACGGAGGGGCCCGAGGCGTCTAATGACGTAGAGGTGGTTCTGTTTAAATAGAGTGAAAGACTCGAATCGGCCTCTTCGTAAGGGTAAAGCTATGTCGCAATTCGCCCGCCGAAGCTTCCTTTCCTCTCTTCCCTTTCTTCAGGCTGCTGCCATTGCGCAGAAGAATACCGCGTCACACCCTCTGGTCGTTGCAGCGAGGCAGCAGATCGGCGTCACTAAGATTTACGATCCTGCCTACGTATCGCTTGAGTATCCTGGCGGCGATGTCCCTCCGGAGCGGGGCGTCTGCACGGATGTCGTCATTCGGGCGCTGCGCGATGGTCTGAACTACGATCTTCAGCAACGCGTGCACGAGGACATGCGGGCAAATTTCTCGGCCTATCCGAAGATCTGGGGTCTAAGGAGGACGGACCGCAGTATTGACCATCGGCGCGTCCCTAACCTCCAGACCTTCTTTCGCCGTCAGGCCTGGGAACTGGCGATCCCGAAGAAGCAACCTGGCCCGAAGGACTTTGCTCCAGGCGATCTCGTCACGTGCATGGTTCCCACCAATCGACCTCACATCATGATTGTTTCAGATCAGGTGGACTCCACCGGCTCCCCTAGAGTGATTCACAATATCGGATCAGGAACGAAGGAAGAGGGTTTGCTGCGGACGTTTCCTTTGACGGGGCATTATCGGGTGCGGGTGTCCTGAGGCTGGTGCTTAAGGAATCCGCCCCCGGGCTAGGGCATGCAGGGACAGGAGCCCCTGCGTCCGGATGGACGACTTCCTAGTCGTCCTTCTCTAACTTCGACCGCAAAGATGAACTCGCATCTTCTCGGTTAGCGCAGGCGACTCCGCAGCTCGGGGGCGAAGCAGGTGAGCCGCCAGCTGGACTCGGCGACGCGTCGATCATAGTTGAGCACAGCGGCCGGTGCGGCGATCCAATCGCGCGCGGCAACGGCATGCACCTTTTTCTCTACCTGCTGGTCATAGCGATCGATCTTCTCAATGTCTTTCCCAGCCGCGGCGCCAAAGGCTCGCGTCAACCGCATCTCCAGTCCTAGCAAATCGACTTGCAAGCGGAGAAACCGATCGGCGGCCTCGGCCAAGACCCAGCCTTCTCGGAACAGCTCCTCGGAAAACATCCGGCTATCGATGAGAGTATCGGAATAAGCTGGATCATCGCGACCAAGCAGTGGGCCGAGTCTCTCGTAGATCATCAGCACCTCAGTAAGGGCTCCGCTAAGCTGCTCGGCTGTGTCAAACAAGCCCTCATTCGCTGTCTCAACCGCCTTCTGAAACTCGGCCAGAGAACGCGGCTCGCCGACGGCATGCGCGAGGATAGCGATTTCGAAATCTAAGCGATTGCGCGATGGCTTCTCCCCTACCTGATCCAGCAGCCAGGCGTGCTCCGGCGTCAGAAACCCGCGAGGCCCCGTTCCGGATGCTGGCTTTACCGCCGCTGCCGCTTTCTCCTTTTTCTCTACCGTCGCCGTCCCTGCCTGCTGAAAGGCATTCGCCAGACTGTTAAGATCCGGCCCAGCGGGGGCTTTTCGCGCCCTTGCTTTCGTTCTCGTTGGTTCCGAGTTCTGCGTCGCACCTCGGCTGGAAAACAGCACACCTCGCAGACGATCCGGCAGATCGGGATGCAGCCTCCGATAAAGCGCTCCACAACCGATCGCATGGTGAAACCCTGCTTCCTCCCCACTGGGAAAGACGAACAATCCGACGCTTTCCCTGTCCACGGCTGGATGGTAGACACTCAGAGCTGGATACCCTTTGATGGTCCGGTGCAGATCCACCTCCTCGGGAATTTCGCCCACGTCCCAAGCATTCAGCGCGGGGTGAAAAAACTGGGTGCGTGCCAGATCCTCGAACCGCACCTGCAGGCGCTCAGCCAGTTCTTTCTGCAATCCGAGGAGATCCCGCCCGCTGGCAACCGTTTTCCCCTTCTCATTGACGATCTGAAAGCGCTGAAACAGATAGCGAGGGATCCTCTCCTCATCGAAAGGATCATCTTCGTCGACCTCCAGCTGATACGTGTCCTTGAGGAAGTCGAGCAGCGCGCTGCTCAGCGAACACTGCGGCACATACCCATCCCACGCAGCACAGAAGGCCTCCACCACCTCGCGCTGAGCGGGAAGTTTCGTCCGTGTTGCCTTCGGTAGCGTGCGTAGCATGGCTGCTACCTTTTCCGGCAGGAATCCGGGGACTAACCAGTCACCAAACCAGTCAGGCAGACTGGGGAGATCATCGATCGGAATCCGCGCCGTGATGCCATCCCGCTCTTCCGAGGGATTGTGCAGGTAGCGCAGCTGAAAGACCGCCTCCTGGTCGGGCGATACGATTTCGTCAGGGTAGAGTTCCTCTCTCAGACCGTCGACAGATTCCAGAAGGCAGTCGTCCAGCGTGAAGTCGATAGGATGCCGCCCGCTCTCTTTGGCTGCTGCCATCACCGCCTCAGAGCTGGCCCATTTCTGAAATTGCTGCAGGGTGCAGACATCCTCGGGTATGACGCCCTCGTAAAAAGCCTCGATGTGAGGCGGATGGAATAGCCCATTGTATCGCCGGAGTTTGTGCTCCAGGCGCTCGGCACGAACCTGTGTCTGACGATTGCGCTTGAGGATGGGCAGCGGACCTTTCGTCCGTCCGTTGAGCAGCGCCTCCTGGATGAAGATCTGCCGCGCCACTCTGGCATCGACGCGCTGGTAGTGGATCTTCCGCTTTTCGACAACGGGCAGGCCGAAGGCGATGACTGATTCGTCGCCATAAACAGCGCCTTGATCCTTTGACCAATGAGGATTGGTATAGCGATAGCGACAGCAATGCGGGTTGACGCTCTCGAACCAGTTGGGATCGAACTCCGCAGCGTTGCGTGCATACAGTTTCGCCGTTTCCATCATCTCAAAGGCCATCACCCAGGTTGGGCGAGCCTTGAAAACCCCGGATCCGGGGAAGAGGTAAAACTCAGTGCCGCGTGCGCCTTTGTAGCCTTTACCCCGAGTATCGGTGAGACCGATCTGCGTGGGGATCGATGCCAGGATCGCTTTGTGCAGCTCGACAGAGTAGCTGTCCTCCGGGTCCTTCAGCTTACGCAGATCCTGCGGGAGTTTCCAGCGCAGCGATTTCACAGCGTCGACCAACTCGCGATGCAGATTTCGCCACTCCTGAGCGCGGCGATAATTGAGGAAGTTCTTTTCACAGAACCGTCGCAACTGGTTGTTCGACTTGCCACGCGCTTCCTCCATGGCATGCCACCAGCGCAGCCATGCAGTGAAGTCAGAGCGCTTGTCGCGGAACCGTGCGTGGGCATTATCCGCCGCCTCCTGAGCATCCCGCGGGCGCTCGCGAGGATCCTGAACGGTGAGAGCCGATGCCACGATCAGGCCCTCTTTGATCACCCCCTCATCGTGGCTGGCGATGAGCAGTCGCCCCACTCGCGGATCAACCGGCAGACGCGCCATCTCGCGCCCGATATCCGTCAGCCGAGTCCGCTGCCCGCTGCGCTCGATCGCACCCAGTTCCTCCAGCACGCGGTAAGCCTGCGCGACACGCTTTGGCGGCGGTGGATCGATGAAAGGAAAGTGCAGCGGGTCGCCCAGCCGCAAGTGCTCCATCTGCAGGACAACGCCAGCGAGATTGGAACGCAAAATTTCGGGATCGGTGAATTCGTCCCGTTCTTCGAAATCTTCTTCGCTGTAGAGACGAATGCAGATCCCCTCTCGCACACGCCCACAGCGTCCTCGACGCTGCCGAGCACTGGCCTGGGAAGTTTCCTCGATCTGCAGTCGCTGGATGCCGGACCCCGCATCATAGCGGCTCATCCTGACGATCCCGCTATCGATGACGGAATGGATATCAGGCAATGTCAGGGAGGTTTCTGCCACATTCGTCGCGAGGATGATGCGGCGCTTGCTCCGATCCGGGCGGAAAGCCGCCTTCTGCTCAGGGCTGGCCTGTCGGGCATACAGCGCGATGACTTGGGTGCGGGGATACTTTCGCCCATCCAGCAGATCCATAGCATCGCGGATCTCACGTTCGCCGGGCAGGAAGACGAGGGTATCGCCCAGAGGGTCATCCTCCGCCAGCTCCTCCGCTGCACGGGCGATCTGGTCTGATAAGCGCTCGTGGCGATGCAGCGGCACCTGATAGCGGTCCTCGACGGGGAAGGTGCGGCCAGCCACCTGAATGGTAGGCGCCCCGCCGAAAAAGCGCGAGAAGCCCTCGGCATCGAGAGTAGCCGAGGAAATGATCACCCGCAGATCGCGCCGCTTTTCTAACAGGCGGTGCAGGTAGCCGAGAATGAAGTCGATATTGAGCGAACGCTCATGGGCCTCATCGATGATGAGGGTGTCGTATTGCTTCAGCTGCGGATCTCCCTGCGTTTCTGCCAGGAGAATGCCGTCAGTCATAAACTTGACCACCGTGTCGCGGCTTGTCTTGTCGTCAAAGCGGACCTGATAGCCGACTTCCCGGCCAAGGTCGGCATCCATCTCATCCGCTACGCGGCTGGCGACTGAGGTGGCGGCGATACGTCGAGGCTGCGTGCAGCCGATCTTGCGCCCCTTAGATCCGCCACCGATCTCCAGCGCCATTTTCGGCAGCTGAGTTGTCTTTCCTGAGCCAGTATCGCCGCAGACGATGACCACCTGATGCTCACGCAGGGCGGCGAGAATGTCCTCGCGCTTCTGGCTGACAGGCAGGTGTTCTGGGTAGGAAAGCTTCATCAGAGGCCGGTCATGCTTCCGTGCTGTAGCGGCGTTTGCAAGGGCAAGTATTCTCACTCGGGAACGCTCCTCCAAAAAGGCCGTCTGCTTCCCTGGGAACGCTGACGTCCTCGTCGGCTTCTCATGCAGGGTCATGCCGACGAGGACGTCGGCGCTCCCAGCGAGAGGCTACTTTGTTACAAATCACCGCAAGCGGCTGGCGACATCACCGGCGTAACCGGTCAGCTCAAGATACGCGCGTCCGATCACCTCGCCCCCCTCCAGCACATCACAGGCGCCCTCCCAATAGTTGACTCCACCGGGTCCCGCTACCATCTCCTGCGAATCCGCAATGGGCCGAAGCTTAAACTCCCGCATCTCCCCGGTCTCTGGATCAGGGGTGCGGATCCGTGGTGCAATGGGATACGCTCCGCCAGTCGCCTCGCTCTCCCAGATCCCCTCGGTGATCCACTCATATTCCCCATACTTCTGATGAGAGAGCTGCGCTTCCTCATCCACCCAGACGAGCTTGGAATAGGGGGAGACACCTCCATCATCGGTCCGCAGGATAAAACCCATGATCTCGCGGCCATCCTCAAACTGCAGACAGGCCCAGTCCCAGCCCACCTGGCCATCGTCTAGCTGACTGCTAGAGATTTCATGATCCATCCAGCCCTCTCCCTCGACCGGAAAATTCTCGCCGCCTAAACTCACCGTTCCGCTGGCCTGCAAGCGGGTAAAGGTCACATAATAGCTGGCTGCTGTCCCCTCGGGCCCTTTGCGCGAGATGCCCTCCTCGCCAAAGACAACGAGAGGCTTTTTTCCCGTGAGCTGCAGCGATAGCCGCGCTTCCCCTTTGATGGTGCCTTCCAGCAGAAACGTTTCGTCAACTACCCCCGGACCGGATGGTCCGTCCTGTCGCGTGAGAGACCAGTTGCCATTGACCACATGGGTATCCCCAGTCCTCGCAAAGGCATTCCACCCCGCCCGATTGAGACGCTCCTCATGAATGTGCCTGCCTGTCTGGGCATCGGTGATTCCCATATGAGCGAGGAAAAGCTGCTCCTCGGCAAAAGCATCCTCTGCACCGGCCGCAGTGGGTTCCTGACCGAGACGAAAGAAGGTCGCCTGATAGCCAAAACGCCGATCCCCTGACTGCAGATGCCCCGTGAGATACCACCACTCAATGCGGAAGTCCGGGTGCGCGCCATGAGTAGCAGGAAAGGGAAGCTGCCGATTGGCCCGAGGAATACTCCACTCCCCTGCACTAAGACTGCTAGGCAATGC
>JAHDFZ010000304.1 GCA_020627905.1 Verrucomicrobiota bacterium
GGCATACACGAGGTTACCTCCCTCACCGTGACAGATCAAAGCTCCTACAGTCCGTCACGTTCCGCCTGGCCGACAGCCTGCCACAATCGACGCTACTTCAGCTAGAAGAAGAACTGACCCACTTCCCAACCGATCGCATCGATACGGAACGCCGAAAACGGATCGAAGACTGGCTGGACGCCGGGATGGGTTGCTGCGCACTCAGGCATCCTCAAGTGGCAGAGTTTGTGCGGAACAGCCTCAAACATTTTCACGGCACGCGTTATGAGCTCAAAGCGTGGTGCATCATGCCTAATCACGTGCACGTCCTTGTCGAGCCTTTCGCAGATCTAGCAGGCATCGTTCAGGGCTGGAAATCCTTCACAGCCCGATGGATCTTGCAGCAGAATGCTCGACTTTCCCTACATATCCCAGATCGCAATCAGCTATGGATGCGCGAATACTGGGACCGTTACATCAGGGACGACAGACACGGCCGCTCCACAGAAAAATACATTCACGAAAACCCAGTGAAGGCGGGACTTTGCACGAAACCAGAGGATTGGCAGTGGTCGAGCGCGTTTCCCGAAAATGCCAGTTAGCTGAGAAAAAGGACGCCTTCTACCCGGGAACGCTGACGTCCTCGTCGGCATTCTCTAGCCCTGCCGCCTAGCCAGAGAACGTAGCTTTCGCAAATGCCGACGAGGACGTCGGCGCTCCCAGCGATCCGCTCCTCTTTTTAAACAGAGCGGCCTCCTCCAGCACCCTCAATCCATCGCCCAACCATAGGTCGGCGCGCCCTCAAAAAGCTGGCTTGTCAGCTGACCGCAAAGACCACGCAGGCCAGGGAAGAGAGACTGGTGGTTCACCCCAAGTCGAGAAAGCTGTCGCAACAGCTCAGGCTTCTCAGTTGCAGGGATCCGAATCTTCGCCAATGCGAGCGACTCACGGTCGAGTTGATAAAGTTCCTCCACCGTCTCAGGCAGCGCATCGCTCTCCGGCAGCGGCTGAACGAGAAAGGCGGTATCCTGCGCCCGCATAGCAGAAGAGGGATTGGTCGAGTGATAGAGATTCAGTTTATCAGGAGCAGCTTCGTAGTCCTGAGAGATCAGCAAACTCTCATCACCAGGGATGAGACGATAAACCACCCCATCCTCAAACTCTCTCCCCTCCTGACAGGCAAAAAAGAGGGCGGTCAGCCCATTCTGCGTCCACGCGGAGAGCCGCGTAGGCAAGCCATTCCGAGCACCGGCCGTCATCCATTCGAGCTCTGATTGCGGCTGATAGCCCAGCTCTGAGCGCCCGATCCGTTTGAATTCCGACAGCAAGGCAGACTCCATTTCGGACCAGGAACTGAACTCGGTATCGGCCAAAGGGAGACGGAGGAGGCTAGGAAGCAACTTCCAGGAATGACTCGCCTGGCCACGATAGATAGCCGTGCGACGAAATCCCTGTCGGGGCAAAAGCTCTTGGATATACTCATCCAAGCTGGATAACTCAACGTGCTCAATTTGCCTCATAGCCTCCTCAAATTCGTCTCAAATGGGTCACTTGTCTCAATTTTAACTCAAACCAGTTTCATTTATTCTCATTCTTGCGACAAGAAGCAAGCGTCTTTTTGCTGAAATTTGAAATTTTTTGAGTATATTTTGAGACTTTTATGAGCAGAGTGGATCTGGACGACATCATTTCATCGATTCCTGAGATGGATTTGAGTGAGCTGCGCACGCTGGAGGCGGCGGTGCGCGTAGCTGTCCAGATGCATGGGCAGAGCCTGCTATCCACCGACCGCGAGCTGCGGGTCGCTAAGCGCGAGGACGAAGGCCCCGGTCTCGATGAGCAGGCTCGCGGTGTATTGACGGCCACGGATTCGCATCAGCTTACCCAGGGGGACCAGGCCCTGCTGGCGGCTGTTATCCTTGCTGAGGGGTATCAGCAGTCCGTCTTCTCCAGTCGGGATATCAATGATGTGATCGAGGAAAGCGGAGCTGGGCGCGTGGGCCACATCACCTCGACCATCCGCACTCTGATGACTCGCGACTTTCTTACCGGCTCTACGAAAGCCCTGTCCCTCTCGCCAGAGGGGAAAGCGAAGGCGCGCGGACTCATTGGCATGATCCAACGACGAGCGGCTTGACGATAGCAGCGGTCTGGCGAATCTTTGCCGCCCCTTCCATCTTACCTACAAAACACCCATGTCCTACGCGAACGCCAACACTCCTAAATCGGGAGAAACCGCCCACCGTCAATTTTCTTCTCCTATGGTCGACGGACCGGACCGCGCACCGAGCCGGGCCATGCTGCACCCCGTGGGTTTCACCAAGGAGGACTTTGATAAATCGATCGTTGGTGTTGCCTCCACCTGGAGCATGGTCACGCCCTGTAACATGCATATCGATGCGCTGGCAAAGGAGTCTGTCAAAGGAGTCGATGCCGCCGGTGGCAAAGGTGTGGAGTTTAACACCATCACCATCTCCGACGGGATCTCCATGGGCACCGAGGGCATGAAATACTCACTCGTGAGCCGCGAAGTCATCGCCGACAGCATCGAGACGGTCGCAGGATGTCAGGGGATGGATGGGATCGTCGCCATTGGCGGCTGTGATAAGAACATGCCCGCCTGCCTCATCGCTCTGGCACGCATGAACCGTCCCGGCGTTTTTGTCTACGGAGGAACCATCAAGCCCGGCTGTCACCACGGCGAAGACGTCGATATCGTTTCTGTCTTCGAGGCCGTCGGGAAACACAGTGCTGGCGGCATCAGCGATGAAGAGCTGGAAGGCGTGACCGAAACCGCCATCCCCGGCCCTGGATCCTGCGGTGGCATGTATACCGCCAACACGATGGCCAGCGCCATCGAGGCACTCGGGATGAGCCTACCCAACAGCTCGGCGCAGGCTGCGGTCGGCGAGGAAAAGCTGATCGACTGCTTTGACGCCGGTGCTGCCGTCGTCAACCTGATCAACAACAACATCCGCCCGCGTGACATCCTCACGCGCAAGGCCTTTGAGAATGCCATCACTGTAACGATCGCTCTCGGTGGATCGACCAACGCCGTCCTCCACCTCCTCGGCATCGCCCACGCTGCTGAGGTCGAGCTGAGCATTGATGACTTCACCCGGATCGGCGAGCGCGTCCCAGTTATTGCCGACCTCAAGCCCTCCGGCGCCAACGTCATGATGAAGCTCGTGGAGATCGGCGGCACCCTGCCACTCATGCGCATGCTGCTGGATGCCGGCCTGCTGCACGGCG
>JAHDFZ010000042.1 GCA_020627905.1 Verrucomicrobiota bacterium
ACTCCGAGTTTGTGGTGGCCGATGAATACTGGCCCGATTTCCGCGAGGCCCAGCTAGACGCCGCGATAGCTGAATATGGAAAGCGTAAGAGGCGGTTTGGGGATATTGGGTAGATGAATCCTGGCGAGACACCGCGCAATCGCTGACCGATCTGATCACCGCTCAGTCATTCTCAGCCAGTTTACGCAAAAGGTCCTTATCCTCCTGCATGATTTGGCGAGCAATCTCCATCTGATGCGCAAACTCCTCGTCATACGAAGAGACTTCAAATCCACGGGAAGTCTCGGTAACGGTAACCTCGTCGCCTTTAGCAAGCCGCTTCCGTTCGAGCATCTCATCGGGAATGATCAAAGCGACCTCCCCGTCCACCTCTATCAGCTCAGTTTTCATAGTTGGACGATTCCATAGCTTGGGCCGAGCCGAAACCCCACACTTGCCGCTCGGGACTTTCCCGCTATCTTCCGCGCCATGCATTCTTTCCACTACGAAAACGGCGCGCTCCATTGCGAATCAATCTCTCTCGATGCCTTGGCGCAGGAGCATGGGACACCGCTTTACATCTACAGCAAGTCGACCATTCTGGACCATTTCCGTCGTCTCAGCGCCTCTATGAGCGAGCTGGACTGCCGCATCTGCTACGCCACAAAGGCGAACTCAAACCTCGCTGTCCTCAACCTATTAGCTCAGGAGGGTGCAGGCTTTGACATCGTTTCGGGCGGCGAGCTCTTCCGTATCGAAAAAGCAGGTGGTGATCCGGGTCTCTGCACCTTCGCCGGTGTGGGCAAAACGCGGGAGGAAATCGAGCTGGGACTACGCAAAGGGATCTACTCGTTCAACGCCGAGAGCGAGGCCGAAGTCGCCTTCATCGATAAGGTGGCGGGTGAGCTGGGCATGAAGGCACCCGTCGCTCTGCGGGTGAATCCCAACGTGGATGCCAAAACGCATAAATACATCAGCACAGGCAAGAGCGAGAATAAGTTCGGCATCGACTTTGAGACCATTTGCGAAGCCTACGCCCGCGCTGCTGCGCTCCCCAACGTCGAGATCCGAGGCCTGCAGATGCACATCGGGTCGCAGCTTACCTCCGTGAAGCCCTTCGTCGAGGCAGTGGAGAAAGTGGCCCCCCTCGTGCAGGAGCTGAAGGAGGAGTATGGCATCGAGTTCTTCTCCATCGGTGGTGGGATCGGAATTGTCTATGAAAACACCCTCGCCAGCGGTCAGTCGAGCTGGTGGCAGGATCAGGAGGAGAAGCCGCTGACGATCGAGGAATACGCGGATCAGCTGGTCCCGCTGCTCAAGCCATTAGGCCTGAAAATCATCCTCGAGCCGGGCCGTTTTATGGTGGGAAATGCCGGAGCGCTCATTACGGAGGTCCTTTATGAGAAAAAGGGCTCGGCTAAGACTTTCAAAATCGTCGATGCCGGGATGAACGATCTCATCCGCCCCGCTCTCTACGAGGGGCATCACGATATCGTTCCACTCGCAGAGGCCTCTGGTGATGCTCAGGAGACAGTCGATATCGTTGGCCCGGTCTGCGAAAGCGGAGACTTTTTCGCCCAGAATATCGAGCTGCCAGAATTGGCCGAGGGGGACCGCATCGCTTTGCTCAGCTCAGGTGCTTACGGCTTCGTCATGGCGTCGAATTACAACAGCCGACCTCTGCCGGCCGAAATTCTTGTCGATGGCGATCAAGCGCACGTCATCCGCCAGCGGCAGACCTTCGATGACCTGATTGCGGGTGAGCAGATCCTCTCGTGATGGCGAGATCTCCGGCGGTAGCTTCCATGCTGGCGCCGGCGCACAGGCGCCGCTCGAAGAGCAGAAGCAAGAGGAACTCGCAGCCCCGTTTCGGCAAACGAATAAGGGCACCGGAAACTTTTTCGGATAAAGGCAGTTCACTCCTGCATGAACGTCCGCACACTCTTCACGACGGCAGTTGTTTTTCTTGTTTCTGTCAGCTTCTGCCTAGCTGAAGATCCAGAGTCCTTTTCCTACGGCCCACATGACGCGCAATCCGGAGATCTTTACCGACTCGGCGGGGACGCAGCGAACCGCCCTGCTCTGATCTACGTGCATGGTGGTGGGTGGTATCGAGGCGACAAAAGCCGCGTAGGCCACAAAGCTGGCTACTGTGCTGATCACGGTATCGTTTTCATCAGCATCAACTATCGCCTGCTTCCCGAGGGGCGACATCCGGCCAACGCCGACGATGTCGCTCGCGCGGTAGCTCATGTGATCGCTCAGGCTGAAAACTGGGGAATCGATCCCCAGCGGGTTTTTCTTATGGGCCACTCGGCGGGGGCTCACCTTGTGAGTCTCGTGGGCACCAACCCTCAGCATCTCGAAGCTTCCGGGCACAAACCAACCGATTTGGCCGGGGTCATTGCCGTAGATACGATGGCTTACGACCTGGTTGATTTCCTCTCAAGGCCCTCAACCCCCGAACTCCATCATCGGGTTTTTGGTGATGAGAGAGAAGGCCACATCAGCGCCTCTCCGCAATGGCACGTGAAAGCAGATCGGGACTATCCACCATTTCTCATTGCCTACTCGTCCGGAGCGAAGACGCCGAACCCACTGCGTGGCGTCGTGGCGAAAACGTTTGCAGAGACCCTCCGCAAGGCAGGCGGGAAGGCTACCGTGGTTGATGCCTCACACACAGATCATGCAGGTATCAATCTGGAGATCGGACGGGAAGCAAGCTTGATGACGAAAGTTCTAACGACTTTTCTTTCCGATCAGCCATAAACTCTCGATTCAGAGAAAGTTTCGTTTGCCACCCTTAACTCTAAACTATAGAGTGCTCTAAATCATGAAAAACAAAGATCAGACGCTCGACCAGATTGAGAAGGATATCCACGCCATTCAAGCGGGAATGAAATTAGAAAAACCCGAAAGTTTCAGGCTAGTCGTTATGACGTTCTTCTCCGCAGCAGGGTGCTTTATTGCTGCATTTTTGCACTCTGCCCACTCATCTGAGAATCATCTTAACGCTAGCGGAAGAGTAGACACGGAAAGGATTATTTATCTGTTAATTCTAGCCGGCTGGATCCTAGTTTGCGTGACCGGCATCAAATCGAAGGCAGCAACATCTCTCACCAAGAAAGAATTTAGCTTATCTCTAAAATCAGGCCTTATCAGCATACCTGCGATTTTACTTCTAAAGGCTTGGGCAAACTACTGCGGAATAAGCTCTACTCACCTAGCTTCTTTTCTCTTTATCAGTTCAAGCATCACTATTACTTCTATCCTCCTACTGTTCTACAGGCGGCTTAGTCCCCGTTCTCGCCTAATTTCGATCGTTTCCATCCCTTTCTTAGCTGCCATGGGGGTTTTAATTGGCCACCCAACAAACAGTTTTTCATACGTCGGTTTTCATGCCACAATCGGAGGCTATTTTCTGACGCTCGCCATCAATCTTGTTCTGAGAACGGCAAGATCTAACTCATTAGGGTGGTCAAAATAGAGCTGAATGGGACACTTTGAACTCACACATTTAGATTCATGTCTTCACGGTCCAATCAGGCTGTCGATAATGACAGCGTTGAGAACCTCTGGCCAGCTGGACTTCTCTTCTTTAAAAAAGGGTCTACAAATAAAAGACGGTCAATTGGGAGCTCACTTAAAGAAATTGGAAGATGTGGGATACATTTTTGTCCAAAAGGATTTCTTTGATCGGAAACCCCGGACACGATATGAAATTTCAAAGGCGGGATCTACTGCGCTCGAAGAATACGTCAGAACTATGGAGAACGTTTTGCAGAAACTGAAGAACACCTAGTATCCGAGGCGAACGTAGCTGCGAGCCCGCAGAAAGCACTGTAGGTTCAGCTATAACGTATTAATCCGCCAAATTGAGACATGCCCCGCAGGAAAAACGAAGCCTTCCCTTTCGCCAACGAGGTTTATCCGGATGACTGGTTCGCCCCGCTTTCTCTTTCCGGCTATTTCGGCACAGAGCAGCCTCTCGAGATCGATCTAGGCTGTGGCGACGGGACATTCACCGCTGAGATGGCAGCACACTATCCGGAGCGCAATTTCCTCGCTCTTGAGCGCCTACTCGGGCGTGTCCGGAAGGTGAATCGCAAGGCTCTGGCAGCTGATCTGAGCAATCTGAAAGTGCTGCGCGCAGACTCGAACTATGCAGTGCGCTATCTCTTACCCGATGCCTGTGCTGACCGGATCCACTTCCTCTGCCCCGATCCGTGGCCGAAGAAGAAGCACGCATCTCGGCGACAGATGTGCGACCTCGACTTCCTGAGGGAACTCCACCGCATGCTGAAAGAAGGCGGGGAGCTACTCTTCAAAACAGACCACCCCCCTTACTTCGAAGAGGCGCTGGAGGTGCAGGAGCGCTGCGACTTTTTCACGCAGGAGGAATGGGGTCCCGGCTACGAATTTTATCCGGTCAGCGACTTCGAAAAGCAGTGGACTGAGATGGGTAAGACTATGCACTGGCTGAAGCTACGGAAACTTTGATCGAGTCGGCCAGCTCCTGCAGATCTCCAAAGACAGGGCCGCTATCTCTGCGACTTTCCAGGACAGCCAGGTTCGTCATGGCAGCCAGATCGCTTGCCGGAGCGGGAGAATTGAGAAAGGTAGCATGCCTTGGCAATCCAGCCCGCTTGATCGCCTCCCAGGTCAGCAGGGTGTGACTCAGCGCGCCAAGTCGGTTGAGCACGATCGTGATGACCGGCAGGCCTTCTGTCTTCACCCAATCAGCCAAGGTCCGCTCCTCATCGATCGGTAGGAACCACCCGCCAGCTCCCTCGACCAGCACGCACTCATGCCGCTCGCGAAGCTGTTTCAGCGGCCAGCTCATGGATCGAAAATCGATCTCCTCATAGGAAGGGGCAGCAGCTGGCGCGACAGGATCAGGCAGCCCAAGAGGAGCGATATGCTCACGTTTCAGTTTTGGAACCTTCCGGCCTGCCAATTGGTGGCTGGACGCCTCCGCCAACGCTTCGCCATCCTCCCAGCCACCGCATTCGATCGGTTTCATACCAACCACATCCAGCCCACTCTCGCGAAGCATACGGATGAGCTGAGTCGTCACCCACGTTTTCCCGACGCCGGTATCCGTTCCCGTAATGAAGAAAGCGGGAGCCAGGCTCATGCTCCGATCTCGCTGCGGATGGCTTCGGCTATGGCCTCGATTTTGTCGGTGATGAAGGACTCACTTTCCCCCTCCACGAGCAGGCGCATGAGCGGCTCGGTGCCTGAATAACGGACGAGGACACGGCCCGCATCACCCAGTTCGCGCTCTACACCTTCAATGAGGGGAGCGGCAATAAGATCGTCGACCTCCGGTTTCCTTGTGACCCGGATGTTCCGCTGCACCTGCGGAAGCTTCTTCAAACAGGTCCGCAGTTGGCTGAATGGCACGTTCTTTTCCAGGCAAACCTGGAGGAGCTGAACAGCCGCGACGATACCATCGCCAGTGGTCGCCTGATTGAGGAAGATGAAGTGTCCACTCTGCTCTCCCCCCAAGGTGTAGCCACCCTCGCGCATCGCCTCGATAACATAGCGATCTCCCACGCCAGTGCGCTTGACCTTTCCACCTGCCGCCGTCAGCGCTTTCTCCAGTCCGGCATTACTCATGACGGTAGCCACCAGGGTGTTTTCAGGAAGCTCCCCTTTCTCGATCATGAACAAGGCAGCGATAGCCATCAGCTCATCACCATCGAGCACGCTGCCGGTCTCATCCGCGATGAGCACGCGGTCTGCATCGCCATCGTGAGCGATCCCCACGTGAGCGCCCGTGTCCCGAACCAGCTTTTCAATGACGTCTGCGTGGGTGCAGCCGCAATCTTCGTTGATGTTGATGCCGGTCGGTTCGTTGTGGAATACCTCGACGGTCGCACCCAGCTCTCGCAGGATCTGCGGACTAGTCAGGTAGGAAGCTCCATTGGCAGCATCCAGGGCGATCTTCATCCCAGTGAGAGCCCCTCGCTTCAGTCCACATGAGTCGATGACTTGGGCGACATATTCTGACACAGCATCCTGATAGCTCTCTGTGCGACCAACGGAGGACGAGAGCTCAATTGGATCCTTCGACAGAACAGCCTGCTCCATCCTGAACTCCACCTCGTCATCTAGTTTGAATCCATCCGGGCCGAAAAACTTGATTCCATTGTCACCGAAGGGGTTGTGAGAGGCCGAAATGACAATCCCAGCGAAGGCGCCCACTTTCCGGGTGAGAAAGGCGACAGCAGGCGTGGGAATGACCCCAGCCAGGATGACGTCTACCCCCATAGAGTTGAGGCCTGCTGCGATCGCACACTCCAGCATATCGCCGGACTGACGCGTATCCTTACCGATGACCACCTTCTGCGGAGCGTCCGACTCAGCATCTCCACCGAGGACTTGAGCGGCTGACTGTCCCAATCGGTGAGCAAACTCAGAGGTGAGAGGATAGACATTCGCTTTGCCACGTATGCCGTCGGTGCCGAAAAATTGTCGCTTCATAAAAACTCTCACTGGGGATTTAGCCCCCATCCAAGCGGGGAAAATCCCCCATCGCAAGCTGGAAATCCCCGCATTTTACCTGTTAGCTTTTGCCTATGCCTATCTATCTCGACTCGAACGCGACCACGCAGGTCCACCCCGAGGTGATCGATGCCATGCTCCCCTATCTGAAGGACCATTGGCAGAATCCCTCAAGCGGCTATGCTCGTGGTCGAGCGACAAAAAAAGCGATCGAGGAAGCTCGCGAACGATTGGCTCATCTCATCAACGCGAACCCCGATGAAATCGTCTTTACCGGGTGCGGGACAGAATCAAACAACATGGCCATCAAATGGCTCGCCCGCGCGATCGGTCGCAAGAACTCGCGCACCATCGTCAGCGCGATCGAACACAGCGCCGTTCTCCGCCCGGTCGAGGCGATGGAGGCAGTCAGCTTCGACGTTGAGACAGTTGGCGTGACGGATCAGGGCCAGCTCGATCTTCAGCAACTTGAGGCGGCAATCGATGAGAACCGCAACGGCTTCGCCTCGCTGATGTGGGCGAACAATGAAACCGGTGTCATCCAGCCACTCGATCAGGCGGCAGCTACCGTCAAAGAAGCGGGCTACTGGCTCCATACGGATGCCATTCAGGCAGTCGGGAAGACCCCTGTCGATGTCAGTCAGGTGCCTATCGACCTTCTCTCCCTCAGTGGTCACAAATTCCACGCACCAAAAGGGGTGGGCGCGCTCTACATCCGGCGCGGGACCCCCTTTGAGCCGATGATCCGCGGCGGCGGGCAGGAGTCCGGCCATCGCAGTGGCACCGAGAATGTCCCCTACATCGTCGGGCTGGGCAAAGCAGCTGAGCTGATGCAGGCGGCCCTGGATGATGGATCTTACGCGGGAGTGGAGCGCCGCCGAGACCGGTTTGAAGAATCTCTGAAGAGCAAACTAGGCGAGGGCGTCACCCTCAATGGCCACCGGACAGAGCGTCTGCCCAATGTCTGTCATGCTTCATTCACCGGTTGCCTGGCAGCCGATCTCCTTCCCGCGCTCGAAGCCAGGGGTATCGAGTGCTCTGCCGGGAGCGCCTGCATGACTGGGAAGAATCGGCCCAGCCACGTGCAGCTCGCTATGGGCATCCCGAAGGAAAAAGCGCTCAGCAGCCTGCGCCTGTCGCTTTCGCTGTTCACGACCCAGCCTCAGCTGGAGGAAGCAGCTATTTTAATCGCTGAAACGGTAATGGAACAGAGGTCTTGACACCTCATCCGTTGCCAAGCTACCGTTCGTCCGTTTCCCACATTTGTGCGCAGTGCCAAAAATGAGGAGAGTGATGGGTGCCTGGTGGTCCCCGCGGTCTTCAAAACCGTTGTTGGTGAGTGATCCTCACCATGGTTGGTTCGATTCCTTCCCTCTCCGTTTACGCACACTCGTTACCGTAAAGGGCGTCCAGGATTTCCTTCCCGCCAGATTTTGATCCGGTCGCGACTTTTTCACGGATGTTACGGCCAAGCTTTGCAAGAACTTTGAAGTAGGTGACAGGAAAACTCCAATACCTAGCCTTGCCATCTGAAAGCGCCTGCAGGGCACGTTCGGCGTTTGCTGAAAGATCCGGTTGTGCCGCGCTAGCATTTCCCTCTTTGCGAAATAATCCGAAGAGGTTGCCCCCCTCCCGCTCACAACGTATTGAAGTTAACCCCGCCTTTAAAGCGACTGATTCCAGAGTCTGGAGGTCAAACCCATAGAGGTGGCCATCATGCCACTTGTGATCAAAGCGCATTTTGGGGTAGAGGATGTCCGGCACTTCAATAGCAAAGACGCCCCCCTCTTTCAGGAAAGCTGCCATCTCACGGATATCATCGACTGGGTCTTTTAGATGCTCCAGAACATGAAACAGAGTTACTACATCGTAGCTGCCTCTTTCCACATCTGCCTCCTGATACATGCCGGAGAAAAGATTGAGGCCATAGGTTTCGCGGGCGAAATTTCCATAACCGTATGAGGGTTCAATCCCGAAAATATCTATCCCACGGCTTTTGAGTAGATAGGACCACTCACCACCTCCGGCTCCAATATCGATCGCTCTACACCCCTTGGGGAGGTGGGATTTAAGCTTTTGCCACCGGTCGAGAGCTACCCGTCCAGCTCGATAGATGTGCTTTTTCTTGGGGGTGATGACCTTCTTATACTCTTTGCGGTAATCTTCCTTGTAGTAGGTATCCAGCTCCTGTGTCGGCAGGGGGTCAACATAGATCAGACCTGTTTCCAGCGACATGACATTGCGCAGGTCGTGGCCCTCTCTTGCCTTTGTAGCAATGACCTGTGCCTTCGAGCTACCCGAGATCGCACACGGGCGTGTGGTTTCGACAATTAATTCCGTCTGCTCCATACTTCTTCAATATCCCCAGCAGTAATCCGAAGCTTCAAGAAATCCTAGCGATTTCTGCCTAAAGACGCTTCCTCTCGATCAAACGTAATTCGTTTTTCAATACGCAAATCGCGCAATTTCGAAAAACATCACAAGTAAGAACCTAATTGGTATTAAACATGCGTCGTGAGCACCTATGCGAATCATTTTCATCGGAATTCTTTTACTCCCTTTGGTCCTCATGGCTGAGATCGAGGTCACAGATACTCAGGGTAGGTCCATGACCGTGGATATTCTCTCATTCAACAAAACGACAAGAGAGGTCAAACTTCGTCGAACGTCTGACAGTGCTGTTTTCTCTGTCTCGCTCGATGTATTCGCCAGCGAATCGCAAGCTGAAATACTAAAAGTAGCCCCTCGGCCAAAAGCAAATTTACTGTCGAAGGTGTCCGTCAGTCGTCGGCGACGTGATGTAAAAGACAGTTTCTACATGGAGATCCAGACCATCTCCGCCAAGGCGATCATCGAAAATGACTCTCGTGATCTCGATTTTGCAGACGGAGAAGGCACTCTCTTTCTCATCGCGAGAGAAACGAAGCGCTACGCCAATCGGGACGAAGACTACGGGAAAGTCCTGCAGCGTGAGAGCTTCCCTATAAGCGTGAAAAGCGGCGAAGTGTTTGAATTCGAAAATACGCCAGTGCAGACGAAATATGACTCAGACAAAGATTACACTAACGTCGGTGGATGGGAATACTATGGATGGGTCCTCATTATTCAGAAGGCCGACGGCACCGTTCACACCACAGCCACCTCAATAGGGAATCTCCAGAAAGAAGTGGAGGAAAACCCGGAATTAGGTGTGGCGTTCCTGAAGCTCAAGGAAGAAGAGCTAGTCGAAAAGAATTTAGAGAGACGGACCAAATAGCCATCGCAACTTCGATCTGACGGCCCTGAGCTGACCATGCTATCAGACTCAGCTCCGCGAGAGTCCTTTGCAGTGTTTTCCCTTCCGTCCACGAAACGAAAGCGGCAAACACTGGCGAGACGTCCGCTAAAATAAAGTCATCTGCGGATCGTCGTCCTTTAGGGCTGCCTCTTCTGCCATCTCGGTTGAATCTGCTTTCTTTTTCGCCTTTCTCGTCCGTTTCGCAGTAGAATCCTCCTCGACTTTCGCTTCCTCCGGATCGGTATTCTGCCCTTCCAGATTCTTCAGAAGTAAACTCGCACGGTCAATGATGCTCTGCGGCAGACCCGCCAATCGAGCGACCTGAATGCCGTAGCTGCGATCAGCAGCACCGGGAATGATCTGGCGGAGGAAAATGATCTGATCATTCCACTCCCGCACAGCGACGCTGTAGTTCTGAATGCCCTCACGCGCATCAGCCAGCTGGGTCAGCTCGTGATAGTGCGTGGCAAACAGAGCGCGACACTTCACCTGATCATAAAGATGCTCGGCCACGCTCCAGGCGATGGAGAGGCCGTCGTAGGTGGCAGTGCCGCGGCCGATCTCATCGAGGATTACGAGACTTTTTTCCGTCGCATTGTTGCAGATGAGGGCGGTCTCCGTCATCTCGACCATGAAGGTGGACTGCCCTTTGGCGAGATCATCGCTAGCTCCCACTCGGGTAAAAATGCGATCGACGAGACCAATGGTAGCCGACTCCGCCGGGACGAAGGAGCCGATCTGGGCGAGCAGCGTGATGAGTGCCACCTGACGGATGTAGGTAGACTTACCAGCCATGTTCGGCCCAGTCAGCAGGGTGAAGGTGTGACCTGGTGACGCGAGATCGGTGCTGTTTGGGACAAACTTCTCCTCGCCGATATTCTGATCGAGCACTGGGTGACGACCGTTGACGATCTGCAGGGTTCTCGACTCCTCCAGCTGAGGCTGACAGTAGTCGAAAAGACGCGCCGTTTCGGCGAAGGAGGTGATGACATCGATCTCCGCCAGCGTGCGTGCCGTCTGCTGAATGGCGTCCATGTGCTCAAGCACGGTCTCGCGGAGATTTTGAAACTCCTCATACTCCAGCGTTTTCAGTCGCTCATCAGCTCCGAGGATTTTGTTCTCCATCTCCTTGAGCTGCGGGGTGATGAAGCGCTCAGCATTCGCCATCGTCTGCTTACGCACATACTCCTCAGGCACTCGGTCGAGATTGGTTTTCGTGATCTCGATAAAGTAGCCGAAGACAGCGTTGTATTTAATCTTCAGCGAGGTAATGCCGGTGCGCTCCTGCTCCTGCTGCTGGAGTTCGGCGATCCACTGACGGCCCTCGGTCGAGGCCTGACGCAGCGTGTCGAGTTCGTCGCTGAAGCCATCGCGGAAGATGCCACCATCTTTCAGCCCGGCAGGTGGCTCATCAGTCAGCGCCCTCTCTAACAGCTCGACGAGTTCAGTGAAATCACCGAGGCCAGTCTTCCATCTTTCGACCAGCTCGAGGGGCCCCATAGCCTGCAGATGGCTGGCGATCCCCGGCACACGGCTGAGGGAGAGGCCCAGCGTCTGCATGTCACGGGCATTCCCTGATCCAAGGCTGAGACGCGAAAGCGTGCGCTCGATATCGCGAACTTCGGCGAAAGATTGCTGGATCTCGCTCAGCAGAAAGGGTTGTTCCGTCAGGAGTTTCACACATTCCTGCCGACGCTGCAGCGGGGCAAGTTCGCGGAGGGGATGGAGGATCCAGTCTTTGAGCAAACGACCGCCCATCGGGCTGTTGGTTCGGTCGATCGCCCCCAGAAGAGCGCCTTTCACCCCGGCGGAACGACTGGTCAGCAGATCGAGGTTGATCTGGCTGGAGGCATCAATGAGCACAAATTCCTCCGTGCTGAAGACGTCCAGCCCTTTGATGTGGTCCACGGAGCGTCGCAGCTGATGCGTCAAGTAGTGAATGATCCCCCCGGCAGCTGCGATCCCGGCATACAGGCCCTGACAGCCAAATCCATCGAGACTGCTAACGCGGAACTGCTCCTGCAGCTGGTAGACCGCCTGATCGTGCAGGAAGGCGTAGCTGTCGTATTCCTGAGCGCGGGAGAGCAGGTCAAAGTCAACCGCCTGGTCATCTGAATAAAGCACTTCGCTCGGTCGTAGGCGCACCAGCTCATCCTCCAGGTCGGCACGATCGCGAAACTCCGCCACGCGGAACTCACCGGTCGTATGCTCCACACAGGCGAAGCCATACGTGCCCTTGGCAAAATAAACGGCCGCCAGATAGTTCGCTGTTGAGGAATCCAACAGGCTGAGATTATCGATCGATCCCGCGCTGATGATCTGACGCACCTCGCGCTCGACGATCTTGCCAGGCTGTGGCTCGGAGGTCTGCTCAGCGATGGCGACACGCCGCCCGCCCTTGATGAGTTTCGTCATATACCCCTCCGCGGCGTGATGGGGCACTCCGCACATGGGAATGCCGTTACGCTTCGTAAGAGCAACGTTGAGCAGGGGAGACGCCTGCTTGGCATCCTCGAAAAAGAGCTCATAGAAGTCACCCAGACGAAACATCAGCAGCACATCCTCGGGCAACTCCCTGCGGATGCGCTGGTATTGCTCCATCATGGGAGTGAGCTTTCCTTCCTTCTTCGCCATGGGGGAATAGTAGGCATCAGGACAGGCTTGGCAATCGCTCCATTGCTTGCATCTAGAGAAATTCGACAGACGTTACCGCTTACCACCGTGATGAATCGATTTCTCCTCCCCCTATTCGCCTGTCTTGCTGCCGCTTTCACCTTTTCATCAGAAGCGGATGCAGGTGAGCCAATCACCGTCACGATCTCCAATGTTCGCGCAGCGAAAGGCGATCTGCTGGTAGGACTTTATGATTCCAAGCGAAATTTCGCTAAGCGACCACTGCGCCAGTCTCCGAAGATCCGCCTCACCTCATCCGGGACCGTGCGCGCCACCATCCCGAATGTCCCACCCGGCACCTACGCGATCGTTGTTCTCCATGATGTAAACAAGAACGGGAAACTCGATAAGTCCCCGGTCGGCATGCCGAAGGAGCCTTTCGGGTTCTCGAATAATCCACCTATCCCCCGCGGAATGCCTGCCTACAGCGCCTGCACCTTCACCATGGGCACATCGCCCAAGAAGATGTCGATTCGCTTGAAGTAGGCTTGAAGGCGAAAACCGTCAAAAAAGCAGAGCGGATCCCACTGCTAGACTGGCGAGTAGCACCACGCCAGAGATCCAGCTGACGCGCGTGGACCGATGCGCCAGCGCTACCACCAGCACGACGAAGCTGATCGAGGCGATCAGGCACGCCAATGCCAGCTCCCAGGAGTGGAGCAGGCTGAGAAGCACGAGGATCGGCAGAAAGGCACCGGCACCTTTTAATGGGCCACCGGGCATCTTCGGATCGGGGTGTGAGTCGTGTTCTCCGACTGGCTGCCAGGCGGCGTTATTGTTGTGCATACAGATGACCATAACACGAGTGTCTAGTCGGCGTTCTGGGGTGGGGCCAAGGCTTGCGACTGACCTTGGGTAGGTGCAGGGTCAGGAGACCCTGCCTCCGGACTGCCTCCGGATCCAATCCAGCGCACAGGGCCTGCATAACCGGCTTCAGAATCCTGCTCTTGACCTAGGGGGAAAGAGACGGTTGAATCAGGCCACTTTCTCCCGCCTTGTGTCTCCTGATTCATGGAAAGCGTTACCAGTTTCCTTCCCGCCGCAGCGTGCCTCGCCTCGCTGTTGGCCATCCCTCTGATCCTCCTCTTCCGGAAGGAGGAATTTCTGAGAGAACTTTCCACCTTCGCCGCCGGATTTGTGAAATTCGGCATCGTGCTGGCGATGCTTCCGCTCATCCTTGATGGGAAGATCCTCGAGCTGACTCTCGTGGAGGGTGTCGCCGGTCTTAATGTGCCCATCGCCTTCCGCGTCGACGCACTGGGGATGCTCTTCGCTCTGGTAGCATCCTCCCTCTGGATCGTCACCTCACTCTATGCTATCGGTTACATGCGAGGCGCTAAGGAGCACGCGCAGACCCGTTTTTTCGCCTTTTTCGCCCTTTCCCTCTCGGCGACCCTGGGGGTAGCCTTTGCCGGGAACCTGTTGACACTCTATCTCTTCTACGAGCTGCTCTCGCTCTCCACCTGGCCACTAGTGACACACCATCAGGATAAGGAAGCGCGGGCCGGTGGACGCACCTACCTCTGCTACCTCCTGGGAACCTCTGTCGCGTTTGTCATTCCCGCCCTGATTTTCACCTACATCAAAACCGATGGGCAGATTGACTTCAGCTCGACAGCGATCCTTGCCGAAACAGACCTTGGCTTCTGGCCGGGGGTTTTCCTGCTCATGGCATTCATCTACGGCTTCGCCAAGTCAGGCCTCATGCCGTTTCACTCCTGGCTGCCCGGGGCAATGGTCGCCCCCACTCCCGTTTCTGCTTTGCTACACGCGGTGGCTGTCGTGAAAGTGGGTGTTTTCTGCGCAATCCGGGTAGTGACCTCCGTCTTCGGAGTGGATAAGCTGGCCACTATCGGCTCGGCGATCGTGCTCAGCTGGATCGCTGCTTTTACTGTGATCGTTTCTTCTCTGATCGCTCTCACGCAGGATAATCTGAAGCGACGACTGGCCTTCTCGACGATTGGTCAGCTCGCCTACATCGTGCTGGGGGTCTCGCTGCTCCACGAATTTGCGGTGAAAGGGGCCGTTCTCCACATCGCTGCGCACGCGGTGAGCAAGATCACCCTCTTCTTCTGCGCTGGCGCGATCTACGTCGCCACCGGTAAGAAATATATCAGTCAGATGAAGGGACTGGGCCGCGAGATGCCTTTCACGTTCGGGGCCTTCTTCATCGGATCTCTCGGCGTGATCGGACTGCCTCCCGCTATCGGCCTGCTCTCGAAATTCCATCTGGTGATGGGTGCGGCGAGTGCAGGGCAGATCGCCCTGATGGTGGTCTTCCTCATCTCCACGATGCTGAATGCCGCTTACTTCCTGCCCATCGTCTTTGAGGGGTTCTTCCCTAAAGGGCTTTCAGCATCTGATCCGCGGCCGGCGATCAAAGAAGCTCCTCTCGCCTGTGTGCTGCCGCTCTGCCTAACAGCCTTTCTGACGGTGGCGCTTTTCTTCTACCCGACCGTGCTGCTGGATCTGGCTGATCTGTTTGCAGAAGGTGTGGGAATCGGTGACGTGGCGCAGGGCTAGGGCTCAGGGCTTTCGGCTCGCGACTGAAGTCGCGATTCCATAGCTGGGCTTGGGCGGCAACGCTTGGGCAATAGCAGGGTCGGGAGCCCCTGCCTCCGTGGCATTTGTTTCGGCAGGGCTTGTGGAATTCCTCTAGCTACGTCTTTCGAGAAGAGAGAAACGCCAGTTCTTGTCCCGCCGAAAGCAGAAGGTCTCCCGTGTGGTTTCTTTCCGGGCGCCCTTCCCATACTCGACGGTGATGACGGCATTCATCGGCTCAATGACGAGCTCGCGGATGCGGAATACCGGCTCCCGTCGCATGCGGACGAAGCAGTGCAGCGGCACGTCACCATGCGAGGCATTCCAGAGCAGGACGGCGGGAGGAAAGTTGCTCACTTCTCCGAGAGCATTCAGCACCTCGCGAATCTCGCGGCGGGAAAATTTCCGCGTCCACCGCCTGACGGCTGCCGCGTTACGCAGGCGCTCCAGATAAGAGCGCTTTGGATTCCTGCGCTCGTCCTCCATCTCCTCGATCAGCGCACGAGCATGCAGGGCCATTGTCGCCTGCAGTTCCTCCCTCGATAGCTGCCCGGACTCGAACTGACGGAACAGCTCGGGCGGGGTCGGTAAAGAAGAGAACTCGGCGGCACCCATGGAGTCTCTAGCGTCAGGCGGTGGCCGCCTTGTCTGGCTGCACGAGCAGTTGCGACGGATGCAGCTGATGACGACGGGTCGCATGCTCATTACACCCGATGTGGCTGGTATCCGGGAGACCCCCATACGGCGGAAACGGTTTCGACCCGAGAGCCGTGAACACACTGTCGTGAGCGAGCAGGCTCTGCTTGATCGTCGGCCAAACGACGATGCGCAGGAACAACTGGTCATAGGTGCTGGTCGGGCGGACCTTCGGCTTGAAGAGCTTCAGCAGATCATTCAGCTCGGGGAAAATCCCGCCTACCCCACCCCACATACCGGCAAGGATCAGTTCGGTGTGGCTGTAAAAGTCACGCATGAGATGAAAGTGCTTATCGGAAGCCAGCCACTCATCAACGGCGACGCGCTCCTTCACGTTGACGACGGAGTCAATATCGCGAATGAGGAAGCGATCCACCTTGGGGTCACAGGCAGCGAGAAACCGCCAGAACAAACCATCGAAGAAATTCTTAGGTGCTCCCATTTTCACCATCTGGCAGCCAGCTCGCTTGAGCTGATCCACCGCCTCCGGCGTGATCGAGTCATCGTGGTAGATGCGAGCCTTCCAGCCGGGATACATGTCAGGGATGAGGAGGGCATTGCGCATCGCTCCATTGAGGTAGCGAGGATTTGTCCCCCAGAGACTGAAGGCAATGACATTGTTGCCCTCGTAATCGAAAGGTTTGATTTTCTTTTTCGCCTTTGGAATGGGCAGGGCTTTCTGAAGAGCACAGGACTCTTCGTCTTTTAGCTCCAGCGATCGATTCCCCGCCTCTACTGCTTTGTCTTTTTTTCCCACCTGATAATAGGAATGGGCGAGGGCATCAAAGGTGTTTGCCTTTTTGGCGTCCAGCTCCGCAGAGCGCTCGAGGGATTTGATCGAGTCCTCGATCCGGTTCAGCTTACGATAGAGCACACCGCAGTTCTCATGAAGATTCGCATCGTCGTCATGGTCATCAAGTAGCGTCTCGAGGACCTTTAGCGAAGCAGCAAAGTCGTTTTTTGTGAAGAGGTAGAGCGCCAGCAGCTTAGCGTCCTGCGGATACTGCTTCCTGTCCGACTCACGGACGGCGTTCACTACCTGAACCTGATGGGCGATCGCCTCATCAAAATTGCCGAGATTCTGGGCCTTCTGCCCTTTCTGGCGCAGTTCATTGATTTCTTCGGAGGTCATGTCGCCAGTGTAGGCAGGTAGAGACCCACTGGCGAGTCGAAATTCACTCCTACTTCACAAGCCCTCTGGCAATCTGTAAATCACCAGGTGTTGTGATCTTCAAGTTCGGGTGAGCATTCGGGACAATGCGAACGGAGCGTCCGACGGCCTGGAGCGCAGAAACCTCATCGGTGACCTGCAAGCCCTCTGCCACCACCTGCTCGTAGGCACTCAGAAGGATCTGTCGCCCGAAAATCTGCGGAGTCTGCATGCCCCACAGCCCTTCTCGGTCGACCGATTCTCCTACCATTCCGTCCGTCGCCGCACGTTTCAGGGTGTCGACCACAGGCTGCGCGAGCACAGCAGCTCCGTGCTGCAATGCAGCGCGGCACCCATCCTCGATCACCTCGCGATGAATAAGAGGCCGTGCGCCATCGTGAACAGCAATCAAGTCGATATCCTCGCCCACACATCGCAGACCGGCGGCGACAGAGTCGACACGCTCCGCCCCGCCTTCGGCATGATACCGCGCCACCGCTGGCGGAGCGCCGCTCCAGTCCAGCGTATCCCAGCGCGCGAGATCGGTGACGATGATGATTTCATCGACAAACTCCGAGCACGCCAGAAAGGCATTGACCGATCTCTGCAGAACGGTCTGCCCATCGAGGTCTGCCATCAGTTTATCGAAGCCCATACGCCGACTGCTGCCGGCGGCGACGATGATGACGGAGACTCTCATGAGGACGGGTCTCTTAGGACAGCTTGGCCATCACGGCCTGCGAGAGCGCCTTGCCGTCCGCACGGCCTTCCGTTTTCTCCTGCAGCACCTTCATGACCTGGCCCATCTCCTTTTTCGAAGTCGCTCCCACTTCGGCGATCGCCTCGTCGACCATTTTAGCCAGTTCATCAGCTGACAAAGGTGTCGGCAAATAAGCCTGCAGCACGTCGATCTCTTCTTTCTCTTTTTCAGCAAGCTCAGGGCGCCCAGCGTCCTCGTATTGGGCGATGGCATCCTGACGCTTCTTAACCTCTTTGCGGATCACCGCCATCACCTCGGGATCAGTGAGTTCGGCATCGGCACCACCTTTTTCGATGGCGGCGTTCTTTACTGCCGCCTTCAGCATGCGGATAGTCGTCAGGGCGACGGAATTCTTTTCCCGCATCGCCGTCTTCATGTCGTCCGTAAGTTGTTGAGAAAGTTCACTCATGGCAGCAACTGTAGAGAGGCTTTCACGATATGCGAGGTGGAAATCCTGCAGCGCATCGTTACCCCCCAACAAACATGAATCTTGCCGGACGAATCTGGATCTGCTTTATCGGGCTGTGCCTCATCGGCGCAGGCTGGATCTTTGTGAGCTACCTCTGGAGCGCCTACCAGCGCGCCACTCTCATGGATCCATGGGTCGAGTCCGAGGCGGAGGTGCAGGTGTCGCAGGTCGCTGATGGAGGGCTGGATCAACGGGGGCTCCCCAAATATCGTCACGAACTTCTTTACCTTTACTCCTTCAAAGGCGAAAATTACGAAGGCATCCAGGCTCGTCGCCTGCCGACGGAAAGCAGTGAGCTGAAGAAGGTGAAAAAATACGTAGACCGATACCCGGCAGACTCCATCCGCCCGGTATGGATCAATCCTGAAAATCCAGCTCAATCCGTGCTGAAGAAGGACTCCAAGGCTTCACTCTACTCCATCTGGTTCCCGTTCCTCTTTGTCATCGGCGGCCTTGGCATGATCGTTAACGCGATCATTCGCAAGCCGAAACCTGCGTAGTTAGCTGGCGACGGCCGACACGACCAGCCCTTCGGCCGTTTCCTCCTTCAGCCGGAGTTGTCCGCAGGCGGCATTGATATCGTGCCCCTTCTCTGTCCGGAGCGTAGCCGATACGCCCGCCTTCCGCAGGACAGAAAGGAAAGCCTGCTGCTGCTGCTCGGATGGGCGCTTCCACGGGAGACCCTCTACCGTGTTGTAGGGGATGAGGTTGATCTTCGCCCGCAGGGCACGCGTGCGCTTGGCCAGGATGCGCGCCTGCTCGACATCGTCGTTCACTCCCTCAATGAGGATATACTCGAAAGTCACCATCTGCTTCTTCTGCTCTTTCCAGACCGCAAGAGAGCGGAAGAGACGGTCGATGTTGTATTTTGCATTCACCGGCATGATGCGGTCACGCACTTCATCGGTCGCTCCGTGGAGAGAGATGGCGAGACGGATCTGCATGGGGATCTCCGCCAACTTTTCGATCTGCGGGGCCAGGCCGCTCGTGCTCACCGTCATGTGACGTGCCCCGATATTAAGTCCCCAGGGAGCATTGAGGATTTCCAGAGCTTTCGCCAGCCTCGGCAGATTGGCCAGCGGCTCCCCCATGCCCATGAAGACCATGTTGCGGACGACCTCGTTTCCCTCTTCCTCAGCCGTGATCACCTGGCCGACGATCTCTCCGGCACTGAGATTCCGCGTGAAACCCGCCAGCCCACTCGCACAGAATTTACAGCCGTAGGCACATCCTACCTGACTCGAAACACACAGGGTGATACGATCACTCCGCTCACCGGCGAAGCTGACCGAGGCTGGGATCATCACCGTCTCGACATAGCGGCCATCCTCAAGGCGGAAGAGAAATTTGCGTGTGGTGTCCTGCGAGCCGCTGACTTTACTGACCGGCAGGCGCGCTAGGGAAAAGCTGGCCTCCAGCCTCTGCCGGAGGGCCGCCCCGAGGTTCGACATTTCAGAAAACGTTTTTGCCCGCTTGCCAAAGATCCATTCGACCAGCTGCTTGGCGCGGAATTTCGGCTGCCCCTGCGCGCCCAGCCATTCCTCCCAGTCCGATAGGCTCATCCCGTAAGCAGAGACACGGGGCGAGTCAGGAGAGGCAGATGAAGTGCTGGCAGAGAGATCGATCATGGGCGCCACAAGCAAACCACAGATTCACGCGATTGGCTTTGGTTTTTTGGATGCCTCGGGGGATCTGGCCCGAATAATAAAAAGGAAGCACTCTCCCTGGGAACGCTGACGTCCCCGTCGGCTTCTCTAGCCCTGCCGCACAGCTAGAGAGACAAGCCTGATGATGCCGACGAGGACGTCGGCGCTCCCAGCGAGTCGCTTCCCTTTTAATAGAAGGCACGATACCCCTAAGAGCACGCAGCAGCAATGCCCCCACTACCGCATACACTACCTCCCTCACCGTG
>JAHDFZ010000043.1 GCA_020627905.1 Verrucomicrobiota bacterium
AATTTCTCTCCGAATACGGGATCCGATCCCTATCAAAATACCACGAGGACAGCCCCTTCACCACAACGATCGGCGGCGCCAACCATTCCATTGCCTTCAATCCAGGCGAGTCCGACTCCCCCATGTTCGGCGGAAACTCGAACTGGAGAGGTCCCATCTGGTTCCCGACCAACTACCTGCTGATCGAAAGCCTGCGGACCTATCACTCCTTCTACGGAGACGAGCTGAAAGTCGAGTTCCCCACCGGATCTGGAAACAAAATCACCCTTCAGGAAGCTGCCGAAGAGATCAGTCGTCGATTGCTCAAGATCTTCGAGAAAGACGAAGACGGGAAACGCCCGCTCTTCGCTGACTGCCCCGTCCATCACCCCGACACCGGCGACAACGAGCGGATGCTTTTCTACGAATACTTCCAATCCGAAACCGGAGAAGGCCTTGGAGCCAGTCACCAGACCGGCTGGAGTTCTCTCGTTGGGAAGCTGCTACTGGAGAACCATCGCAAAGCCCTGCAGCCAGATGGGTAGGGAGTGGGTTTGTTGTTGCCGACAAAAAGGGAGTCTTTTCCCTGGGAACCCTGACGGTGGCCCGGTCGAATGTCTCTTTGATCACCGCATTAGCCTTCACAGCTATCAGTGCAGTAAATCGTTCGACCGTCCCCAAGGATGACGCACCCTTCTCTGTGCACCACAGCTAGTCATCGGTGAGTCATAAATTCTGATTTCGAACGAAATTCTGATTTCGAACGACAATCAGAGTCGTCCAGTGCCAATAGCGCGGCATCCGAGCACAACCGAAATCAAGCCCGGAACGGCAAGAGCAATTGCCGGTAAAGACCAGAGCAAAAGTCCTGTGCCATAGTAAAAAGAATCACGGAACGTCCGAGTTAATCCGGGAGCATACATCTGCTGATGCGTGTGATACCCATCCGTGTAAATAAACTCGCAGAATCGAAATACAAACCAACTCGCCACCAGCAGTGAAGCGCCAATCGCCGCAAGTGACAGACCAATCATAACCTTTAGAAACCTAAACACGATGAGTCTTGGAGCTAGTTGAATACATGGTGCCCGCTCTCAGCCAAACAAAGCGACACCATCAGATAGGCTAATGACGCTATTTGGGCGAGTCAATCGAATCGGAGGCTTTTCCGAGTTGATCAGCGCTACCCCGTTGTGCCTCCGCTTTTTTCCGTCGAACCCCGATAACGCTCAAGCTGAAAACCAGACCTCCCACGAAGCCCATCAGCAAATACGCTGTGTAGCCGACCTGCGAGCGCCCACCCCACGCGGCCCCGTAATTGTGGAGAACGGCCGGAATGAGCGCGACAATAGAAGTCGAAGCAGCGAGGATGATCGCTGATCCAATTTGGACCTTGGTTGTGCGAGCAAAGAATAGGCCTCCAAGGGCCGCGAGAAACGCAGCGGGGATGAGGGCCAACACAAAAATCTCCATACGATATATCAAACAGCTGAGGCTTTTCACTCCACATTCCGGGCATGGCGGTGACACATCCGTCATCAGCGTTTCGCTTTCATCGTAGGGATCGATACTGCAGAAGTCAATCGCCCGGCATCGAACTCAAACTTACAAGCATCGCCTTGATGGGCGGAGCTAATGCACGAAAGGGATTTGCCTTTCGGAGGCTCGCTGAGGCGCTCCGAGGAGATTCATTATTTCATGCAGTCACTCCTATATTTAGGCCTTAAGAGCTAATTAGGCATTTCTCACTCTGTCCGCTTCAAAGGGTTTTTGGCCTCACAGCGGATTCACTTATCTCAGGTAGACAAACCGGTATGCCCGAATCGCGACCGCTGCTTGTGAAACTGATGAGATCTATCTGTCACAGACGTCAGCCGAACCGGGGAGCCCCTTCTTCTGGACCAAGGGGCTCAAAATACTTTACCTGTCCCCTATGGCTATCCCCACTCTCAAGAATCGAATGATGAGCTTTTTCTATTCTGGTCTTCTCGACGATCGGAATAGATGAGCCAACCCGCCTATCCCCGTAATCAGGAGGGCTCCGATCGCCTGAAGCACCAAAACGACTGGGATGAATGGCCCAAACTGAAAACCATGATTCGGATCGTAGATCATACTAGCGAATGGCCATCCGAAATTCCAAACACTCACGGTCGGATCACTTCCTGTGTATCTGAAATTCGGCGGTCCGTGATGCGCTACCGTATTCACAAAGATGCACACGAGGGAGTAGAGAATTAGGATCGTATGCGTCACCTTCATGAATTTCGAAAAGCACTTCCAGCGTTTTCGACAGACTAAAGCGATGTTCTTGTCTGCCGAAAACACTCTCTCATGCCAACATTGAGATCCGAAATACTATTCGGCTTTCGAATCGGCACCGGTTGGTAGTAAATCGTGCGCATTTTCCTCACCCTGTTGGGGTAGCAGGATAGTGCCTCTGTTCGGTTCATAATCGAACTTTGCAGGACCGAATGAATGCCATCCCCAGTCCGTGACCAAAAGGTCAACAAATCGGATACTCTGCAATCCTGTAAGATCCGCATATGAGGGATTTTGGAATCCATCCTGCCACTCCGTATCCTTCGATTTCATGGCCAGCCAAACCGATCGACCGTCGAGCGTATTCTTGCCCTTTTTGTCATCGATTGATGACAACTCATCGTGATCTAGCTCTTGCAACACGTGACACCAAGCTGAAATGTCCCCACTGCGCAATTCAGTGCGATACACCTTCGGCTCTTTCCATCCTTTGAACATCCACGAGACGTCGATCCAAGTCCTCTCTGAACACTCAGTTACCGTAGAAACGACGGATGGCACATCTTGAGCATAGCCGGATACGACAAAACGGCTCACTCGCTCTGCATCATGCCGCTCCAATATTCTTGCGAGCGTATCAGTTGAGTGTTCCTTGGTAATGGAAAGATAGCCCACGAGTTGATCCTCGAGAAAGCGATCGAGAGATCTATCCACCTCCTCTGCACTAGCCCATGCAGGTAAAAAAATAATCAGTAGGACTGATACGAATCGTCTTATCTTCATGATTTTTCAGGTGCACTTACGCTGACAGAGTATGCGAATGCTCCAAGCTTTTGACAGAAAAACCTGGGTTTTTATGAGATTTACTTCGTGAACTGCACAGTTTCGTCCCTAATGAACAAGCCTTATTGGCATGCCCCCCCTCGTCGCACGCATTCGACCTAATCTACGCGACTAAGTCGAAATAAATTTCACCGAACTTTTAATCCCAATTTAGGGCAGTTTGCATCTCCCGAAGGCTACTCATCTTCGAAACCGCAGCCACCTACCTAGGAACACTGACGTCCGTGACAGACGAGCCCCGTCGGCACTGAGAAGACTCCGGCAATTAGCCCTGCCGGCCCCAACAGAATGTAGCAATGCCAGTGAAGCCGACGGGGACGTCAGCGCTCCCGGGGTGATTCTACCTTTGGACAAAGAGATTGCCCGTAAGCTCCCATAAAAAATATTACGCGACGTGAAGGGTCACAGAATCCGTATCCGAAGACTCCGCCTTTTCGAAAATGCAGCCAACTCCCCGGGAACGCTGACGTCCCCGTCGGCATGGCGGAACCCCTGGTCTTCTAGGACCTGTCACACGATAGCCACGAGACCGAGTAATCTACCGCGATTTTTAGATAGCCTGCCCGTCCCTGACGACTTAAGAACGCATCCTGCCGTCAAGGCTCCGATCGCCCCCGAAAATACAGAGCTGCTAGCACCATTCCGCTGAGACCGAAGATCATAGACAATGCACCGTAAGCCATGACTCCTCCCTCGTGATAGACGATTCCTTCAGTCGGGTCAAAGAACCGCCCCTGAGCATTGTAAGGTAGACGAGATCGATCAAAGGCGAGGATCCCAAACGCCAGTGCGAGCCAGACGAGTAGCGTAGCTATCACACGCATTTTTCAGGTTAACTTTTGAGGCCATCATCCACGATCCGAGTGCGTCGATAAATCAAAATAATGGTGAGCGAACGGACCCATCTGTCAAATCCTCAGCGTGTCGCGGATTGATCATCTCCGTCTTGTCAGAGCATTGCGTGCGAGGGTGTTCCATGCCGCGATGACGGCGCATGTCGCAAGCAAGACGACCACCGAGTGGTAAGAATGCGATTCAAAAGATCTGGATCCGTTGTATATCGAGCCAGAGAACTCGGGTGTGTGCCAGAAAAAGACTTTCTCGCTCGTAAACCGAAGATCAATGCCTGAAATCTCGAATAACATTGAGGGACCAAGATCTATGAGATCCGGGAGGATATTGCCAAAGATGGAGGCACTTGTGAGCACGACCCAGCGCGGACGAACGCAAGCCAATATCACAGCGATAAGGACGGATGAAACGAGAATGTCGGGAGTTGCTCGGAGAGGATATTGGTGCGGCGCAATATCCAACAGGCCGTGCAACATCACGCCCAACCCGACGAGCGCGCCAGACATGGCGAGATAAGTCCCCGGCCCCGTCCTGAGCGGGTCAAGGAATCGTGTGGCTACTCCAGCTGCGGCAGCGCCAGTAAGCACATGGAAGATGACATTCATTTTCTTGCCCTAAGGTCGAAGTCCACTCGCCGCTACTGGGAGCACGGCTTCGACTTGGGGTGAGGTTTGTCGCTACCCTAAGAATCCGGCTCGAGGCGGGTAGAGATGCCTTATTCGAGTTTTTGATTTTCAGCCGTGATCTTCTTGGCAATTTCGACGCATTTAGCAATGGAGTCTGGGCGACCTTCATCAGTTGCTGTCGCCACCTCTGCAAGCTGAAACCCAAGGTCAGTGAGCATCCGGGGAAGTCCTGTCCGAGGGGTCCACACTTCACCAAAAAGGTTGTGATGGCAATAGAACTGAAAGGTAGCGCCATCAAGTCCCCTGTAATCCTCATCTGGATAGCGCGTGCTCCTTAGAACGGACTGCCATGCCGAGAACATCTGCGAGGCAAACTCCTTCGTGATTTCCACTCGGCTCCGGATGACGTCCTTTGTAACCTTGATATCCAATACTGATCGACCGCCCCCGATGTCCTTCCACTGCCAAATCTGCTTTTTGGCTTCCGCTCGCTCAACGACCCACTTTTCAGATTCGATCCTGCGATCAAAGGGGTCATCCGATTTGGCGTATTCTATCTCATGGCGGACAATAACAGCATACTCTGGATTGAAGCTTGGCTTAACGATCATCCAAAGCTCTCCCAAATCATCTCCAACGAGCGACCGAAAAACCGCCTGATCATAGCCATCTGGATCATACGCCGGCATCGGCTCCAGATGATTTGGATTAGATGGAGCCTCTAGGCGGTTCACATCAACAGCGAAAGGATCAAAACCCGGCGGCTCAGCCTGCGCGGTAACGGCTAGCAACGCCGCAGCGGAACTCAGGAGGGATTGTGACACCTTCATAATTTATCCCGAACGTCGAAGTCCACACATCCGCTAGTGGGGGCGAGGCTCCGACTCTGGTTGAGGGTTATTTCCACCCGTAGAATCCGACTCCGAACGGTTAGCGGATTGTGATGCGACGCCTTGCCGTGCTTGTTGATTCTCCCAGCAAGTCAGCTCGATCTCTTCGGGGAAGGCTGCCTCAACCTCCTGCTCTACCCTCGAGTCGATTCCCGGGCACGCGTCGTAAAGCCTGTCCCGAAACTCTTCCCATCGATCATCTAAGTCTAGATGTGTGACACAGACGGATGCTCCACCGGCAAGCAGAAGGCGGTAGCCAAAAGTGTGGCACGAAAAGCAGTCCCAGATCACTGCGCGGATCGAGGAAATCGAAGCCCACTTGATCGTCACTTCGGTCCATGAACACAGCCAACGACGCTTCCGGACGACGAAGCCACCTTCGGTGAACTGAATCTGCAGCTGTTGGCTTCTCATTTTCTGCACAATAGCAGGTATTAGCATCATCCCGCAAAAGCTTATCGCGAGCCCTTCAATATCTGAACGTTGTCGCTGCCCCCCTTCAAATCAAGGATTATCGAAACGAAGCTTTGCATATCACCATGCGCGGTAGGAGCTCCAAATAAGAATGAAAACCAAGGCTGATACCACCAACTCAAACAAACCAGAGGGCTCTCAAAAGCCCGTTCAAAAGCAGTCACCCAAATGACCTGCTGGCAGGTCGCGACTATGAAGGAGGCCGTAGAACGACCCTCGCTTCCCTCCCCGCACTCAAGCCCCCATAGCCAATCCATTCACGCCATTGCTAGCAGGCTCATCGGAAAAAGCGGTCGTCGGCTTCGGGAGCTTTCCATCATTCCTCCTGGCAAACTCACGGGGGCCGCACTGGTAGACGCTTTTAAAAACCCGATAGAACTGGGCGTAGCTGCCGAAGCCGGACTTTTCCAGAGCCTGGGCAAGGGTGAGGTTCTGATGGGTGTAAACCTCCCGGAAAACCTGCTGCAGCTCGAGCTGGCTCCGATACCGATTCAGCGTCGTCCCCACTTGTCGGTGGAAGAGTCGGCTCAGATAGGAGGCACTTGCGCCGCATTCGGCTGCCAGGTCAGACAGGCGAGCCGGAGCGGTGCCGGCATCGAATAGCTGGAGCGCTTTCCCCACGGCCGGGTGCAGACGCATGGCCATTTCATAGGGATTGGCGGACCGGTGGAAAGACCAGGCACGCGCGATGAGAAAGGCCAGCCCGGCCCGCAGGACGTCCGGCTCTTTGTGGTAATAGGTAAAGTCGCCCGAAACTCCGAATCCCACCTCACGGTTCAACTTCTCGTTCGGCGGCCCCTCGGCCATCAGAGAATCGAGAAGGGCTACCAGCACGTGGTAGTCCTTCGGCTGCAGCACCGAAGCGATCAGGTCGCTATCGTTTGCCGGGGAGGTGAACAGCGGGTGAAAGTCCTGATTGGAGGCAAAACTGGCCGAGACCTCGGGCCGAAATGTCGCGACATAGTAGCTCGCATCGTCGGAGCGGTCGATCAGCTGATGCTCCTGACCAGGCAGCAACCAGACGAGCGTCCCACGAGGTAGCTCATAGATGGTATCGCCGATGAGGTAGGAAATCTGTCCCGCGCACACAAGGTTGAGCTCCAGCTCCCGGTGTCGGTGGCTCTCCAGGAAGGGAGGCTCTAGCTTCGTCTCACCCCGATAGACGAAGCCGCCGTATTTTTCGTCTATCTCCTGTTGAATCTGCATGCTCCCAGCTTCTACAATTAATCATGACGGCCTGAGAATGACAATGGCCTACATGCGGCCCAGCTCGATGGCCTACATACGCCTCGGTTTCCTGCGCAGATTTTCTTGGGGTATCATCGCAGCGCCGGATTCTGGATGAGCAGGTCCTGGGTGAAGGAGTCGATCTCTCCCGAAATCGACCAAGCGCTCAGGAAAGTCGATTGGGGCAAGCCAAGAAGGTCGTAGATGGGTGGGTCGATGAAGCGGATCTTCCCTCCGGAAATCTCTCGAGGCTTACCGACCAGCGTGATTTCGTTCCGAGGAATTCCCACGCAGTCCTGCGCCTCGATCGGCACTGAGGTCAGCACGGACAGAGTCACCTTCGTGCGGCCCTTCTCGGTGCGGGTGATTCGCATGGGGTAATTGAGGTGGTCTGTAGCGAACTGAATCCGTAGGGGCTGTTTTTTCGTGGCACTCTCGTTCACCTCGATCAGGTCGAACAAAAACCACTCGTAGCCATCCGCTGCGTATTCGCCGATGACCTTAAGCAGAGGCTCAGGGACCTCAAAATCCCCTCCACTCCCCGAGAAGTGCTCTTTCACCCAGGCCTGAAAATGATCGGCATCGAGAAGTTTGACGACCTCGATCTTGTGGACTCCCAATTCCTTTTTTTCGACGACTTCGGCTGCTTTCCTGGGAGGTCCGCCGAAAGCACCTCCGCTACTTTTCACAGAGGGTTTCGGGAGTAGGTATTGGCAGCGCTGAAAGACACCGACATCTGACAGCTCAACGGTGGGGCGAGAGGGCAGCGGCATCACCTCCAGCACGGTGGTTGGCTCGCTTGTCTTCAGGGTCGTCTGCAGATAGAGCAGCTGCTCCTCGCCGTTCCACGCAATGATCGCATCCTGTCTCGGTTCATTCACGGTGACTCCTCGCTTCTTCGTGATGCTCCCCATATCACCCTGCGCCTGTGTGAGGGTCAGCATGAACAGGCACACCAGAATGTAGTGAGGCTGGCTGAGCAGAGCTTCTGATTTCATGGTCTCGACCATAGCTGACGGGCACGCCCGTGATCAAGATCTTAAACCAAGTGGAGCGAATCCGGTGCGCTGATCTCTCGATGGAATGGGAGTAAATGGTGTGACGCTGGGCTAGCGGGCAGGGCTTGAGAAACAGCGGTAGGAAAACCGCTGCTCCCGGCCAAGGCTGGCCACGTGCGACTGTGAAGTCGCCGAGCGATACCCAGCCAGCGGCCACAGCACCTCGCCTTGAGGTATCGCTTGCGTTTGCAGGGCAGATGAGGTTCTTTCGCTCGACCGCCCTTTTGTCTTTTTTGAACGATCAGCCATCAGAAGAAGCCTGCCAGGAATCTCTTTCAGATCAGGAAAGTGAGACACCTGCTGGCACCCCACCCACTATGGCAGAACCCACGGAGTCCGTCATCACCATGGATGGGTCGAAACCCTACAAGGTGGAGCTGGATATCTTCGAGGGGCCGATGGACCTGCTGCTCTACCTCATCAAGAAGGACGAGGTGGATGTCTACGACATCTCGATCGAGCGCATCACGCAGCAATACATGAAGTATCTGGACACCTTCCAGATGCTCAGCATCGCCCTGGCCGGGGAGTTCCTCGTGATGGCGGCCAATCTCTGCTACATCAAGAGCCGCCTCATGCTCCCGAAGCATGTGCAGCCGCCCGACGAAGATGTGGAGGAGGATGACCCACGCTGGGACCTCATCCGGCAGCTGGTCGAATACAAAAAGTTCAAAGAAGCCGCCCGCAAGCTCGGGGATCGGGAGGAGAAGCAGTCATCACTTTATACTAATCACCCAGAAAAGATCGTGGCACTGGAGCAGGAAGAGCGTCCTCTGGACGAGTCTCTCGGTATCTTCGACCTGATCCGTGCCTTCCAGAACATCCTCGACCGATTTCAGGAGGACGAAGGACTCGGCGAGGTGGTGGATGACAATTTCACCGTGGCGGAGAAGATCGACTTCATCCTCGACTCGGTAGCTCCGGGGACGGAGATCAGCTTCTCGACGCTCTTTGCTGAGGCGGCCAGTAAGCGGGAGATGATCGTCACCTTCCTGGCCGTGCTTGAGCTGATGAAGATCAACTTCGTGAAAGTGAAGCAGGAGAAGCTCCTGGGCGAAATCGTGCTGCAGCGCAATGAGATGGAGGCCGCTGCTGCTGATCAACAAAATCCACTTGCAGGGGAGTGAAATGCGAACGTAGGAGACCGTTTCCCGATCTTCATAAAGCACGAAACTTTTTCTCATGGAACTGCTCCAACTTGTAGAAGCTCTCATCTTCGCCGCTCCAGACCCGATCTCTGCTGAGGAAATAGCCAAGGCGATCCGGAGAGCGTCTGACGAAAGCGATGACCCGACAGCAGAGGAGTTCGGCGGCATGAACGTCCGCATCGTTGAGAAAACCCTCGAGACGCTTCAGCAGGAGTTTGCCGAGGGGCAGCGTCCGATCGAACTGATCGAGGGCCCCAACGGCTGGCGATTCGTGACAAAGACTGAGTATGCCACCTGGATACAGGCGCTGCTGCCAGAGATGCGTCCCGAGAAACTCTCGGCACCTGCTCTGGAGACACTGGCCCTCATTGCTTACCGCCAGCCCATCACGAAGCACGATATCGAGGCAGTGCGGGGGGTCTCTGTGGATGGGATGCTGCAGAAAGTGATCGATCGTGGCCTCGTGCGGGTGGCTGGACGGGCGGACCTTCCGGGCCGGCCGATGCTCTATGAGACGACGGAAGTGTTCCTCGAGCATTTCGGGATCAAAGAGATCGATGACCTGCCGAACTCGGAGGAACTTCGTGCTGTGGCCCTGCCGACGGCCGAAACGGAGGAAGCTGAGGAAGCGGAAGACGAAACCGAGACCTCTGAGAACACTGAACCAGAGGAGCCGCAGGCCGAGGAATCCGCTCCTGATGAGACATCAGGCGATGAACCGGAGCCAGCGGAGGAAGAGACAAAAACCACTTGAAGGCCATTTTGCGCTGCACTACCGGAAACCAGCTGAATCTTTTCACTTCCCAGAACCCCCATGAGCGAAAGCCTCTCTGACCTGCGCGTCCACATTGACCGAATCGATACTGAGCTGATTCGGCTGCTCAACGAACGTGCCGATGTCGTCCATGAAGTCGGCGAAATCAAGAAACGGGACGGGCTGGAGATCTACGCACCTGAGCGGGAGAACGCCCTGCTGAAAGCTCTCGTGGCGAAGAGTGAAGCCGCCGGCGGTCGGCTGCCGGCCGAGAGCATCCACGCGATCTATCGCGAGATCATGTCAGCTGCCCTGGCGCTGGAGGAGGATCTGAAAATCGCCTATCTCGGGCCAGAGGGCACATGGACTCATCAGGCAGCGATCCAGAAATTCGGCCACAGCGTGGCGCTTCATCCCCAGCCGAGCTTTGCCGATGTCTTCGACCAGGTGGAGCGCAAGCTCGTCGACTATGGTGTTGTCCCGATTGAAAACTCTACCGAGGGCGCTGTCACTCACACGCTGGATCTCTTTACCGACTCCCCTCTGAAGATCTACGGGCAGGTGCAGCTGTCGATCGAAAACAACCTCATGGCGAACTGCGCCAAAGAGGAGATCAAGACAATCTACAGCCATCCACAGATCCTGGCGCAGTGCCGTGGCTGGCTCTTCCAGAACTTTCGCGAAATCCAGCCGATCGAGAAATCGAGCTCTGCGGCAGCCGCCAAGCTGGCGAAAGAAGACCCGACAGCTGCGGTGCTGGGCGGCGAACTCCTCGCCGATATGTATGGATTCTCCGTGCTGGAGCGATCGATCCAGGACCTGGCGAACAACCGAACCCGTTTCCTCGTCATCAGCCATAAGACCTGTCCACCGACCGGCGACGATCGCACATCGATCATGTTTTCCGTGAAAGACGAGCCGGGATCACTGCTCAAGGCACTGCAGTATTTCGATCAGTTTGCCATCAACATGTCAAAGATCGAAAGCCGCCCCTCGAAACGTCGTGCGTGGGAATATTTCTTTTTCGCCGACCTTGTCGGACATTGTGAGGATGAATCCCTGGCCAAGGTGATCTCAGAGATGGAGTCAGCCTGCTCCTTTGTAAAAGTGTTGGGTAGCTATCCTGTGTGAAGTTACCGGACGCATCGGCAGGAAATTTGCTGAACAGACGACCGAGCTGTATGTTCGCGAATCGATATGAAGACGCTGCCATACCACTGCCTTCCAATTCTGGCGAGTTTCATCTTGTTCCTGCTGCTAGCGGCTTGTGAAACCACGGAGTCAGTTGCTGTCGCTCCCCCTGAAAAGGCCGTCGCGAGACCAGCAGAGAGAGCCGCACCGGTAAAAATCAACTCCAGAGCTCCCGCAAAACCAGCGGGGAGTTCGTCAGCGAAACCAGCGCCTGCGCCAGCTGCCGCAAATGCACCGACTCGGCGACCCACCGGTCCCTATAAGCCCTACCCTTTCGACAATTGTGCTGTGATTCAGAAAAAGCTGAAGGACCGAGTCTACAAACGCTACTACCAGGGATACGAAATCAAGCTCTGTTGCCTGCCCTGTTTGAAGGTCTTCGATGCGAATCCAGATCCATGGATGCCCAGGATCAAAGCTGCTGCGGGTAATTAAGGTTTCGCTTTGCGCGCGTCGCGGTCTGGGCGAGAAGCATAGCCGCGTCCTGTGAGGGCGTGGGATGAAGGATGCCCACTGACGAGACACAGGCTGCCCTTTCGCCAATCCACGAGGTTACGCTACTCAGCTCAGCTGTCGCGGCTACATTCCTAACTTGGGCGATCTGACTTCCGTAGCCGACGACGTCAGTCGGTGGACCTTTTCAAAAAGGCAGGGGCTTCTAACAAGTGCCATCCACCGCCGTGGCTGCTCTTCTCCTGGCTCGCTACTACGCGAGTTCCGTCACCGTCCCGGTGCTGCTGACGAACTGATCATCCATCATGCCTACCCGGTGAAGAGCGCTCAGGAAGAGGTTGGTCAGAGGATACTGCTTTTGCGCTGTTCCGAGCGCTAAATGCTGACCATGCCGAAATCCACCTCCCCCAAACAACACCGGAACGTTTGTGTTTCGATGCGAGGAAGCATTACCAAGATTCGACGACATGAGCACCATGGTGTTATCAAGTGCTGAGCCTGAAGATTCTTTCATCCCCTTCAGCTTGCGCAGGAATCGGCCGTAGGCACCTACGAGCTGTGTTTCGATAAGTGCCAGTTCTTCAAGCTTCTTCTTGTCCTGACCATGGTGAGAGAGCGCATGGTATCCCTGGGTGACGCCGGGGATGTTGATGGTTCGATTACCACCATCCAGGTGCAGGGTCATGAATCGGGTGGAGTCCGTCTGCAGAGCCAGCGCCATGACATCCAGCATCATCACATGACGTTCGACGACTCGGTTGGCGTCTTCGATATCAGTCGGGAATTCTGCCTCAATATCAGGCTTCGGCTCATTCAGCCAGTTTTCATAGCCTTCCAGACGCTGCTCGAGTTCACGCACGGAGGTGAAGTATTGATCGAGTTTTTCCCGATCCCCCGAGCCGAGGTTTTTCTGCAGCAGCTTCGCATCGGCACTGATGATATCCATGATGCTCCGCCCCTCCGAAAGACGCTGGGCGGTCGCTTTGCGACTGGCGGCTCCTTCTTCGACAAACAGCTTTTCGAAGACCGCGCGCGGCGATGTCTGGGCCGGGATCATCGTCCCGTTCTGTGTGTAGGAAGGACTGGCCGTATTTCCTGAGTTCAGCACCAGCGAACGGATTCGGGTCTCGTGCCCCAGGTGCTTCGCCATGTATTGGTCGAGCGAGATCGTGTTCCGAAAACTCGCGGATCCACTGATGGGCGCCGCTGAAAGAATAGAAGCCTCCGCGCGGTGACCACCGACCACGTCGGGACGGTGACATTGGGAAAGGACTGAGAACTCATCGCGGATATCCTGCAATCCTTCCAGATAGCGTGAAGCTGTGTAATCAGTGCCCGCATCTTTCGGGTTTAGATTTTCCTGAATGAGTCCGAGAGCCAGTGATATACTGACGAAACGGGTAGGATCGCCACCTTTAGCGTCAGATTCAGCCGAAGCCTCCTTAGCAAAGGCCGGCCGCATGGCATCCAGCCACGGCAGCGCCGCACTAGCTCCCAGGCCGCGCAAGGCTGTCCGCCGCGAGAGTTTCTGACGAGAGGTGAAGGTGACATTTTTCATATTCGTTATGACAGTTCAGGTGAAAAAAAGTTCAAAATCAAAGGATACAAAATCTATTGCTACGACTTATTTGCTGGCGAACAGATCGCTACGCACGAGGTTCTCGAGGATACTCCGCATCCGATAGGTGCCGTCAGTCGACGATAACTCGAGGATTTTTTCGATAGCCTCACGATCCTTGAATCTTACCGGTGCTCCCGTAGCATACGCCGTAAGCTTCTTCGCATAATTCCTCGCCAGCCCCTCTTCGTCAGCAGCGACGATATCTTTATAATCCCGGATACCAGCAAATGGAATGCCATCTTCGGTCTGATAATGCGCCTCCACGATCAACGGCTTCGCTTTTTTATTGATCTGCTTTGCTACGCGATGAGTCGCCCAGTAATGCGTGCGCCAGGCCCCGACCGGATCAAAGTTCTCCAAAGCGAAACCAGGGGGATCAATTTTGTAGTGACAGGAAGCACATCCTTTCACATCCCGATGCATAGCAAGCTGCTCGCGGATGGTTTTCGCCCCACGAATGTCCGGCTCGACCGCAGGGACTTCATCAGGCGGAGAGGAGACATGCTTGCCGAGGATCCGCTCGAGGATCCAGATCCCCCTCAAAATAGGCGAGGTGTGAGAGCCATCGGCAGTGACTTTCAAAACACTGGCCTGAGTGAGAAAACCACCTCTCACGGAGTCTGCAGGGAGTTTCACTTTCTGGGTGGACCGTTTGCCCAGCTTCGTCAGCTGGTAATGGTGAGCGAGCCGCTCGTTCATCATCGTGAAATCACTCCTGGCGATCGTGGATGCAGAAAGATTTTTCTTCAGCTGATAGCGGAAATAGGACCGAGTTTCCTCAAGCATCGAATGTTTGAGGATTTCATCAAACTTCGGGTAATCGTTCACGTCAGGTGAGGTGAAATCGATTTCGTCTAGGTCGAGCCACTCGTCAGTGAATACTGTAACAAAATCCTGGAAACGAGGATCCTTCATCATCCGACTTAGATGCTCAAAGCGGATCTCTGGATCCGTCAGGCTGCCATCAGCAGCTGCTAACAGGAGTTTATCATCCGGGGGCGATGACCAGAGAAAATAACTCATCCGACTCGCAATGGCATAGGGGTCAAGGGCCCCCGGCTCTTCCTGCAGAAACATAAAGCGGGGTGACACCAGGATCGCGCGATAGGCATAGCGCAGAGCGTCCATCAAACTGTAATCCTGATCCAGACGGGAGAATACAATCCCTAGATAGGGAGCTAGAACTTCATTGTCTACTGGCCGACGAAAGGCAGTTGTGGCAAAGCGCGACACAAGGTCGTGCACGACAGCTCGCCGATCACCTTTCTTCCAGACGAAGCGCTGCTTATGACCTTTGGGAGCAGGGATCAGGTAGCGCCCATACAGAGCCTCGCGCGCAGCTTGTGAGATACCTTGATCGAGCTGCTCGTCTATATCGATCCTGTGTATGCGCACACCAGGCACACCTTTGTCTTTCGCCCAGTTGTTGACGACGGCAGCGAGAGAAACCCGTTGCAATGTTCTATCCTCTGGACGGATCGCAAGACGCTCTCCTGCCTCTAGGAACGTCTCGAACTCAATCCACTTTCTGCCTTCATTCTCATACAACGGAAAGAAGGAAACCATCCGTTGAATAGGAGCATCAGCCTGCTGTCGACCGGCTGTCACAGAGACCCAGATTGGGCGTCCATCTTTAGGAAAATTGATCCCATCAACTTGGATCCGATAGCGATACACACTTGTTTTCGAGAAACTGGTCTTCGGGATTCGGCCAATGAACGGTCCATTCGCTGACCACACAACGGCGCTCCCATCTCCCAGCGCCTGAGGTTCTCGCCGGCCAGTGTTTCTGTGGATAATATCTTTCGCAACCAGGCGCTTGGAGAGTTGAGCAGAAGGATCCTGAAACGCCAGCTGCTCCGCATTGGCCAGCGCGGCATCGACCGCTGCCAGGTAGGCCTCAACGTCATAATGTGAGACCTGCTGCTCATAGGAATCATTCTGGAACACGGTGGCCGTGGCATTGGGAATCAGGTAGCCCTGCAGCGGAATATTTATTTTGAAGATTTCCTTAACGGAGTTTTCAAACTCTTTATGGGTGAGCCGCCTTGCCAGTGAGCGCCCATTCGCTTCATCCTGGTAGACATCAGCCGCCCGCAGCTGCGGGTAGACAGAGGCAAGGAAAGTAAGTTTCTCGATGCTATCAGGACGCTCTTTCTCCTTCGGCGGCATTTCGCCGGATTTCACCCGATCGTAAACGTGTTGCCAATGGGTCAGCACATCGGGATCGCTCAAGTCTCCTGACAAATCGAAAAGATCGAGGCCTCCTTCCTTCACTAGGTCATCATGACATTCATAGCAGTTAGCAGACAGGAATGAGTCAATCGCCTCAAGGTCCAGGGTAAGCCCATCCTGCTCCTGCACTTCATCAGCTGCAAAGAGCGATGGAACTGCTGCAAGCAAGGCTAGTATAAAACGGAACTTCATCGGCTTACCTGGTAGCGAAAATTCTACTTGAAACAACTTCTTCCAGAATGGAGCGAACACGATACTCACCGCCGGCGTCCCTCGCTTCCGCCGTGATCGCAGCGACAGCTTCCCGATCTTTAAAACGAATCTTCATCCCGGTCGCATAGGTCACCATCTGAGCAGCGAGATTGTTGGCTAAACGCTCCGGGTCATCCGCAAGGATCTGCTTGTAGTCGGCAATGTTTCGAAACGGCTTACCATCAGGAGTCTCGTAATGAGCCTCAACGATCAGGGGCTTAGCTTTCTTGTTGTAACGCTTGGCGACGCTGTGCTCACGCCAGTAGTGTGTCCGCCATTGGCCGATCGGATCAAAATTCTCTAACGCGAATCCCGGAGGATCGATCTTGAAGTGGCAGGCAGCGCATTGTTTCGAATCACGATGCATCGATAACTGCTCTCGAATGGTGGTAGCTCCGCGAATGTCAGGCTCAACAGCGGGCACCTCGTCTGGCGGAGGCGGGACGTGGTCCCCGAGAATGCGCTCCAGCATCCAGATACCGCGCAAAATGGGCGACGTGTGAGATCCGTCGGCAGTCACCTTCAGGATAGCCCCCTGAGTGAGAAAGCCGCCGCGGCGTCCATCTGCCGGCAGCTGGGTTTTCGTCATATGCCCTCCAAATTCCCCCTCGATGCCGTAGTGACGTGCCAATCGGTCATCTAGAAAGGTGTAATCGCTTTTGACAATGCGGGTCACTGATTGGTTTTGAGTCAGCAATTCCTGGAAATACATACGTGTTTCATCCAGCAGGGCCTGCTTGACGGTTTCGTCAAATATCCAGTAACTCTTCTGATCGGGAATCGTCTCGTCGATATCATCCAGATCGAGCCACTCGTTCGTGAAGTTGAAGATGAAATTCTCGAATCGCTCATCGTGTATCATCCTTGACACCTGAGAGCGCCGAACCTCGGGATCGGAAAGTTTTCCAGTCGCGGCCAAATCTAACAATGTCTGGTCGGGCGGCATGGACCAGAGAAAGTAACTCAGGCGAGATGCCAATTCATACTCCCCGAGAGAATCGATACCCTCCTGGAAAAATAGAAATCGCGGTGAAAGGAGAATCGCCCGATAAGCGAAACGCAAAGCCTCGTGCATTTCATATCCTTTATCCAGGCGATCGAACACAATCCCCATGTAAGGGGACAATTCTTCCGACGGCACGGGGCGACGAAAAGACATTGTCGCAAAGTTGTGAACGAGTTCACGCACGACAGTCTTCCGGTCAGCGTTCATCCAGACCCATCGACCCTTTTCATCAGGAGTGGCTTTCTGCCAAGTCAAATACTCTCCAAAGAGAGCAGCGCGCGTGCGAGAAACTGAATCTCGATCGACAAGCTCTTGCATGGTGAGCTTATGGATGCGTATGCCCGGAGCCACTGCTGACTTAGCCTTTCCCCTGACGACATCATCATGGGGCACTCGCTTCTCGAGCGTCCTGTCATTCGGCCGGATCTCTAAACGGTGCCCCTTGGGCAACCAGGTGGTGAACGTGACTGTGCTGCGTTTATTATCGGGCATGATCGCAAAGCGAGTGACGAATTCCGTCACCGGCGTTCGCTCCTCAAGCATCCCTTTTTTGACAGTGACCCAAAGAGGGCGACCCTCAGGCAGGTTTACTCCATCATATTCAATCGTAAATTCATAAAGACCTGAGTGACGAGCCCGAGTGGCAGAAATACGCCCGTGAAACTGCGTGCTCGTGTTCCAGACGATAGCCCCTCCCCAAAGGGGATATGGCTCCCGGCTCCAGTGATTGGCGTTCGCCACACGCTCTGGAGGGAAAACCTGCATCCGATCCTGCCAGGGATTCAAAAAAGCGATTCTGTAAGCCTCCTCCAGCGCCGCGTCCGCCGCCGCGAGGTAGGACTCGACATCGTAATGGGAGACCTGCTGCTCGTAGGTATTGTTGCGGAACTGGGTCGCAAGGGCATTGGGAATCAGATACTTCTGCAAGGGCTTGTCGATGCCCAGCATACGGTGAAGCGTGTTTTCGTATTCAAAATTGGTCAACCGCCGCGCCGGGCCTCTCCCGAATTTTTCCTCCTTCGAACTCTCTGCAGCTCGAATCATCGGAGCAAGGGCAGCTAAAAAAGCGATCTTTTTGCCCGCGTCCGGACGAGCTTTTTCCCGAGGGGGCATTTCACCCGATTTCACCCGATCGAAGATCAGGGTCCACTGAGCCAGTGTTTCGGGGTCTTTGAGATCCGTTGGGAGTTCGAAAAAGTCCAGTCCCCCCTCTCTCGTCAGGTCATCATGGCACTCAAAGCAGGTGGCCTCAAGAAAGCCCTTAAGACGCTCGAATTCAACGTGCTCCTCAGAAAACCCAGGTGCCGCGCAAACAAAATACCCCATCACACCGAGAAATACCGGAAGAAGGAGAAAATCACCCCAGAAATGGTCTCTTTGAAGTTGCATGCTCGAACGGGTCTCTGGTCATGGCTCACCGACCCGGATACAAAGTCGGCGAAATCAGCTCATTCTTCAACAACCGCGAATGCGTCCGATATTTTCGAGAATCTGGTGTCCAATCCCTGAATTCTACTTCCGAGCTCCTGCTTGCAGGGATCAGTCATACGGTCTAGCCTGCGCCCATCCTGTCATGTCTCAACAAGCCAGTCTTCCTGAATTCTCTGTCGGTAATGTTCACCTGGGTGGGGATCTGCCCTTCCTGATCCTCGGCCCCTGTGTCATCGAATCCGAGACCTTCATGCGCGAGGCCGCCGAGAAGATCTTCTCCATCGCCCAGAGTCTGAACCTGCCATTCATCCTCAAGGCCAGCTACGACAAAGCAAATCGCAGCTCGGTGCACTCCTATCGCGGTCTCGGCTGTGAGGATGGCTGCCGCCTCCTTCGTGATATCGGCGCAGACTTAGGGGTCCCGGTGACGACCGATGTCCACACCAGCGAGGAAGCAACCATCGCCGGCGAATACGTTGATATCCTGCAGATCCCTGCCTTTCTCTCGCGTCAGACGGATTTGCTGGAGGCTGCTGCAAAGACGGGGCGAACAGTGAACGTCAAAAAGGGCCAGTTTATGTCCCCGTGGGATATCGGGAATATCGTCACGAAAATGGAAGCGTTCGGGGCGAAGCAGTTCTTCCTGACCGAGCGAGGCGCGAGCTTCGGCTACCAGAACTTAGTCGCTGACATGCGCTCCATCCCATGGATGCAGGAGCAGGGTGCCCGCGTCATCTTTGATGCAACTCACTCTGTTCAAAGACCGGGCGGTCAGGGCACGTCCAGTGGCGGAGACGGCTATCTAGCTCCTGTCCTCGCGCGATCAGCACTCGCCGCCGGCTGCGATGGCGTTTTCCTTGAGACACACCCCAACCCAGCCGAAGCCCTCAGCGATGGCCCCAACCAGGTGCCTTTCGAGAAACTTGCGGGCGTCCTGGAGGAACTCGTCGCCGTTTATCAATTGATCCGCTCGTTTTCGTGAAAACTCTCGTGACCATCGCCTTAACCGCGTCGGTTTTCGCCCACTCATCTGCGGCGCAGGACCAGCCGGCTCAGCCGCTGCCGCCGCCGACGAAAGGAGAGCCGAGCAAACGATCGAAGTCTCCCATTCCGCTTAAGGAACTGACGGAATTTCTCCCGATCGGTCGCACGCTCAACGGTGTCATCATCCCCTCCTACGGGGCAGATAGCAAACTGGAGTCGATCCTCGACTCAGAAACGGTGACCCGCATCGATGAAAAATTCCTCCGGCTAACCGAGATGACCATTACGACCATCGGTTATCAGGAAGACGGTAGCGAGGTGAAAGAGAGCGTGATTTTCATGAAGAGCGCCCTCTATGACCTATCCGCCGGCATCCTGAAGAGTGAAACACCTGCCACTGTCGACTCACCTGACTTCCGCCTTACGGGCGACCAGCTCACCTACGACGCGCAGAACGATATCACCCGAGTCACAGAGAATGTCGTCATCACGATACCAGAAGCCGGAGATATGGGAGATTTCGTTCGCGAGGAATCAAATGAGAATGATCCGCCAACAGAGGAGTAATCATGGGTTCTAGCCAAGTTCCTACTTTGCCCTTATTATAAACCCTTATGAAGAAGCTCTTAGTCATCACGAGTCTCTC
>JAHDFZ010000305.1 GCA_020627905.1 Verrucomicrobiota bacterium
GATACCGCCATCGTAGAGATTGTCTGTTTCCCCACGCACATCGTAATCCTGCTGCTGATTGATGAGCATACGTCGCGCACGCTGGATAATGGGGAGGTGCGCTTCATCGCCCGAAAGACTGAGCGCAGTCAGCGAAAGGGCTGTGTTGTAGGTGGCAAGACCTTTGCCATAAATACCGCCATCCCGCTTCGCCTGAGAGACGAGAAAGTCATATCCTTTATCGAGGAAGACTGGGCTTTTGTCCTCCTTCAGCTCCTCCGGCATGCCATGCCAGGACTTAATCGCCAGGGCGGTGAAGGCAGGGAGTTGAGGATCGCCTAGCGCACCTGTTTCGGCATTCTGTTGGGCGATGAGATAGTCGATCCCTTTCTCGTAGGAGCGCTGGATTTCGAGCTGGAGCGAGCGGTCGAGACCGAGGGTGAACGGGGCCAAAAACAGGCAAGTGAGAATGATCGCGGCTGGACTACGCATAAGATATTTAGGGGTTACGAAACTGCTGCCGTTCAGGTTTTCGTGCTCTTGATCGGTAGCCAGCTTCTGCGCCATGTAAGAAACCAGAGCGTCACACCAAAGGTAGACGCTATGACACCTATGGCCATATCACTAAAAAAGTCACGTTTCGCATGAGGAAACAAATCAGGCAGATTGACACAGGCATGAGCCAGAATCAGCAGCCATAGGCCAGCGCCTGCTGCCCTTGCTAAACCAAAGCAAAGACCGCCAGCTGTTGTCACGACGATGCCCAAGCCCTGCTGGAAGTGAAACAGACCGAAGACGAGAGACGAAACAACTACCGCCAAGGCAAGACTCCAGCGGCCCAGAAGCTGAAACAGAAAGCCACGAAAAAACCACTCCTCTCCAGCCGCTGCCAGCATACATCCGACAACGATCAAGCCCGCTTCACTCCACCCGGGGAAGCCGCTGAACTGATTCGCAATCAGATTCACCAGGCCGAAAGCCAGCATAGGGAGGTAAAGAGCGACTGCCCTACCGCCAAACGGTCGATCAGACTTGATCCACCTTCCAGCCAGAAGCACCGCGAGACAACCGATCACACCCGGCAGGGCAGAGATGCCCTCCCGAACTACTGTCGACTCAGCAATAACGCCTGCTAGAACGACGAAAACGAAAAGGCCCAACGAACCGGCGAGCGAACCACAAATGATCAAGGCGTGGCGATGAGCCGGGGCTTTCATCGAAGTGAATTTCAAGGTGCGTCGAGCTCTTCGGTAGCCATTGGTTTTACGGGTCGCAAAATCAACTCTCCTGCTGTGCCTACAGGAGGAGTGGCCTCCGGATTTGCCGCCCAGCGTTCATCATCAGCTGCCCCTTCGTGGAGGAAATGGAACATGGCTGATGGGTCATCCCGCACCGCCACGAAGCTCCCCTCCCCCTGGGCTCGGAAACGGCCACCCTCCCAGAACGAACCGGAAAAGAAAAACGGCATTTCTTTGAGTGGCTTCTGGCTTGCCAGATCGATGAAGAAGTCCGCAATCGAGGAACTTTCAGAGTCGTCGCCAATCGCAAATTCGAACACCACTTCGTTCTCGGGACTGACCTGCCGGGCAGCCACACCGTCGGCGAAATTCACCTGAGGGAAGCGGATCAGCTTCAGCACCGTTGCCAGAGCCTGCGGTTCAACGCTGGTGTAGAACGTCGCCTCGTGGATTTTCCCCGATTCATGCACCAGCAGGTATTCGACCGGCCCTCCCTCTGCCATGTTGACGACGACAGGGAACCGCACCTCCTGCGTCCTCGCATCGAACCGGATCTCGCCCAGGCGGTATTGGTCATCTCCCACCTGCTCGACCTTCGGCCGCTCCTGCTCCTCAGCCCACGATGGGATCGCCGATGATAGGGACAGGCAAACTGTCAGCAAGGGTAAAACGAGGGAACGCATGTGGGAAACTCCTATGGAAAAGCACAAAACACAACTCGCTGAATTTACCGCTTGCGTTCCCGATGAATCCGCGCATATTCGCCGCCCGCTGATCTCCGTCGGTTGGCGGTCCGAAATGCCATTTTAGCTCAGTTGGTAGAGCAGCTGATTTGTAATCTGCAGGTCGTCGGTTCGAGTCCGACAAATGGCTTCACTCTTTTAAAGCCCCGAAAGCCCATAGTATCGGGGCTTTTTCGTGTTCAGGAAGCTCGGAATTGGTGCTTTTGAGGAAACTTTTCTCCTGTTCAAAATTGCCTTTTAAGTGCTTTTGGTGTCCGTTGTATCCAGTTTTTTGGACACCAAATGGCCACCAAGTAGCCGCTCAGCGTCCAAAAATCTGCTGCGCTGATTATGAAGGTCACACAACTGGAAGGACGAGCCAGCCCGTGGCAGCTGGATGGCTACTGGAACGGGAAACGCATCCGCAAATATTTCAAGACCAAAGCCGAGGCGGAGCGGGAGCTCCGTATGCTGAAACGGGAGCGGACGGAGGCTGGACCAGTGGCGGATCGACTGACTCCGGCGGAGCGGCTGGAGTTCGCGGAGATGCGAGACCTGCTGAAGACGGAGGCGAATGCGACAATCCGGGATGCGGTGACGTTTTTTCTGGAGCATAAAAGGAAAGTCCGAAATGAATCAACGATCAGCGAGCTGGTGGAGCGATTCGTGGCGCTGCAGGAGGAGAAGGATCTGGACCCGAAGTATCAGCGGCAGATTGAGACGACGCTCGCTCGATTCGCGGCTTTCGATGGGATAGGGATGCGACCAGCCTCCATGATCTCGGAAGGCGACGTAAAGAGATGGATCGACGCTCAGCCAGTGGGAGCCGCCACCAAGGGAGCCTATGTGCGGGTGCTGCGGCAATTCTTCGCTTTCGGACTGAAGAAAGGGGCAGTAGGGATCTCGCCGATGGACGATATGGAGACTCCGAAAGCAGCGGAGCGGGAGATCGAGGTGCTGACGGTAGAGCAGGCGGAGCGATTGATCCGGACGGCGACCCAGATGGAGGCTTACCAGCCGCTGGTGCCTTTCGTGGTGGTCTGCTTGTTTGCCGGGCTACGGCCCGTGAAGGAAGCGGGAAAGATGCGGCTGCAAGATCTCAATCTGGATGAAGGGACAGCAGTAGTGAATGCCGGATCAGCGAAGACGCGGGAGCGGCGAGTGGTCGATCTCTCGGAGAATGCGGTGGAGCTCCTGCGGCTGGGGATCCCCCACCTGGTCGCGTTATGGGAGGATGCATCCCATGAGGTGCGGCGGGAGGAAATGC
>JAHDFZ010000306.1 GCA_020627905.1 Verrucomicrobiota bacterium
TACACATGATCTGGCACACCGGGCAGCTGATTTCCGGCGTCCGGTCCCTGCTCGATCTGGAAATCATTGAACTGATAGGATTGATCGAGGAATACTTCGAACGGCAGACTCTCTGTGCCGAATAGTTCGCTGACATTGAGGCTCAGCGCTGCCTCCACTCCCTGGTGGATGGTATCCAGGTTCTGCGTCGTCGAGACGCCCGGGGCGATCTCGGCATCGACAAATTCACCATCGATGATCGAGCGATACGCCACCAGTTCCCCGGAAATCAGGTCCCCTGCGTGCCGCACTCCCAGTTCCCAGGTCCGTGCAAGCTGCGGATCGAGGAGAGAGGAAGCCTCTGAAAACGGAGAAGCCTCAAAGCTCTGGCTGACATTTGCAAAGAATGCAGTCGTATCTGTCGCCTCGAAAAGATACCCCACCCGATAAACGACACCGGATTGAGAGTCTGAATACTGAGGATCATTTGTTTGATCACCCGTCAGATTTTCCGACTCGCGCTCCGCGAGGACACCACCTAGGCCGGTAATCAGGGTCTGTCGATCATCGAGCGCCAGATGGTTTTCGGCAAAGAACTGAATATTCGATGCTGTCTTTGTTTTCTCTACATTTGACGCTGGCCGAAACGGGAGAACAAAACCGGTAAAGCCCGTTTCATCCTGTTCGCCGTAATTGCCGGAAATACGAAGACGCAGCGAGTTGTCCTTTCCCAGGAATGAGTGCTCCAGCCTACCTGTGGCACCCACCTGAAACTCCTTCGTCTCGTAATCAATCAGGCGATTGAATCGGAAAAGCCCTTCATTGATCAGGTGATCAAAATCGAGGCTTTGGAAGTTGGTGTAGAAAGCCCACTCCCCATTGGCAGTTTCCCACTCCGTGCGCTGACCAATACGGAAGGTGGCAAGGTCACGGTCAGCGGTATCAACCCGATTTGCACCCGCCTGCCGATCATCCGCCAGAAACTCAGCAGACGATAAAGAACCCGGAAGAGCCGCGTCCGAGTCACTGTAATGAAAAAAGAAACGGCTGCGGGCCGTCTCTGACCACTGGTAGCCCACATTGCCATTGTAGAAGGCAGTACACCACCACCGCCCTTTCTTATCCAGAAAAGGATCCTCTCTCGGTAGCCGTCTGTTTCTGCTAGAGTGTAGCCGAAGTAGTAATCAAGCGCCCCCTCCTGTGCGCCATACTGGATGGCAGATCGATAGGTATCGAAGCTACCCACCTCAAAAATCGCCTGCCCTCCGGGTGAGTTGATGCCATTCTTCTGCACGATCGAGATCGCACCCCCGAGCTGAGATCCCCCCTCGCTCAATCCATTGGCACCCCGGTAGACCTCGATGTGAGAGATGCTGAGCGGATCAATGGAGCGGAAATAGAAGCTACCATCAGCGTCATTGATCGGCACACCATCCAGCAGGAGGGTGAGTCCCCGATCACCGAACCGGCGCTGGATACCCGATCCTCGGACGGAGATCCGTGCATCCGTGCCGACTCCCCGCTCACGAGCATAAACGCCCGGCTCGAACTCGAAGATCTGCTCGGTCGACACCGTTCTGCCGGTCCAGTCATCCGGTCGTATGAGCGAGGCACCGCCGGGTGTCTGCTCGACCCTCGCCTGAGCAGCCTCAGCGGAATCGCGAAACGGGTTCTCCGGGACTGGAGCAAAGCTAGGAGCGGGACTCGTCACCTCTTCCACCGCAGGAGTCTGGATGACAGGCTGCGGGGCTGTTCTTACCGGTCTCGGGGGGGCTACTGATCTCGGAGCCGGACGGGCCGATTGGACAGTGGTTGTGGGCAACTGCCCGTCTGTTTGCGCAGAAACATACGGACCAGAAACGGCTAGCAGGGAAAGGATTGAAAAAACAGACGTTTTCATGAAACAATAAAAAGAGAGTGAGTGAATGGATGAAGCAGCCTAGTGGCGCTCGCGTCACTAGTGCAGTAGGCCGTTGCGAAGGCCTATGGGAAAGAAAGCTGAACCCGAAAGCGAGTCAGCCTGAGTGTCCTTCAGCGTGCTGAAGCAGATCAGCCACCTAGAGGAAGAGCGTGACGGGGATAGCCGTTAATGAGGTCAATCAGCTATGAGCTGACAACAGAACAACCTAGACTCTCGGAGGAGGCGTCGGCAATTGGGCGACCCATTGAGTCCGACCGGCGCCTGCATCAACCGGCCCGTAGGAGACAGATTCGAGGTCGGCCTCTTTTGAGGACCGAGCGTAGGAAGCCATCCACAGAGCCAGTGCCCCCGAAAGGCCGCTTCCTGACTCCTGGCGCTCACGCGGTGCAGTTGGCACCTGTGAACCATCGTCTGTTACACCATCCACGGCAGCCTGCATAGCCGAGGCCGAGTGGCAGAATTCACAGGCATTCTCGCGCTCAAACAAACCAGCGAAGGACTTGCTCAAGCTGGCACCGTCCTGCCGGATTCTTTCGAACATACCGACCCATCCGTATGCCTGGACGGCCATGGGTGCCACGGATTGGATGGCGAATGCAAAAAACAAAACAGCTGCGATGAAACGCAGCTGAAGCGAGAGGCCCGAAAAATAGCGAGTGCCCTGATCAGGCTGGCTCTGCTCTTCCGTATGCCTCATTTTGATAAGCCGAATCGGCTTAGGTTTTCCCAGGGAAAGAAATCTCTAGAGGCGGCGACGCTTCACTTTCAGCTGTGCCATGCTCTTAGCGATGAGCACCTGAGTCGCATCGAAATTATCAGGCTCAGTCTGCAGCTTCTCCTGCGCACGGGCGAGAGCCTTCTCTACCGCATCGACGTCGACTTCCTCCTCGTCGATTGCCATGTCCGTGAGGACAGACACACGATCGTGAGAGACCTCCATGATGCCGGTGCCGATCGCCAGAGGGATCTCCTGACCATTCTTCATGTAGCGCAGCTCACCTGGGGCGAGCGTCGTGATGAGAGGCGCGTGCGCTTTGAGGATCCCCATCTCGCCATTGATACCAGGGACGATGACACTGTCCACCTCATCAGAGAAGGCTTTCTTTTCCGGAGTGACGATATCGAGCTGCATGAGATTGATTGGGAAATGGAGGACAATCACGCGAGCCCCGAAAGGCCGCATGACGTTTAGATAGAGAGCGATTACTTCTCGACGGAGTCGATACCCGCCTTCATGTAGAAGTTGTTTTCAGCGACTTCATCGTGCTGACCGTCGAGGATCTCAGC
>JAHDFZ010000044.1 GCA_020627905.1 Verrucomicrobiota bacterium
GAGGGAGTTCAGCGCACGGACACCGAAAATTTCATGCTATTCACCGGACCTGATGTAGCTCATAAGCAGGTTGCCTCAACACTGGAAAGGCTCTGGTTCGAGGGCCGTTATTATTACCCCTCTCTTGAGTTCGTATCTTCCGGGGTGAAGCCGGCGCTCTTCCTCGCAAATGAGCGGGCACCATTTATGTTTCAGTGGTGGGGCAATGGCCTTCTGGAGCAGGGCCTAGAGGAGGCTGGTGGGACTCTCCTGAATGTTGAGGGCACTTTCAGAATGTTCCGCTATACACTTCCCAGAGCTTTCAGCGAGCCGAACCAGACATCCAAGCAGGCCTCTTTCTACCACTCAGGTTTCTACCCCATGGGCGAAGACTTATCCAGTGGCGGTGTCTACATTTTAGCTACCATGGCGTTCGAGGCGATGACGAAAGGCGAGCCTCGCGACTACGCAAATGAGGGTTATGCGTTTCTTGAGGCCGGTTACGCGCTGGCAAAATCTCGGGATCTGCAGGATGAGGCGCATACAGAGCTGATGGTAGCCACTCGACCGAACGATCCGTTTGCTAAGGACGAGCGCTACAAAAAGACCACCCAGTGGGAGAGCGCACTTCAGAAAGCTGTGGACGACGGATCGATCACCATCGATCTCGACGACTTATTCACGATGGAAGACCAGGAATACGCTCCCAGTCAGGGTGTGCTGGCGTTCGCCTTTTATAAGTGGGCACACTCTGATGTGCGGAAAATTATGGGGTATGGTCGCCTTCTTGAGCGTCTCCAGGCCACTGAGAATATGCCCCTGCCATCAGAATTTGCGGGCATCTTTGGATATGAGACGATCGGAGCTTTAGTGGCAGATTGGCAGTCCTATATCGAGAGCCGAGAATTTACAGACAAATAGGGCCTGAAAACAGAGCACCCTCTTCACACTCAGATCAAATCTATGAAAAACTTACTTCTTACCTGCGGATTAGCTTTTCTTTCTTTCTCCTTCATCCCGGCCGCTTTGGCTGAGACGGTCGTCGCAAAACCGGGTGAAAAATACGTATTTACCGGGCCTCAGGGGCAACAGGTTGAGGCGGTGATCATCGACAAAACAGATGAGGCCGTCAAAATTCTTGCAACGGCAAATAGCAAGGAATACACGCTGCCTCTTTCAAGGCTTAATCCGAAAGATGTTCCCTACGTCAATGCCTGGGACAAGTCAGCTTATGAGTTCATGGAGCGCTGCCGCACTCTGACGATTACGGAACTGCTCGAGTCCCGAGGTTATGAGGCGGTGCCCTTTCGTCTCGTTAACAACTCAGTCATTCTCGATGGCACGATCAATGGGAAGCCAGCTACTTTTCAGGTAGACACAGGCGCCTACAACACTCTCATCCACAACGTCTCAGCGGAAGGTTTTCAGTGTGATATTGGTCCCTATGATGAGGTAATCCGTGGTGTGGGAGGCACTCAGGAAGCAGCGAATACTATGGTCGACACATTCTCGATCGGCGAGACAGTGATTAAAGGCGAATCAATGCTTGCTACCGATATGACATACGGCGTCGATGATTTCTCAGAGTCGAGTGACGTCCTGTTCGGTGCCATGTTTTTAGCTCGGCTTGAGACTGTTGTTTCCTATGCTGAGCGTAAGGTATTCTTCCGCCCCGATCTGGCTGATCCTGATAATGCACCGACCGAAGAACTGTCCGGTAGTTTTCGCCGTTTTCAAATGGCAGATGGTGGCTCAACTTTCATCGGTAAGGTAAAGTCGAAAACGGAACGTGACGTTACTCTCGAATCGAAAGACGGGAAAGTTGCGACTGTTCCTATCTCTACCTTGGCAGAAAAAGATCGCAGCTTTGTCTACGGATGGACTGAGGATTTGGCGTTCTTCCTTGAAAAGGCTCAAGACGTATCTGTCGAAGACATTCTTACGCTTCGCCGCTACCTGCCGCTTGCCTACACGCAGCCGGAGGGCCATCGGCACATCTACATTGATGCGGTGGTCAACGAAATGGATACGAATTTTGTCATTGATACTGGTGCCAGCAGCACGTCTTTTGAGAGCAAGTTTTCCGAAAAGGCTGGTGCTGAGATTGGACCCTATGATCAGTTTGTCATCGGTGTGGGAGGGAAACGTCCTGCTGCGGTAACTCGTTATGATGCTCTGACGATCGGCGGCGTCACGGTGCGGAACCGCAGAGTCCTTTCATCTGACAAGGGCATCTCTTCTTCAAATGAACTCGGAGAGGCCGGGCTTCTCGGGACAGATCTGTTCCTTGAGTGGGGGGCTGTCATTAGTTACAAAGAGAAAAAGCTCTTCATTCGTGAGCCTAAAGCTCTGCCTGACCTTGCCGGCCGCTAGTTTGCGCAGCTACTGAGACCAAAACGTCGCTTTGTTTTTTATCCGGGCTATTCATAGACCAAAGCGTTCACCCGAAAGGTCTGTTGGCATAATCCTCGGCTGGGGCTGTTTTAATCCAGCGAGTCCGTGCTCACTCCTTCAGGTGAGGTAGTGGAGATGGTCCTATCTCCCTTGGCTGAGGTCGGGAATCAGCTTCGCCCGGCGTAGTCTCTGTCGTTGACGCTGCGCACGACAACGTCCCTCAAGACTACCTCGTCTGGCTGCAGAAGCGCTGAGATCGCGACATCAGCCACATGCTCGGGTGTCAGGAATGCGTCTACTGGCATCTTGTGGTCAACCGCTTTATCCCAGAAAGCTGTGTCGACGCCTCCGGGCATGAGGTTGATGACTCTGATCCCATAGGGAGCAGCCTCTTCCTGCAGCGCCTGAGTGAAGCCGCGAACGGCCCATTTGGTAGCGCAATAGAATGACTCGGTAGGGATTCCTCTCAAGCTGGCTGTTGAGGTGACATTCATGATCGTGCCACTCTTCTGCCCGGTCATGTGCCGCATGGCGGCCTGGCACCCCCAGAAGGTTCCCTTTAGATTTGTGTCGACCATGCTGTCGACATCATCCTCGGTGTAATCAATAACGGGAGCATGTCGAGCGATTCCGGCATTGTTGATCCAGACATCGATTTTCCCGAAAGCGGATACCGCAGAATCAGCTACCTGCTGGACAGCGGCAGCATCTCCAACATCAATACCGTGGATCTGGATGCTTGCATCTGATCCCGGCAGCTGGAGAACAGCTTGCCCCAGGCATTCCTTATCCAGGTCACAGAGGACAAGTTTAGCACCCTGTCGATAGAGCTCGCAGGCCATCGCAAGTCCGATGCCTCGACCGGCTCCTGTCAGGACAACAACTTTGCCATCGAGGTTTGTCTTCATAGCTCGTTTTTAGTGATCGATTCAGAGGGTGGGGTAGCCTTTTTGCGAATCAGACAGCAGCCAAGTAGGCTAAGGCTGATGAGCAGTGGGGTAAGGGGAAACAGCCAGTGAAGTGTCTCAGAAAATGTGATTAGGATTCCCGACCAGAAAACGATGAGCAGAAGCAGGGAGAAGATGAAGAGCTTTTTCGACGCAAACTGCAGTAGGCAGACTCCTGCCAGCAGGAAAAGGCTGAATAAAGACACCCTGATCGGCATGCTGACCTCTCGAAGGTGCAGGCCTGACTGAATGACCGCGGCGGCCTGAGCCAGCACCGCAAGGTAGGAGGCTTGTTGAGCATTAGGAAATGCAATAGTCTGATCACTTGACCGGTCGAACCCCAGAAGCACGAGATTCTCTCCGATGGATTCGAACTTACTGGCATAGGTCTCTGCCACATGCTGAAGGACAGTTTCAGAGCCTCTTCCCGTGTAGGCCAGTTCGGTAGCTGTCAGAGAGGTGTATGGATGCCTTACCGTAATCGAATCGGAAATTTCACCCTCGCTCACCTGGGTGATCTCCTTTGAAAACGGATTCACAAGAGGGAGGCGAAACGAGCCATCAGATTCGATCGGAATGGTAATTTCCGCTCCTAGCGAGACGATCTTCTCCTCGGACTCTGTCAGATCGGCCCGGATCTCCGTGAGGGGGATCCCACGCTGTTGGGCAATAGCGACCAGCAGGAACGATGGCAAGAGTCCCCTCTCGCTTTTCGCGAGGAGGGGAATCCTGAGGTAAGCATTTCTCTCTTCTCTCACAGGGAAATTCGAGATTTGGGTGAATCCAGCCTCTGCATTTGCGAGGATTTGTGGCTCCATCGGCGCGTCCAGACTATTGACCATCGGCACGTTCGTCAGATCACCCGTCGAAGCGATGATTGGCAGAGGGGCCTTAGCGAAATCGGGCGTTTGCCCATCGCCTGAATAGCTAAGCCGTGCTCCTGCCGTCATTTTCGGCAGGCGCATGGCAACCTCTCGTAGTGGAGTGATATCGGTTTGATTAAAAACATCGGTCTCCGGAAAGACCGGGCTGGGGACAACGCCGACAGCTGCTGGCTGCAAATGCGAAAGAAACTGCAGGATGGTAGCGTAGTCCAGCCGCGTCAGCGTCGATGACTGTGATGTCTGTTCATCAGCACCAAGAGCGAGTGGCTCATAGTCCTCATTGATGCGAATGGTTGTGACGGCCGCCGCTTTTGGATCCTGCCCGGTAGCTGCCAGGGAGAAACCAAGCCAGAATTCATTGAGAGCGTGGAAGGCGGCTGGCTTCTGGTAGCGGATGGCTAATTCCCCGACGATCAGTGAACCGATGGATAAGATCAGGAAAAGGATCGCTCGAAAAGGCATGATAGAGTTCCAGCCGCAGGGGGCTTGTCTCGGAACAACTTCTCATGAGCGTGCGGTTTAGCCGCTTAGCTCTAAAGTGAGTTCCCGGAACCCTGACTGACTAAAAATACATGGACCAGCTTCCCATGAGGGTCAAGAGACACGAAGTTGGTGGAATCGCGCCATGTGTAGGTCACTTCATGAAGTAGGTCGCTTACCGAGAATTCGTGTTCCGCTGAAAGGCCCATGGCCTCCAGTGGCAGGTGAACGTTCGACTCCTGCCTGTTGTGAGAGTCCAGATTGACCACGACGAGGATCTGGTTCTCTCTATCATCTGACCATTTGCGGAAGCAGAGAATCTGGTCATTGTCAGCGGGCACAAAGGCGATGTTCGCATACTGCCGCAGGGCAGGTTGCGACTGACGAAGCTCGTTGAGTCGAGTGATGAAACCTTTTATCGACCCCGGCGCATTCCAATCGCGCGTTGCGATCTGATACTTTTCGCTGTCCAGATATTCCTCACGGCCTGGTAGCGGGGCTCCTTCGCAGAATTCATAGCCGGAATACATACCCCACGATGAGGAGAGCAGGGCGGCAAGCGCTGCGCGGATCTTGAAAATCGCTGGACCCTGATTCTGCAGATGATGTGGCAGGATGTCCGGGGTATTCGGCCAGAAGTTTCCGCGGAAATACTCACGCATCGGCCCCTGAGTCAGCTCTTCGACATACTCGATCAGCTCATGCTTGCTCTCCCGCCAGGTGAAGTAGGTGTAGCTCTGGGTGAAGCCGACTTTTGCCAGTGCCTGCATCATCTTCGGCTTGGTGAAAGCCTCACTCAGAAAGATCACGTGAGGGTGATCTTTGTGGATCTCCCCGATGAGGTAATGCCAGAAGGAAACGGGCTTCGTGTGGGGATTGTCCACGCGGAAGATGTGCACTCCCTGATCAATCCAGAACCGCACCACATCGACGAGTTCGCGCCAGAGCGTTTCCCACTCCATGCAGTGAAAGTTGATCGGGTAGATGTCCTGATACTTTTTGGGAGGGTTCTCTGCGTAACGGATGGAGCCGTCTGGCCGCTGGAAGAACCACTCCGGATGATCGCGCACATAGGGATGGTCCGGTGAGCAGTTGATGGCAAAGTCGAGGGCGATCTCGATCCCGCGAGCGCGAGACTCCTCTACCAGCCAGCGGAAGTCCTCGAAATTCCCGAGGGCTGGCTCGATCGACCGATGCCCCCCGGTTTCTGCCCCGATCGCCCATGGCGAGCCAACATCACCAGGCTCGCAGGTGGTCGTATTGTTTTTCCCTTTTCGGTGAGTCACCCCGATCGGATGGATGGGGGGAAAGTAAACAATGTCGAATCCCATGTCCCGAGCATCCTCGATCCGGGGTAGGCAGTCGCGGAAGGTGCCGTGCCGCTCGCCACAGCCGGTAGCCGAGCGGGGGAAAAACTCATACCAGGCCGAAAACTGCGCACGAACGGGCTCGACCGTCAGTTCTATTTTCTCATCCGACGCTGTCTGCAGGCTGCGGTCGGGCCAGCGTGAAAGCAGCTCTCGCGTTCCTGCGGAGGCCATCAGATCGAGAGCGTGGGCAGGATCTGTCTGCATCAGTCGTGCTGTGACAGCCTCGATCGCCTCCGCATCCTGTGAGGCGCGCATGCGGGCAGCACGCAGGGCGGCACGATTGAGAATCACCCGGCACTGCTCCACCTCGATCGGAAGATCTTCTGGCTCACCGGCCAGCCGCCTCTCGAAATCATGCAGCCACGTCTCGAAATCATCCGACCACGCGCTTACAGAGATTTCATAGCGTCCTGTTTCGGTGAACGAAAGCTCTGCGGCCCAGCGATCATTTTCGAGTGGGAGCATTTCCACCTCGTGAGGATGGCCGTCATCAAGGTTGCGCCAGCCAACAACGGCTTTCACCTGATCGTGTCCATCCTTGAAAATATCTGCCTCCACCCGAAGGCGCTCTCCTACCACTCGTTTGGTAGGAAACTTGCCGCACTCTACGCGCGGAGAGAGATTCGCGATGACCACCGTCGTGGACTCGATTGCAGATAAGTTGGGCGAAAGCATGGGAAACGGGGCGGAGAAGTTACGAAGTAAGTGAACGTCTCAAAATTAGACGTCGCGGAACAGCTTTTCTCGCGGATATCGCACCTTTGCCAGATCCGCGTATTTATCGCCCTCGCTCCGGTAGCCGAAAGGACAGACCAGAACAGCCGTTAGCCCTAGATCCGATAGGCCGAGAATTTTATCATATTCAGGAGGCACAAAGCCTTCCATTGGGCAGCAGTCGATTTTCAGCATGCTCGCCGCCGTCATGATATTGCCGAGGGCGATGTAGCACTGGAGTTTCGCCCAGTTCTCCTGTTCAGGAGGTGACATCGAATCCGTGATGAAGCCTGTCATCATATCGCGGAATCCGCCTAGAGAGTCTACGGGGATGCCGCGGGTGTCCGCTGTATCCTGCAGGTAGTCGTCGATTTCAGCGACTGATACGCTCGTCTTAGCCGCCATGACGACTAGGTGCGAGCAGTCAACTACCTGCCGTTGATTCCACGAGTGAGGGAGCAATTGCTCACGAATCTCTGCATCCTGCACGACAACAAATTTCCATGGCTGGAGGCCGAACGACGAAGGGGTCAGGCGCAGCGCCTCCTCCAGGGTCGCCCAGTCGGCATCCGTGATTTTTTTCGAGGCATCAAATTCCTTGGTCGCATAGCGCCAGTTCAGCGCTTCTAGAAGAGTCTCGTTGGTCATTTCGATTTCTGTTTTTGTGGGTCGTAAAAGATTCGGATGTCCGCCTTAGTCGTGCCGAGGAGTTCCTGCGCTCGTTTCAGCGCGTTCCTCGTCGACATATTGGGGTTCTGGCGATTATTGAGAAAGATGTTTTCCCGCCCGATGATAGCTGCCGTGCCGGCATTCTTCAGGACACGGTAGACGCTTTTCGACGCCCCGCTGACGATGACGTGCCGGTCGTGGGCATTGAGAAACTGGACCAGCTCCTCCAGCGCCACCACGCTGGTCGCGTCCAGATGGCGGGCATTCTTCAGGCGCAGGATGATCACCCGCAGGTCGGGGTCCAGGGAGGTCTTCTGGATCTGCGTCCGGAAGAGCTCAGCGGCCCCGAAGAACAGGTCTCCCTCTACATGCACGATGGAGATGGCCGGCAGCGGGCGCTCTTTTTTCTCCCCGGCTTCGCGGAGTTCTCCTGCCTCGGAGAACTCGTATTCTGCCAGGATCGGCTTGCTCGCCATTCGCAGATACAGCATGATCGATATGCCTACACCTAGGAAGATCGCTACATTGAGCGGCAGGAGCATAGCAGAAATGAAAGTGGTGATCAGCACAAGTGCATCCTGAGGCGTCGTGAAGAGCGAGATGCGGATGTGGTGGCGATTGATCACGGAGGCAGCGATGCACATGACGAGCGTCGCCAGCGCACATTTCGGCACATAGGCCATAGCATTCCCGAGGACCATCAGCCCGACGATACAGAGCAGCCCGCTGATGATGCTGGAAAGCCGCGACGCCGCCCCACTGGAGAAGTTTAATGCTGATCGGGTGAGAGAGCCGGACGCTGGCATGCCACCCGTGACCGATGCTGCCAGGTTCGCCATGCCTACACTGAGCATGTCCTGATTCACGTCCGGCCGATCACCGGCGCGGCTAGCCAGCGTTTTTGACATCACCGAGTTCTCCAGCGCGGCGAGAAAAGCGATGGAAAAGGCTGTCCCGATGAGCAGGCTGATATCAGAGAAGAAACCGTTCGCGCTGAAGGTCGGCATCCTGGGGATGAGGTCCTCCAGAGAAAAGGCCTGAAAGGTAGACACCTCCCACCCCATGTAGCGCGAGAGCAGAGCGTAGCCCCCGGCCGAGCAGACGAGAGCGAGAGCGAACACCGGAAGCTTCGGCAGGAAGCGGTTGAGCAGCAGGTAGACTAGAAAGGTGCCGACACTGATCACTACTGGCTGCCATTTGGTATTGGGCACCTCCGCGATGGTCGCCTGAAGGATGGTGAAAAAGGTCTTGGCTCCCGATTGCGAGCTGAAATCTAGCTCGATCCCCAGCACATGACGCATCTGGTTGGCGATGATCAGCACAGCCGCTCCCGTGATGTAGCCAACGATGACGGAACGGCTGATGAACTGAATCAGCTCAGCAACTCTCGTGAGTGCACCGATTACTAGGAGACTTCCCACGAAAAGCACCAGCATGGGCAGGTAAAACAGCTTTTCGGGCCCGGCAAAAATGGCAAAGCTGGAGAACAGCATGAAAGCCGTCGCATTCGTCGGACCCAGAATCGTGTGCCGAGATCCTGCGAAGAGAGGCGCAACCAGCGCCGCAACTGCTCCTGAAACGATACCGAACTGGATCGGCAGATCAGCGATCGCCGCGTAGGCCATGCCCTGAGGGAAAGCCAACAGAGCAACATTGATACCCGCCGCAGCGTCGGATCGAAAGCCCTTTGAGTTATAGCCGGAGAAGCTACCACGAATGGGGAGAGGATTGATTTCATTCTCACCCACAAACGCCCGTAATCGGCGGAAAAAGTGAAATAAAAACCAACGTAGGCGTCTCATAAAAATCCAGCAGCGCCCGTAATGAAGAGAGCCACTGACAAAGATCAACTGAGGATCACTGAAAATTAGCCTTACCAAGGAGCCCAGGTCTGAGCGGAGAGCGAGCCTCTACGGACATCACTCCTGTGCAAGCGGTAGCATCATTGCAAAGCAGGTCGACTCATCATCAGAGGCTACCAGCTCAACACTCCCGCCATGGGCCATTACGATCTCCTGAGTCAATGACAGGCCGAGACCGAACCCGTCGATATTGCGTGAGCGGCTCTTGTCTACCCGATGAAAGCGCTCGAACAGCAGTGGCTGGTCATCAGCAGGGATGGCCTCACCGGTATTTCTGATCGTCAGGCAGGTATCATCTCCTGAAGTCGTTTTGGTTAATCGTGCTTCGATAAAACCGTCCTGATGGTTGTATTTCACCGCATTACTGAACAAATTTGCGATCGCCTGTCGTAGCAGGGTGGTATCCCCCAGCACAGTGAGTGATTCGTCAGCCTCGGAGCGTAGCTCGATGCCTGCGGCATCAGCGAGAATCGCGAAATCCTCTGCCACCGTCTGGAATTCAGCACTTAAGTCCACTTCTTGGAAATTTTTCGCCAGAGTCCCGGTGTCGGCCTTGCTCAGGAGCATGAGACTTTGAGTGATTTGTTTCAGTCGCTGGACTTCGCTGCGCATGATCGCGACGGTGTCGGCAGACTCTGGATCAGCCGACAGGCTCTCCTCCAGCTGCCTCGCCTGCATCTGCAGGATGGAGATCGGGGTCTGTAGCTCATGAGAAACATCGGCGCTGAAGCGATTCGCGGCATGGAAGCTCCGCTCCAGTCGCTCCATCATCGCATTCAGCACCTGTGTTAGAGAGCTGATCTCGGGATCCGAGTGTCCGCTCGCCTGCAGCCGATGATCCAGGCCCTGCGCCGTGATTTGACTGGCAGTCTCAGAGATCACCCGGATCGGGCGCAATGCTCTGTCTGCCACGAACCACGCTACACCTGCGATCAAGGCAAAGCTCACAGGGACAGAAAGCAGCAGGAATAACCGGATTCGTTGCAGCTGATGCAGCAGCGGGCCACGTTCAACGGCTGCCATTAGGTGAAAGCCACGCCTATACATGTGCACCACGCGCCACGGTTTGTTCGCCCACTCCCAGTCCGCATAGGTAGTCGCTCCCTCAAGCGCCTCTCGGGGGATCCTCGGTCGCTTGGGTGGCTCTCGCCTCTCCGGGGCAGGGTCCAGGCGTGGCTCGTGAGGCGTGATGGGGTGGCGGGGGCCACCAGTAGGCGTCGTGAAAAACGTCTTCGGCAGGCGCAGCGGGATCTCTTCCATCCAGTCGCTCCCGCCGACTTCTGTCTCGAAAAGGATTTCGTCTTCCATGCCGTTGTATACATGAAGGAGAACAGACGGATCATCACCCAGAGTCGTCCTGAGATCTCGGCGAAACGCTGGCACTTTCATCCGTGGATGCGCCTGGTCGAGTATCCGCCCGAATCGCGCGCTCATCTCCAGGTCGGCCTCTGCCTCCATCGAGCGAACGATCACCTGCCAGAGAAAAAAGAGTAGTGTCAGGATTGCCAGTCCGGAAATCGCCGTCGAGATCGCAGCTAGACGGAAACGCAGAGAGCGGAACAGATTCATCTTTTCTGGTGATGATGTCAGGAATTTGCACTGCCGATCCGGTAGCCCAGCCCCCGCACGGTATGGATCAGCTTTTCATCGAAGTCCTTATCCACCTTTTTCCGTAATCGCTGGATGTAGACGTCAACCAGATTAGTCGAAGGGTCGAAATGATAACCCCAGACATGCTCACACATCTGCATACGGCTGAGCACGCGACCAGCGCTGCGCATCATATACTCCAGCAGAGAGAACTCGCGCATCGAAAGGGAGATCTCTCTCCCATCACGGTGCACCTGATGCTCGAGGAGGTTAAGTGAGAGATCGGCAACTGTTAGGATGTGATCGGGCTCGCCGCGAAATCGCCGCGTCACCGTATGGACACGTGCGATCAGTTCCTCGATATAGAACGGCTTTGTTAGGTAGTCATCCGCCCCCAGGGAGAGTCCTTCCAGGCGTTCATCCAGCTCTGTGCGGGCGGTGAGAAGGATCACCGGGGTCGCCTGCTTTCGCGCACGGAGCTGTTTGAGGATGCTGAGCCCATCCCGACCTGGTAGCATGATGTCGAGAATGATGGCATCGTAGGACTGGGTCTTTGTGAGGAAGTATCCTTCGTCACCATGGTCCGCTTCATCAACGGAAAACCCCTGCTCCTTCAGGCCTCTGACCACGAAGGAGCGGATTTGATCCTGATCCTCAACCACAAGAACTTTCATTTTTCATCCATAGAGAGAAGTTGCGGAGGTGGCAAGTCTTCTTACCGGCTAGGCCCACCGCGACGCTTGTCGCGAGGAGGCACCTGGTGTCCTCTTGTTTCGGAATCCTCTTGCGGCGTAAAACGACGATTGGAGGCTAGCCAAACGGAACGAGGAAGTTCCTGATTGATCCCCGTATTTCTGCGGATGATTTTTGCCAATGTTTGAGTGCGGAGCAGTCGCTGCAGCTCGGGACTTAAGTGATTCTCATACCAAAAGCTATCTCCATCCCGCAGGCGAGTGAATTGATCTCTCAGGACAACCGAGAGCGTCTCGCCAACGCGGGCGCCACGCATATGATCTTCCGCGAGAAACCCTACCCAGGGATCGATCATCTCGACTGTTTCATACACCTCGCGCAAGCGCTCCTGTAGCCTCCGATTGCGCGTAATGTCGGCGAACCTGCGGGCTGGACGTAGCCTGAAGGCCTTGCGCACATCGTTGTAAGTCCCCAGACCATGATCCCGTCCTCGCTGAATATTGAGAGCCGCGAGGTCGAAACCGCCTGCACCTGGCCTGCCGAAGAGGAAGTTCCTAACATCATCTACCACACAGGTATCGATCTCCTGAGCGGGCTGGTAAATAAGCCCCCGAATGACTGGGTCGATGCCGCCTTCCTCGTGCAATACGCTGGGATTAAAGAACGCGCTGGCCAGATCCAGGTGCCCAGTGTCAGCCTCCCGGAGCCGGCGATCCAGGCGCAGTAGCTGGCTGGAGAGCATCGAGTGGCCGAAACGGTAGCAGGCTGTGGCGAAAACATTCGAGATACCGGGATTGACATCAGGCATATATCCCTCATAGCGGGGAATCGCGCGCGGACCCAGCAGGGTAGGGAGAAATTCCTCATAGGTGATGATCTGCATCTCCGCCCCCACAATCGATCGAGCAATTTCGTAGATCTGGTCTCCATTCAGCTCTTCATTGTAGCGGGCGAGAATGTCTGCCCAATAGTTGTGCTCCCGCACGAATAGCGTGTGCAGCGAGGTTAGGCCTACCTGCTCATTCGACCGGAAATCCCCCGCCAGGAAAAAGTTGGGTGCATCGGCTCGGGGTGCATTTGGGAATCCGTTGGTGTTGAGGGGAAGTAGGTCGCCCGCGCTCGTCAGCAGTCGCCCCGTCCCATCCAGCGTGCGCAACTCGCGAGCAAGCTCAAGATTTGACCCGTAAACCTGCGAGGCATCGATGAACGCGGTGATTTCATTCACCTGCTCTCGGACACCATCGACATTGTCATAAAAAGACCGCTCCATGGTAATTTCCACATCGCCCGCTCCGTTTGGATCAAAGTTCGGATCTCCGGCAGGCACTTCTATTGGGAATGGCTCTTCTGGGTCGGATACCGGCGTCAGCGTTATGTCATGATCTAGAAATTGGCCCCATTGCCAGAGCATATCCGTCGCCGGATTCGCGGGCATCAGCACCTGATCATCCTGGTCGGCGATCGCATTGCTGATCGTCCGGGCATTTGGTCGATCAGCTCCAGATGGAGAGCCAGCACCGTCGGCATAGGCACTCGGAGCCAGACGTAGGAAAAGCGTATCAGAAGCACCCCAATGTGGATTCTCCAGATTATTCTCCGTCCCATTCACCGTCCGAAACTCGCTTGGAAAAGTGATCGAGTGCAGGCCCATTTCGATCGAACCCACTTCCCTAAAGTTCTTTGGCTCCTTGTCGCCCATGCGCCGCGTCTCTTTGCGAAAGTTATTTGGTGATTTCCCATCCTCGGTATCCGTTCTCTCTGGTTGAGCGACAGATGTGATCGTGAGGGCAATAAGTGAAAGGCAGAATAAGGTCGTGAATTTCGTCATAAGAACCTTATGCCTCATCAACATGACAAACCCATGACGGCCTCCATGACAAAGCTGTCATTTTTGGCGTTTTTATGAAAAGTGCTCAAAGTCGATGGCGTGGAGTTGCCCGAGTTCCACGACTTCTGTCTACCTTATGTGTTTTCGCGCCTGACGGAGCTAGGTCATTCTGGGTTCAGTCTCTCGGGTGGAGCGTGCCCACCTGATCAGTGGTTGAGTAAGAGATTTCTTCTAGGTCAGATGGAGAGAGGTGGAGGTGGATCCTGAGTTTTAACTCTAATGACCGTGGCGATGGCCTTTCCCAACTATCCGCTGGACAAGTGCTTGTTTTGAAACAGATTCGCCACGACCTTGCGTCCCATTTCATGAGCGAAGAGTTTACCTACAAGTCGTCCGGTGTTGATATCAAAGAAGCTGCCGCATTAGTCGGGGACATCGGGGATCTGCGGCAGCGCACGGAGGGCAAGCGCTCTCTGATGCAGGCTTTTGGCCTCTTCGCTGCCAGTTACGACCTGAGCGATTACAAAGAGCCTGTCATCGTTACGGGTTGCGATGGAGTGGGGACGAAGCTGGAGCTCCTCCTGGAGCACGATGAGCTGGAGATCGCCGGTAAGGATCTGGTAGCGATGAGTGTGAACGACATCCTCACGACCGGTGGGGATCCATTGCTCTTTCTCGATTATGTGGGGATCGGCGCCATCGATAAAACGAAGATCAAGCGTCTCATTGGCGGAATGGCGGAGTATCTAGAGGATTGCGACTGCATCCTCGCTGGCGGGGAAACGGCGGAGATGCCGGGAATTGTTCCTGATGGAGTCATCGAGCTGAGCGGCTTTTGCGTAGGTGCGGCTGAGAAACCGGACCTGATCGATCCCTCGGTGATCGAAGTCGAAGACGCGCTTATCGGATATCCCTCCGATAGCTTCCACGCGAATGGGTGGTCTCTGGTGAGAAAGATCCTCGCTGCGCATCCTGATCTTATCGAATCCGGGGAATGGCAGGAGTTTCTCGCTCCTACCCGCCTGTATCATGATGTCGTCAATAAGCTGCGAGAGAGCAGCGTAGCTGTTCGCGCGATGGCTCACATCACTGGAGGAGGCTTGCCGGAAAACCTGGAGCGCCTGCTGGGTGAGAATGGAGCTGACTTGCAGATTCCCCGCTGGGATGCAGGCCCTGTCGGAAAGGTGCTGAGCTTTATCGATGATCAGGAAGCTGTGAATACATTCAACATGGGCTGGGGCTGGGTCGTCGTCGTGAAATCCTCGGACATAGACGCGGCACTCGCCGCTGGCGACGGAGCCAGGGTTCTCGGAAAGGTCGTCTCTGAAACGGGTGTCCGTGTTCAGGTCGGCTAGGAGACAGCTGAACCGGGAATCCGCTCGAACCCCCAAACCTTCCAACGATCATGAGTGACCCAATTCATCATGAATGTGGTTTTGCCCTCGTTCGCCTGAAGAAGCCTCTGGGATACTACCTGGATAAATACGGAACGTGTCTGTGGGGCTTCCAGCACTTGTATTTACTGCTGGAAAAGCAGCATAACCGCGGTCAGGATGGCATCGGGATCGGTTGTTGTAAGCTGGATACGGAACTGGGACAGCCCTATTTCTTCCGCACGCGAAATGCCGATCGCGACTCCCTGATTGCTGTGTTGGAGGCGCAGGTGAAGCGGTATAAGAAGCTGCAGCGCAAAGGCTTACTGGATCGGAATGATCCTGATTCGTTCAAGCGGGCTTTTGATTTCGGCGGAGAGCTGCTCCTGGGGCACCTTCGTTACGGCACGTCCGGCAAGTTTGGTGAGGGCGGTTGCCATCCCTACATGCGTCGCACGAATTATAAAACGAAGTCCCTCATGGTGCTGGGGAACTTCAACATGACAAATGCGCGGGACCTCAACCATCACCTGATTGATCGTGGGCAGCACCCGGTTTTCGATACGGACACTCAGACGGTCCTCGAAGAAATCGGGTTTCACCTGGACGAGGCTCATGACGCTATCTACCGCCGGGAGCGCGACAAAGGGACGCCGGGGCGTGATATCCCAAAGGTCATTTCTGATGAAATTGAGATCCGCCAGATCCTCGAAAAATGCGGGAAAATCTGGGACGGTGGCTATGCGATCGCCGGTGCCGTGGGGAATGGAGACGGCTTTGTGCTGCGCGACCCTACCGGTATCCGGCCCTGCCATTACTTTGAAAACGACGAGGTGATCGCTTTCGCAAGTGAGCGAGTCCCGCTGATGACGGTGTTTAAAGCCGCGGCTGAAGAAGTCCACGAATTGCCCCCGGGGCATGTCGGTGTCATGGGGCACGATGGGTCTTTCGCCGTGGAGCGTTACGCCTCTGAGCGTCCATCGCATCATTGCTCCTTTGAGCGCATTTATTTCTCCAGAGGGAATGACCCTGACATCTATCAGGAGCGGATGAAGCTGGGGGAGATGCTGGTTGATCAAATCGCGGACCGAATCGAAAAGGATCTGGATAAGACGGTGTTCAGCTTTGTCCCCAATACGGCGGAGGTAGCCTATCATGGGCTGATGCATGGATTGCGGAAGATGCGCCGGAATCAGGTGAAGGAAGAGATCCGAGAAGCCGTCGCTTCAGGCGATATCTCGGAGGAAACTCTCGATCAGTTGATCCTGAAGAGTTGGCCGCGTGGCGAAAAGATTGCTCACAAAGATATCAAGCTAAGGACCTTCATTGCTCAGGAGAAAGGCCGTGATCAGATGGTTTCCCACGTTTACGACGTGACCTACGGCGTCATCGCTCCCGATGAGAACCTCGTAGTCCTGGACGACTCGATCGTCCGGGGAACGACACTAAGAGATTCGATCATTAAGATCCTTTCCAGCCTGAATCCCAAAAAGATCATCGTTGTTTCGACAGCCCCCCAGATCCGGTTTCCGGATTGCTACGGCATCGATATGTCAGAGCTGGGTAAGTTTATCGCTTTTCGCGCTGCTGTGAATCTTCTGGAGAAGACCGGTCGTCACAATCTGCTGACAGATGTCTATCTGGCTTGCCAGGAAGAGCTGAAAAAGCCAGTAGAAGAGATGGGGAATCCTGTGAAAGCCATTTACGAACCTTTTACAGATGCCGAAATTTCCGAAGAAGTGAGTCGACTGGTCACCCCGGAGGATATCTCCTGGAAGGGAAGTGTGGAAGTGATCTTCCAGACGGTGGATAATCTCCACGCCGCGATTCCTGAGCACAATGGCGACTGGTATTTCACAGGGAACTATCCGACTCCAGGGGGCTACAAAGTAGTTAACCAGGCCTTCATCGGATACATGGACAACACCGGCGAGCGTCCCTACGACATTCTTCTGTAGTGTGTCTGCTGTCAGAACCCTTCAAGTGTCTCACTGAGGATCGTAGAGATCTTCGATGCCTCAGAGGCAGAAAGATGGGAGCTGATCGGTGAGCTGTAAGGATTCTCAAGGCACTCTTTGAGAAGCGACAGGGTCCGATCTTTTAACTGAACAGGTAAATTTGTGAAGGCATCTGAATAGATGAGGTGGCTGCATCGGTATTTGAAGAGACGCTCGTAGAGGCGCAGATCCTTGAGAGATCTCCGATTTGAGGCCTTGCGCGCATTGCGACGAAACGCTTCCTGAAAAGCGCTCCATCCTTCCACCCCCTCGCCTTCGATTACTTGCTCCTCTCCCAGGAGGAGGGATTGGACCACTAGCTCGGCCTTGTGGTCGAGTTGCTCATCACGCGATGCCGCGAACGAACCGTCTTCATCTCCGAAGCTCTTGATGAACCCTTCATATCGATAAAGGATCTCCCGTGCCTGATAGTGGGCCTGCATCAGTTGATTATGCACGGCGATCTGCTGCTCGAAAATCATCAGGGCGACAGCATCGCTGCGGCCACCGGCAGGGTAGACTTCCTCTCTGAATAGTCCGTCAAGTAATGTCGGGGTCGCTGTAGCGGTCAGAGGGCTCGTTGTGACGTCTCCCTCCTCCTCCTGAGAGATCTGATTGCCCAGGTGCGTCAAACTATCCAGATGGCCGGTGACATACCATCCGCCCCATCTCTGGTTGATCGGATTCGTGTGATCGATCCGGAAGGATCCTGCCTGCAGCAGCGGCAGTCCTTTTGCGTCAGGGAAGACGGATCGGGCGGTGAGGCCGGGGACATTGCCAGTTGCGGAGCTTTCATGACAGCTGAGGCAGGAGCGGTCGCGCACAGGGGTGGGGAAGTCCCGGATACCAGAGCGGTAGGGGACTGCCATTCGGTGAAAGACCAGGCCAATTTCTCGGTCGAAGGACGCAAACTCGAGGTCGCCACCTTGAACCCACCCGACATAAATATCGTCTGAGAAGTAAATCGCGCGAGGAGTCTGCGGAGAGATGTGCGAGTTCTGAGCACTGGTTTTCGAATAGACGAGCATCTGACTCTCTACCGGCACCTCCAGCGCCAGCAGCACCTGCTCGACAAATTCTGATGCGCTATTCCAGGTGATCGGGGCGCTGGCAAGTCTTTGTAAGCCCTGAGTCACGCGGGTTTCACACTCAGTTTGAGAATACAGGATCGGAGCCCCCTCGTAGCGTGGTCTCTGCGCAAAGCTTGGCGAGGAGAATATCAGCACGAGCATGGCCCCAAACCAGAGGCTGCAGAGGGCTGTGTATCGTTCGCATCTGATCATCACAAAGCGGAGCATTAGAAAAACTCGAAAAATGATCGGACGCAAGCCCGTCGGCTTCTCAATTGCGTGCCTTGTTGACTTTTTGTAGCAGCCATCAGTAGATTCTTCTCCATGAGTGAATCTTCTTATCCCGCTGTCGGAGAGGCTGCCCCGGACTTTCGCCTTCCTACCATCGGAGGCGCTTATGAGTCAGAGACAGAGGTTTCACTGAGCGATTTCGCAGGAAATCGGCTGCTGCTCTATTTTTACCCAAAAGACAACACGCCCGGTTGCACAGCTCAGGCTTGTGCCATCCGGGATTCCTGGGACTCTCTGAAAGATCGTCTGCAGATTGTTGGGGTGAGTCCTGACTCTGTTAGGAAGCATCAGAATTTCATAAATAAGTTTGATCTTCCGTTCCCGCTTCTTGTCGATGCTGAGCAGGAGATGTCCAAGGCATACGGCGTTTGGGTGAAGAAGAAAATGTATGGCAAGGAATACATGGGGGTGGAACGCAGCTCCTTCCTCATCGATACCGACGGAACCCTGCTGCACGTGTTTCCCAAGGTGAAGCCGGCTGAGCACATCGCTCTGGTGGAAGAGCAGCTGGAAGCCCTGCCATCATAAACGAATGCAGATTCCTTTTGAGAACACTTTTGTAAAGCTGCCGGCGGCCTTTTATTCCGAGACGGAGCCTTCTTCGTTTAAGGCACCGCAACTGATTGCTTGGAATGCTGAGCTCGCGGCTGAACTCGGGATAGGAGACAGCGGGGTAAGCTCTGAGGAGAAAGCATTCCTGTTTTCCGGAAATCAGCTCCCTAATGGAGCAGAGCCGATCGCTCAGGCTTATGCGGGGCACCAGTTTGGAGGATTTTCGCCTCAGCTGGGTGATGGTCGAGCGGTGCTTCTGGGTGAAGTAGTGAATCAGCAGGGTGAGCGTTTCGATATTCAGCTCAAAGGGGCTGGCGCGACGATCTTCTCCCGCCGAGGAGATGGCCGGTCAGCTCTCGGACCGGTCCTCCGGGAGTATCTGCTGTCAGAGGCCATGCACACTCTCTGTGTGCCCACGACTCGGGCTCTGGCTTGTGTAGAGACAGGGGAAAGGGTGACCCGGGAAACGATGGAGCCGGGCGGGGTCTTCACACGGGTGGCATCCTCCCATCTGCGAATCGGCACCTTTCAATACTTTGCAGCCCGCGGAGAGGATGCTCTCGTTGAGCAACTGCTACACTATGCCGCGAATCGGCACATGCCGGATTGTCAGGAATCCGCTTGTTTGGCGGAGGCATTTCTTCAGGAGGTGGCCAGGCGTCAGGCCCGGCTCATTGCCCACTGGATGAGCATCGGCTTCATCCATGGGGTCATGAATACAGATAATGTATCGATCGCGGGAGAAACGATCGACTACGGGCCGTGCGCATTCATGGATATTTATCGTAGCGACCAGGTGTTCAGCTACATAGACCAGCAGGGGCGCTACGCGTTTCGCAACCAGCCAGCTATTGGCTTATGGAATCTCCTGCGCCTGGCAGAGTGTTTGCTGCCTTTGTTAGATGATGATGAGTCAAAGGCGGTGGAGAAAGCGGAGTCCATCCGTGAGGTTTATGTCTCGTGCTACGATGAAGCCTATGATTCCCGTTTAGCAGCAAAGTTGGGATTTTCCTCG
>JAHDFZ010000307.1 GCA_020627905.1 Verrucomicrobiota bacterium
CCATAGCTACCTGAGCAACGAGGAACGCAGCCAGACGGAATCAGGGGTGCGGCCCGAAGGGTGAGAGCTGCCACTGCGCTCATAGCCGAGCCGGAGTCGTAACTCATACCGTCTCTCATCATCGCTTGCATAGTTTCTCAAAGGTCTCCGAAGATGGACCTTGTCGCAATGAAGCGACTTTTCAAGGCCAGCGATGATACGAGTTCCGGCGTAAATGCGGCACCTGATTCTGAACGACCCAGTCTCTGGGAGCCTGCTTGCATGAGCCCCCAGTCGATGCTACCTCTGCGGGCTTCCGACGGTCTTCGTTTCCCCATCTCCTCGGCTCTCGCTACCCAAATTCTCTAGAATTCATGAAATCCATCAAAGATCTCCAGCTCATCGGCTCCGAAGTCGCTATCAGCTGGTCTGATGGGTCCGAATCGTATTTTCCGATGGATAAGCTGCGAGCAGCCTCGCCCAGCGCGGAGACCCAGGGTGAAAAAGACCTCTTAGGGAATGCCATCTCCGGGGATCAAAAAGGTGTCGATTTCACCGGCGTGACCGTTGAAGGCTGGCAGCCTGTCGGAGGCTACGCCATCCAGTTTTTCTTCTCTGACGGCCACAAAACGGGGATCTACTCGTTTGATTACCTGACCGCCCTGAGCGAGCAGCTTTGAGCCACCTTCTCCATCTCTGATCGCTCTCATCCTCATCACTTACCCAAAAATTCGTTATTTCGATCTATGATCCCCAATGTTTTAGCTGAACGATACGCGACAGCGCCCATGAAGGCTGTCTGGTCCCCCGAAGGAAAAATCAGGCTGGAGCGAGAGCTTTGGGTCGCTGTCATGAAAGCACAGCGCGACCTCGGACTGGATATTCCTCAGGAGGCAATCGATGCTTACGAGGGTGTCATCGATCAGATCGACCCGGCATCGATTGACGCGCGCGAGCGGACCACTCGTCACGATGTAAAAGCGCGGATCGAGGAATTCTGCAATCTCGCCGGCCACGAGCAGATCCACAAAGGCATGACCAGCCGCGATCTGACTGAGAATGTCGAGCAGCTCCAGACCTACCGCGCTCTCGGAGTCATCCAGACAAAGGTCGGTGCCGCCCTCCTGAGGTTGTCCAAGCTGGCGGAAGAGAAACGCGATCTGGTCATCACAGCTCGCACGCACAACGTGGCAGCGCAGATCACGACATTCGGCAAGCGTTTCAGCATGTTTGGCGAAGAGCTGATGCTCGCCTTCCAGGAGCTCAACACGCTCCTCGCGAACTACCCCGTCCGCGGCCTCAAAGGAGCCGTCGGCAGCCAGCTGGATCAGTTCTCGCTCTTCGAGGGCGATGCCAACAAGGTGCTCGATCTTGAGCAGCGCGTCTCCCAACACCTCGGCATCCCTAAGCTATTCACGAACGTCGGACAGGTTTACCCCCGCAGCCTTGACCACCAGGTCGTCTCCATCCTCACCCGCCTGAGCGCAGGGCCATCCAGCTTCTGCACGACCCTACGGATCATGGCAGGTCATGAGCTGGCCAGCGAGGGCTTTGCCAAGGGGCAAGTCGGCTCATCCGCGATGCCGCATAAAATGAACAGCCGCAGCTGCGAGCGGGTCAACGGTTTCAATACCCTGCTGAATGGTTACCTGACCATGGCTGGCGGCTTAGCTGGTGATCAGTGGAATGAGGGAGATGTCTCCTGCTCCGTCGTGCGCCGCGTCATGCTGCCGGATGCGTTTTTCGCTCTCGATGGCCTGCTGGAGACCTTTCTGACCATCCTTGATCAGATGGAATTTTACCCCGATGTCATCGACAAGGAAAATCGCCATTACCTACCGTTCCTGCTCAGCACAACGATCATGATGAAAGCGGTCAAAGCCGGTGCCGGGCGCGAGACAGCGCACGAGGTGATCAAAGAACACGCCGTAGCGGCTGCTCGCGCCTACCGCACGGGAGAATCCACTGGCAACGACATGATCGCTCGCCTGGCTGGTGACGACCGTCTGGGACTAACCAGTGCGCAGCTGGATGAATGCCTGCAGGAGGGGGCCTCTGCTCTCGGGGCGATCGATGTCCAGATCGATGCTTTTCTCAGGACCGTCGCCGATGCCGTAAGCGGCTTGCCAGACGCTCAGGCTTACTCACCGGGGTCCATTCTGTAGACAGCCAGCGTAACCCTCCGCAGCCCCGAGCATCCAGATGTCAAAACGCGAAGCTTTAGCCAACCAACTCGAACGCAAAATCGGCTGGATCACCTTTCCCGGCTTGATTCGGTGGATCGCGATCCTACAGCTGCTCTCGTGGGGCTTGAGCCTCGTAGATATGGGGCTGATCGGCTGGCTGACTTTTTCGCCGGAGCTGCTTTTTTCGGGTGAGGTCTGGCGGACATTCTCCTGGGTCCTGATTCCGAGGAGCCCGGGAGCAACCAACCCGATCGCCATCCTGTTCGTGATCTTTGCGCTTGTCATCGCTATCGTCTTCAGCAATGGGCTGGAGAGTGCATGGGGGCAGTTTCGCACCACCCTATTTACTTTGGGAATGATCATCTGCCCCGCTCTTGCAGGAATCATTCTCTTCCTCATCTTTGGCTACCCGACGCCCTCCCCTTATCTGACCGAGATCTACTACACCGGACTCCTGTTCGGGTTCGCCTATAACTATCCGAACCAACAGCTTATGATCTTCGGCATCATCCCGCTGAAGGTAAAATGGATCGCCTGGGCCAGCGCCTTTTTTCTCGTCGTCGGGACTCTCGCGTCGCCCGTTCCTTTCTTCATCGCCAGCTTCTATCTCCTCGCCCTTGCCCCTTTCCTCATTGTCTTCCTCCCATCCTACGCCGACAGCAAGGCGCGGGAGGCAAAGGCAGCGAAACGGGCACGGAAGTTCACGACAGCGGCGTCCCCTGCAGGTGACCAGGAAGCATTTCACGTCTGCTCGAATTGCGGCGCAACGGATGTGACCCACCCAGAGCGCGAATTCCGCGTCCTGCCGAATGGCGAAGAAATCTGCAACGTGTGCCTGGAGCGGCAGCGCGAGAAAGAAAAGGCTGCGGCTTCTTCCTGATCACAGGAAATGCAGCCTTGCAGATCGCGCAGAAGCGTTGATAATGGCCGCCCTCCATCATGCGCCCGTAGCTCAGCTGGATAGAGCAACGGACTTCTAATCCGTAGGTCCCGTGTTCGAATCACGGCGGGCGTGCTTC
>JAHDFZ010000045.1:0-7834 GCA_020627905.1 Verrucomicrobiota bacterium
TTCCGCGAAAGGCATTTCTTGCCGAGTGCCTGCGTGATCTAGATGAACTCGCCTTCTCCCAGCGGATCCAACAATTTGCGAGGGCTCTCCAAACCCACCTTCCCTGCTCGGTCGCTGATGCGTGCCATCAGCTTGCGGCGAATTTACCTCCCGCACTTTCACCGGAACCAGTGCCCGAATCTGAGGGATGGCAGAGCTATGACTTTCTCTGGCCGCTGGGGCAATGGATCGCGGAGGAGGGACAGGCCGCGCCTGAAGCAGCCTGGACCTTCATGAAAGCCCTCACCCAGCGACTGACAGCTGAATTCGCGGTTCGCCCTTTTCTGGAGGCAGATCCCTCAGGCACATTACTGCGACTATCCGAGCTCACAAACGAGCCCTGTCAGCACCTGCGACGCTTCGCCTCTGAGGGGAGCCGCCCTCTCCTGCCGTGGGGAAAGCGCCTGCCCTGCACAGAAACTGAACTGAAACTGCGTTTTACTCTCTTAGAGCAGCTGCTGGATGATCGATCAGCGTATGTTCGCACATCGGTAGCGAATCATCTCAATGACTTATCCAGGATTCATCCAGAAGCGGTTGTTAAGTGGGTGACCCAACAATCTCAAGCCCGTAGCGATGGCACACGAGAGTTCCTCGCTCTTCGAAAGCGCGCCCTGCGCACGCTCATCAAAACTGGAAACCCCGCTTGCATGGAGCTCCTCGGATTTCATCCACCGCAGAATCTCACGACGGACCTCTCTTTTGATCGAACAAAGATCGCACTTGGTGAAGCCATGGAGTTGAAAATCGACGTAGTCAACCAGGCTACCAGCTCTCAGCAGTTGCTGATCGACTACAGCATTGCGTTTCAGGGGGCTGACGGTCGCCCGCGCCCCGCAAAAGTGTTTAAGGGCTGTGAGGTCGACCTCGTCAGCGGCGGCGAACACCAACTCACGAAACAGTTTTCCTGGGTGCAGCGCTCCACTCGCAAGCTGTATCCGGGCCCCCAGCGTGTAGCTGTCCTGATCAATGGAATCGAGCAGGCCGATGCTTCTATCGAGCTATTTAAACAAAGCTGAGCGGGCGTTAATGCCAGAGCTTCGGTGTGGTAGAGGAGGACTTTGCTCGTGCCAACTGCAAGGCGGCGAAGACTTTGAAGTCGACCATCATCCCCTCAGCTTGCCTGTCCTGACAAAAAGATAGCACGTCACTCTCCGGAACATAATGGAGGCGAATATTTTCGCCTTCAACGCCGCCGCCCTGCCCGACTTTCGTCAGGCCAGTCGCATAGAAAATCGTGACAAACTCATCTGTTAGCCCTGCTGATGAGGGCCCCTCCATCAGCATGGTCCAGTGCTTGGCCTCGTATCCGGTTTCTTCCTTCAACTCTCGTCGAGCGGCTGTAACGAGCGGCTCATCCTCCTGGAGCGGAATGTCCCCCGCAAGCCCGGCTGGGAGTTCAATAACAGAGCAGCCCACAGGGGGCCGAAATTGCTCCGTCAGCACCACCCGACGATCATCGGTGATCGCCAGGATCGCCACCGCTCCCTTGGCATTTGCCCGCGTGACGAACTCCCAGCCTCGATCTGTTTTACAGGTCCTGAGGAAGCGCCCTTCAAATTCTGTGGTTACATCAGTGCCCGCCATACTACAATCGGATGCCACGCACCACAGCGCTACCATCCTCGAAACGGACATCCTCAGCTGACTTGAGAATCACCAGCTCCTCTTCCAGAGCCTTCGCTAGATTTTGCAAAGCGTCTGCGGCTGACCCGATGGGAAGATTACCGGTCTTCATTTCCTTTACCGTCACCGGCAGCTTTCCGCTAGGAGCGTCAGAAATGACAACGCTGTAGGTCACCGGGCGACCGAACACGACCTCTTTCACCAAAACCGTGGCCTGGTTCGGCTTCAGATCGACTCCGATTTGAGCATCGCTTGATAATCCTGCGAAAGGGCCGCCCTTTTCGACGGCGAGTCGTCGCGCAAGATATCGGTTCAGCGCCGCCTCTTTCCAGCGGAGTTCCCCTCCGTCGCGCAGTAGCACCTGTTGGATTCTCTTCAGCCCGTTTCCACCGCCGGCATTCTGATTGCCAGCGCCTCCCAGGCCCTGAACGTCCTTCCATGCAGTGCTGGATGCGACCGCCTGCAAGAGGATGAACCCACCAGCGAGTAGAAGAATCACTCCGAAGATAATCCCTCCGGACCCGACTCGATTGGCAGCTGCCTGACGAGTGGCCAGTCGCGATTTTACGGAGTCGCGGGCTGCCTTCAAACGAGCCGTTGCCCCTCCTTTTCGAGCTGCTGGTCGCTTCGGGGTTGTAACTGGGGTGCGAATGGTCGGCTTCGGCACGTTAGGTGCGGGAATCGAGGGCTTGGCATCTGATGCTCCCAGCGCAGCTGCTGCTGCACTCGCAAAATCGCTGCCCGTGTCCGCTGAACCGATCATCTGCGGATCAGAGCGCTGAGGCAAAGACGGATTCGCTGCCTCCTCTGCTGGAGCACTTGCTCCCATCGTCGGATCGGCGAAGGCACTGCTCGTAGGAATGGATGGCTCCTGCAGATGGGATGGCTTGGGCAAGGGAAGCGCATCATCCTCAGCCTCAGTCGCCTCCGAGGTCGCGTCTAAATGGCTGCCCGCCTCACGGGCTGCCCGGCGTGCTGCCTCGTAGGGGTCGATTTCACCTTCGTTGCTCATAAAACAAAATTATTCCCAGAGAGTATGAGGCATATGCCCCACCCTCTAATGACAGAGGTTACTAGATCTAGTCGTTCTTTGTCGATGAAGAACTGGCTTTCTTCTTTTCACCGCTTCCCTTGGTTTCCTTTCCAGCAGAGGCATCGGCCTTGGCAGCCTGTTTGTATGAGTCGCTGCGATAGTCGGTCTCATAAAAACCGCCTCCTTTAAAAATGATCCCGGCTCCGGTTCCGATAAGTCGCTTCACTTTTCCGTCGCAGTCGTCGAGCGGACAGTCAGTCAGGCGTTCGTCTTTCATCGATTGGAAGACCTCAAACTCGTGGCCACAGGACTGGCATTGGTAATCGTAATTCGGCATAGGCTCAATGGGTTTGGTGAGGCATGTGATTATCCGATTTCACGAGAAACCGCAACCACTTTCAGCGCCCTCCGACGACCGTCATGCGACGCATACAGACATCATGCGCCCTAGCAGGTTCTCGACATCGACCTTGATGCTTACGGCAAAAAACGCAAAGAATGCCTCAATTTCTGGCAAAATTGTCATTTCATCCACGCAAATACGGTAAACCCACGCGTTGAGGAGGTTTGCTTACCATGTTTTAGTTTATTTTCGCCACGTTTTAACTGATATGAGACGCCATCTTTTCATCCCCCTCGCCTGTCTGGGACTGGTCCCGGCCCTGAACGCAAAACCGGACGACGCCGCAATTGAACGCGGTAAGGCCGTTTATCAGAGCTGTATCGCCTGTCATGGACCTGATGGTAAAGGGGTGAAAGCAGGGACGCTGGAAATGGCTCCTACCCTTCACGGATCTTACTATCTAAAGTCGGAGAAAGGCTATAAAGCGCTTACAGCCCTGCTACTGAAGGGAATCCTGAAGGAGGATCAAAAGTATGTGCAGGCTATGCTTTCACTCGAGGCAGCTTTAGACGATCAACAGATCGCCGATCTTATTGCTTACGTGACATCAGAGTTTGGTGGTGTGCCACAAGCCGCATCCGCAAAGACAGTAGCGGCTCACCGAGCCTCCCTAAAAAACGTCACCTCGCCCTACAAACGACGCAACCTGACGGAGATGCAGATGGCAGAGAATGCGCCAAAGCTACTCTCTAACACCTCCTATAAGCTATATCGTGGGAAATTTGAAGAGCTACCAAACTTCAGTCAACTTACCCCCATTCGTGAAGGAAAGTTTGCAAACGACATCATCTCCTTAAAACCATTTGAATCGTTCAAGGAGCCTTTCGGATTGGTCGTAGAAGCAGATCTCACCATCCCGCGGGACGGAAGCTTTCGTTTCCGTCTTACTTCTGATGATGGGTCAGCGCTTGCGATTAACGGTGAGACGGTCGTAGGAAACGATGGAATTCACGCAGAGAAGACAGCCACTTTGAGCGAGGACCTTTCTGAAGGGCACCACACGCTTAAGCTACTCTATTTCGATGCAGGTGGAAATCGAAAGCTCGCGCTGGGCGTTAACGGCCCAGGCCTTGCGGGTTCAATCCCAATTTATCTCACTGATGCGAAACCTGCTGGCAAAAAAGAGAAGTCCAGCAACTACGACCCCATCGTGCTGAAGCCAGCTTCCCCTGACGCAGCCATGGTGCAGCGCACATATTTCTCCGATGCTGGCAAAAACCTCCCGCGGGCCTTTGCCATAGCCCTCCCTGGAGACCAGAGCGTCATCTGGAGCGCGGAGACTCTAAATGTCGAGGCGCTCGGTAAAGGGGGATATCTCGATGCCTCTCCGCACTGGAACGGCCGAGGATCCGCCTCGAAATGGATCGCAGAAAAGAAGACTGGCATCTTTGGCGGTATGGCTCTGCAGACACTCGCTACCCTGGATGCGAGCTGGAACGAACTACCTACAGATTCGATCGCTTTCGCAAAGGATGAACCAGAGCCCAAGGAAATCCTAACCTATTCACATCTCCACCCTGATTTTCAGTTTCTGGGCTACAGCGTGGATGCAAAGGATTTTCCAACGTTCCGCTACGAATACAAAGGATCTGTCATCACGGATTCATTTGGTGTTGCCGGTGACCTGAAAAGTCCACACATCAGGCGGACGGTGACCTTCGAAAAGGCACTTCCTGAAGATACCTTTTTCCGCGTGTCTTCCGAACCCGTCACTCCGAAGGAGCAAGCCAACACCTTCGGAACGAAAAGCGCCATCACACTCGTCGTAGAGGGTGGTGAAGTCTCCAACCGTCCAGCAGGCGATGCGCTTGCTCGGATCGACGGCTCTCAACCCCTCATCATCGACTATATCTGGAAATGACCTCCCTTCCCTGGATTTCCCATCCTAAGAAACCTCACAAAGCTATGAAGCACTTTTTATCTTCCCTCCTATCGATCGGCTTTCTCAGCTCCGCGCTGTTAGCGGATGAACCGAAACAGGAGGATTATTACACTATCACCCATCTGAAGGCACCCGAGGGAGCCGTCATCGAGGGTGGAGGGATCGAACTACTCCCGGATGGCCGTGTCGCCGTTTGCACACGTCGGGGCGAGATCTGGATGCTCGAGAACCCTGGTGCCGCAGACGGAAAAGCTGCCAAGTGGTCTCTCTTTACCAATCAGCTTCACGAGCCACTCAGCATCGCCTACAGGGACGGTTGGCTCTATGCCGTGCAGCGGGCCGAGCTGACGCGCATGAAAGATACGGACGGTGATGGCCGCGCCAATGTCTACGAAACCGTAACCGATGGCTGGGGAAGTTCCATCAACTACCATGAGTATAACTTCGGGACGCGATTCGATGATGAAGGCAATCTCTACACCGTGCTCTGCCTGACCGGTTCGAGCGGTAAAGCCACGAACCCGTTTCGTGGCTGGTCAATGCGTATCGATAAAGATGGCACGCTGCACCCATGGACATCCGGCATCCGCTCGCCGGGCGGAATCGGTTTCAATAAGACAAAGGACGTCTTCTACACCGACAACCAGGGGCTCTGGAATGGAAGCAGCTCACTCAAGTGGCTCAAGGAAGGCTCCTTCCAGGGGAACCCCAATGGCAATGTCTGGTATGAGTTGGCCAATAAGATGACGGACGGCAAATTCGGCCCTGAGCCAGTGTTTCCACCAACTGGAAACGATGGTGTCCTGCTCACCGAGGCAATGAAAAACATCGAGCAGCTGGTGCCACCAGCAGTTGTCTTTCCGCACAAGCGCATCGGAAACTCTCCGACCGGCATTGAGACTGATCACAGCACAGGGAAGTTCGGCCCCTTTGCCGGACAGGTGTTCGTGGGAGAGCAGACTCACTCGAAGATCCATCGTGTATTCCTGGAGAAGGTAGGCGAGTTCTACCAGGGAGCGGTCTTCCCATTTATGGATGGCTTCCGCACCGGTAACATTGCCGTGCGCATCTCAGAAAATGGTCAACTCTACACCAACGGCTCGAACCGTGGCTGGGGCGCTCGTGGAGGCAAGCTCTTTGCGATGGAGCGTGTAGACTGGACAGGTAAAACACCTTTCGAGATCCACGAGATGCGCGCAAAGCCCGATGGATTCACCCTGACATTCACAAAGCCGGTTGATCCCGCGAGCGTTTCCGAAGATACTTTCAGCATGGAGGCGTTCACCTATCTCTACCAGAAATCCTATGGGAGCCCGGAGGTAGAAGCTGTCACACCGAAAGTCACTGTCGCGTCAATTGCTGATGATGGGAAATCGCTCCGGCTAAGCGTAGAACCCATGACTCTCGGCCATGTGCACGCATTGAAGGTGGATGGTCTGACCGCTAAGGAAACAAAAGAAACCCTGCTGAATCCGGAGGCCTATTACACATTGAATACAATCGCCTCGGAGTAACGCCGGAAGGCCGGAGCTCGAAAAAGTAATAAATTTAAAGAAGAGAGCTTGACAGGCTCTCTTCTTTGTATTTAGATTTGCCCACGCAACTGTTCTTTACATCTGCAATGAAACTTACACCAGAGACCAAACTCAACCACAATGCCCTGATAGCATTGTGTGAAGGTGGTGCTGTGTGGTTGATTGATTCACGCGGGAGCGAGTATCATATGCAAATCAGCACAGAAGATAAAACAAACCGAGAGGAGGTTCGGTAGAGATATATCCCATTAGATAGTTCTCTTTTTACCGGTCCTCCGCTTCTCGAAAGGAAGCGGTTTTTTTGTGCCAAACTCCAGACCCTTTTCCTATGTAACGACCTATTCACCCTACAAAAAACCCGCTGGTAGCGGCAACTACCAACGGGCGACCTGACTCATCGAGCGCGAAACTCTCTGAATACTGACAGGTGTTCTAAGAATACGATGCCCTCTCCTCGTCGTCAAGTTTACCCACCTCAGGTTACTCGCCTCAGGTGCCCACCAGACGACCCAGACGGCCTCCATTTTCTTCACCGAAACCGTTTCGACCTTTGATGAATCCTCAGACCTTTTTTCCATCATCTCAAAGGCCCCCTGGGAAGCGTGCCTGATCAAACGCTGAAACGTCCGTCGAGAAATCCTGCGGCTATCTTCCCTCCATGAAGATAAAGGTGTGGCATCAAAAGGGTATTTTTTCTCCATCGTCTGCGCCGCAGTAGCCTCATCACTACGGCCCAGGAGATATCGAAAAGATATGACGATTTCAACCCCTGCCGAGGTGTAACCAGTTTGCATTCTACCCTGTGAAGGTAGCGGAGCGGGTGCAAGTCCCGCCGGCCGGATTCCCCTTTTGTCGTCCAGCAGTGACCGGGAGAAGTGCTTCGTTTCCCGACCACGGTCGCAGGTTCGAGCCCTGCCGGTTTCACGTCTTGCTCTGAGACCGTAGCTCAGTCGGTAGAGCATGGTATACCACTCTCCCAATCTTATTCTCTGGACGCCTCTTTCAGAGCAGTGAGATGAGATCTTCATCGTCTTGTTAACGTAGGAGATTACAAACCTCTTGTCCGATCTCATCAGTTTCCTCTCTGATTCCTTCCTTCCAGCCGATTGCTTCGGCTATTCCATTTTGATCCAGCAGTGACCAGTGGAGATCCTTCGATTCCAGATCGCGTGGTCGCAGGTTCGAGTCCTGCCTGCTTCGTCCTATGAGGCAGTAGCTCAGTAGGTAGAGCACGTTACTTCTCCACCCTTCTCTGGATCTGGAGCAGCGAGATCTTCATCGGCCCCGACCGGAGAAAGCGGTCGCTCATCAGATTT
>JAHDFZ010000045.1:7844-10092 GCA_020627905.1 Verrucomicrobiota bacterium
CTTCTCCACCCCCCTATTCTCTGGATCATCCCCCTTTTGGAGCAGCGAGATAAGATCTTCATCGCTCTGTAAAAGCCCCGACCTGAGAAAGCGGTCGGTTCTCTGATCTCATCACATTTCCTCTCCATCTCCCTTCCCTGCCTGTGTGTGCCCTCCACCTCCGTGGATGGCTTCTGGCAGCGATGCATAAAAACAAACAACCAAATAGAAAGGAGGCCACGTCCTTCTCATGAAATATAACCAACTACTCGCTCGCAAAACTCGCGAGCCTTCTACGAAAAACCTTGCTGGTGGTGCTGCGCATCAAACGAGCACGAAACTCGAATTCGTATCGATGCTTTTGACCGCATTTCTGGGCAATCAGTTTTACCGTGAGGCTGATGCGACGGCGGCCCGACTAAAAGAACTGGTCCACTCCATTCCTGATAAAAAGTTCGTCGCGAAAGCCGCTCTCTACGCCCGAAAAGAAGCCGGCATGCGCTCCGTTACTCACCTGGTAGCGGGCGAGCTAGCCCAACTTGTAAAGGGCGAGGAGTGGACGAAAGACTTCTATGCTCAGGTTGTGCATCGTCCGGATGATATCCTTGAGATCCTCGCCTATCATATGGCGCATTATGGCCGTCCGATCCCGAACTCTCTCAAGAAAGGTTTGGGAAAAGCGATGGTCAAATTCGATGCCTACCAGCTAGCGAAATACAAGCGCAACAGCGCCGCCCTGAAGCTTGTAGATGCGGTCAATCTCCTGCATCCACCTCATACCGACGCAATCGGTCAACTAGTCGATGGGAGCCTGGCACCGGCCGAAACCTGGGAGACGAAGCTCACCCAGGCGGGTCAGGACCGCGAGGCGAATGCTGAAACGCTGGTGGAGAACAAAGCTGATGTCTGGCGCTCGCTCCTGAAAGAACGGCGTCTGGGATACTTTGCTCTCCTGCGGAATCTGCGTAACATCCTCGAGCAGGCTCCTGAGCTTTGCGATGAAGCGGCAGCATCGCTGGTCTCGCGAGGTATGATCCGGCGATCGCTAGTCCTCCCCTTCCGCTTCCGTATCGCCTATGACGCGATCAATGCGGCGGAAGGTGTTTCCCGCAACCGTAGGCGTCAGCTGCTGAAAGCGCTGAACAAGGCTGTCGAAATCTCTCTGGAGAATGTGCCGACCTTCTCCGGCTCGACTCTTGTCGCGCTCGACTGCTCCGGATCTATGATCGGGAAGCCTATGCAGATCGGCGCACTTTTCGCAGCTGTGCTCTTCCGAACCACAAATGCCGAACTCATGCTGTTTGCCAACGACGCAAGGTATCATCGCCTAAATCCTGGTGACACCACGCTTTCACTGGCGCAACAGATCGAGGATCAGGCTACCTGGGGAGGGACCAACTTCCACTCTGTATTTCAGACAGCATCCCGACGCTATGATCGCGTCATCATTCTGTCAGACATGCAGGCATGGATCGGTCAGCACACTCCGGCGAAAGCCCTGCACGACTACACCCGCCGGGTCGGTCACCGTCCGAGGATCTTCTCCTTCGACCTGGCCGGCTACGGCTCCCTGCAATTCCCTGAAGCTGACACCTATGCTCTCGCTGGCTTCTCTGACAAAACGCTGGAAACGCTATCGTTTCTCGAATCAGATAAGCACGCTCTCCTCCGAACCATCGAGAGGATGAAGCTGTAGAGCGCAGTTTCAATTCAGGGTCTGCTGAGGGCACCCCTACGAGACCAAATCCGGATGGTCCTTTCACGATCATTCAGAGCGGTCTTGTAGGCGGTGCCCTTTTTCCTTTGTAAACAAACCACCCTTTCACCGATACCCCGACTATATCTCATGAACTCATCGATCCATCAGCAACGCGTGCTGGTCCTCAACCGAAACTGGCAGGCTATCCGCATCCAGTGCGCCGCAGAAAGCTTCTGCCAGATGGCGGCTGAAACCGCCGTAGGCCTCGATGTCATTGCGGCAGACTGGATGCTTCCTACATCATGGGCGGAATGGCAGAACCTGCCGGTCCGCGAGATCGACCAATCCGTGCGGACTGGTGGCGGCACTTTCCGCGTGCCTACTGTCATCGTTCTCGCGAGGTATGATCGAGTGCCGATCATCCGTCCCAGATTTAACTTCCGCAATCTCTGGATCCGTGACGAAGGCCGTTGCCAATACACAGGGCGCCAGCTGGAGCCAAGCGAAGCGAACATCGACCATGTCGTCCCACGTTCGCGTGGCGGGCCTACGAGCTGGACGAACTGCGTG
>JAHDFZ010000045.1:10102-19569 GCA_020627905.1 Verrucomicrobiota bacterium
GATATCCGCGTCAACAGCCTGAAGGCAGACAGGACGCCAGAGGAGGCGGGCTTGCGACTCGTGCGCGAGCCACTGCGACCTCGGGAAAGACCTGTGACGCTCATAATGAAAAACACAGCCTGCGTGACCGACTGGAGGCCCTTCCTGTCTGACGCGAGCTGACTGAAATCCTGAGGTTAGCAGAGAGATGAACCTGAATCTAACGCCAGAGTTCTTTCTCTGCTACCTCTACGGACTTCCCATCAGCCATGTGGTCGACCAGCTGATGCATCTGAAAATCCCGAAGCAGGGCGCGAGCGGTTTTCCCGAGGATGTCTGCATCCTCGGGATTTGAATAAGTGATGACCAGACGAAACGATGCATCGAAGAGGAACAGCATATTCCCTTCATTGAAGCCCAGCACAAGCTGCTCAACGCTCCGCTTCTCGCCCTGGTAGTAGGCCGCTACATCTTCCATGCGGCGCACGAGCTCGATCAACTGAGATTCTTCAAACCGGTTTTCAGAGTAGATAATCTCCAATCGGCGAGTCAGTAGCAACCCCTCTACAGAGCCAGCCCCTGCCAGCTCACCAAGCATACCGGAAATTTCGCTAATATTCATCAAACACGATATCAATTAAAAAAAGAGCCGTCAGCTGATGCCACGCTGTTCTCTCACGTTGAGGGCTCTTTATTCAGTTCATCCAGCAGAGTCATCAGCATCGGGAGCACCTCTGTCTTCTGGTCGGTCATGGATCCCACGAGAGCTGGGTTGTCCGGCTCAGACGTAGGGTCGAAGCAGAACGCCAACGATTCTTCCACTCCCGAAAAATGAGCATAAGAGAGCGCCTCCATACCGACCGCCCCCCCTAATAAAGCTGCGCAATCCTGCAGTTCAATAAGCCGGGAGCCAAACGATTTTACGGCAGCGCTGGCTGCATTGCCCTGAATTTCGCCATTCTCTACTCGAAAAATCTCCTGCCCTGATGCGTCCATGATTTGCTCCGCCACACAATTTAAACAAGCTGTATAGTTAAGGGAGACTAATAGGAAAACCAACAGATGAAAGAGAAAATATTGGAGGAACTCATTGGTCTGCTTGGTTAAGATCGAGAGCTTACCAGCGCCGCTTTCCTCTCGGCCAGACTTGGGTGAGAGAAGAAAAGCCCTGCGTAGAGCGGATGGGGAGCCGGATGGGCTAAATTGCTGGTATGGAGCTTCTGGAGAGCAGAAATCAATGAATCCCCTTCCCCACAGGCTTCCCTGGCGAAGGCGTCTGCCTCATACTCGTTACGTCGACTCAGTTTCACGGCTAGAACCTGAGCAAGGAACGACAAGGGACGGGATGCCAGATAGAAGAGCGCGGCAGCAACGGCTACCGAACCGTCTTTTACGCCGAAGGCAGCGAAGAGCGCCGGGTGATCATTCAGCTGATCAAACAGGAAAAAACCGACTCCTGAAATCAAGGCTGATAGGGCCAGCCCTTTTTTGACGTGCCCGAGACGCGCATGCCCGATCTCATGCGCCAGGACAGCGGCCGTTTCTGCCTCCGACAGTTGGTTGATCAGAGTGTCAAAGAGAGCGATCCGGCGCAGTCTGCCAAAGCCCGTAAAAAAGGCATTCGCCCGGGATGAACGCCGGGAGGCGTCGATGACGAAGACCCCGGCATTGCGGAACTGGCAGCGATCCGCCAGGGAACGGATCCTCTTGGAAAGGCTACCTGCCGGCAGGGAACGAAACTTGTAAAAAAGCGGTAGCAACAAGGCGGGTGCTAAAAAGGAGATGAGTAGCCCGAAGGACATGGTGACCAGCCACGCCCACAGCCAGGCAACGTCAGAAACCTGCCAGAGCCACAGCAGCGCCGCGCCGAGCGCCCCGAAGAGGATCAGCCCGATCAGCGACCCCTTCAGCTGATCCACCAGCCAGAGACCAAAACTCTGATTCGAAAGCCCAAACCTACGATCAATGATGAAAACGCGGACCAGATCGAAGGGAACCGCCAGCAGAGATGACGCCGCAACCAGACACAGACAGTAGCACAAGCCGCGGATGGTTGGTGAGACTACGACGCCCCGCAACCAGGCATCTAGCCAGCCAAAGCCGCCGAGCCACCAGAAGAGGAGAAACGCCACAAAGAACAGTGCGCTTCGGCATAAGCTTAGCGAAAGAATTCGTCGCTGATACAGCGCGGCGCGGCGACGATGCCACAGGCTTTCCCCTGAGCCGCCATGACTCTCGATCGAGTCAAACCCTGTATTCCGCAACTGCAGCAGAGTCGCGAAATAAGTGACCTTCGCGTGGACAATCAGCATGACCAGCGTGATGAGGAAGAGCGTATTGGTTTCGACGGGATACGGCATGGCTTACAAGATCAACCCTTTCGCCAGCCGAAGCTCCTTGCAATCGAAAAGGCCGGCCGGATGCTGCACAATCTCAAAACCTATCTGACGCAACTGGCTGAGCGTGGCACTATACTCGATACGCAGGCTCCTCCCCGTGGCCAGGGGGTCATTCATCTCTCATTCGATGATGGCCCGTCACCGTCGATCTCTGAGGAGCTGTTCCGAACACTGAGCAGGCACGACATCCCCGCCGCTTTTGCCTACATCGGTGAAAACCTCGCAGCCCTTCCATCTGCCTACCATCAGCTGGTCGATGAAGGCCACCAGCTGATCAATCATAGCTACCATCATCGGATCAGAACGCTGGGATCTCCCAAGGCATTGGAGGCTGAGATGGATGCCTTCGACAGCCTGACCCAGCGCCTGTCCGGCGATTCCTCCTTTCGAACGCGACTCTATCGGCCTCCGATGGGCGCGATGACGAAACCCGTTCACCGATTGGTGCAAAAACACTCCCTGGCAGTGGCTCACGTCACCTTTTATGTCCACGATGCCGATGCGGGACCAAAGGCACGCGAGCGGATCACCGAGAAGTTCAAAGAGCAGATTGACCTCCACGAAGGCGGATCGATCGTCCTGCATGAGGCCCGCCACAGCAACTCTTCTCGCAAGCCTCCTCTCGATAAAAGCTGGCTACCCGAGGCCATCGACGATCTGATCAGCTGGTGCCAATCGCGAGGCTTTGAGTTTCGGCCGTATCCGGAGGCTGTTGCGGATGAAGAGATTTTCGAAAGCGTGCGACGTTCGGAACGCGTGAACCGGTGAAACCAGAGAATCCATTCTGGAGAAGGATCGGGGCTTCGAGCATACTGTTCTGCGCGATCCGTATACTACCGAGCGGGAATTCAAATGAGTGTCAAAACAAAGCTGGGACTTGTCGGAGGCATTCTGTGTCTCATCATACCCATCCTCTGTAGAACTCCCCGAGGTTGGACGTGGGTGGCGCAGTATTTGCCAGATCCAGAGCATTTTCTGTTGGGTATATTGTTCTTCTCTGCCTTCGCTGCACTCCCTGCAGGCGTTGTCTTTTTCGCGGCCAGAGTCTCCACAAGCCCCCTTCAATTGCCTTTTGCATTCAGCAGCCTAACAGCACTTTCGGCTCTGGCGTTCTGGCATCATGACAATGATATCTGCGCTGATGCGCAGGCAGCTATCTCGCTGATATTCATTCCGATCTACAGCGCTGGACTGGCAATTGCAGGTGCCGTCATCGGAGGCACTGTGCAGGTGGTGGTATTTGATTGGACACAGCACTAGCACCGCCCATTGGGCGTTATGCTTTGGTTGCGCCGTAGATGCTTATCACTGCTACCGAGATGCCTAATGATCCACTGCCTCTTTACAGAGCAGATAGCTTGAACGCATCATGCTTACCATCCCGACTTACCTAAAAGACCATCAGGCAGTGATTGATGCCTTTGGCTACTGGCCGAGCTTTCACGATGCACCGGTTCGGGATTGGCGACTTAGTGCCGACTCCGCTTTTCTCGAACTAGAGACATGGGAGATGACCAGCGAAGTTGACGACAAAGGGTATTTTGTCCTGACTAAACGACATTTCATCGGCTTCGAGTTTGCTGATTTTGTCACGACCGACTTCCGCTCTTTCGGCTCAGACAACATTCTTTTCGAGCTGGGATTTTCTTCGGCGGAGGACTTCAAGTCCACAGGGAGCTTTTCCGTTGAGCTGGATTCGGCGATGGGGAGCGACCGTTGCGGCAGCTTTCGAGCGCGCTCAGGAGCGGTGCAGTTTGTCCGTCCGGTAGAAGAGGCTCAATGACGTTTTGACAAAAACTCAATCTCCCTCCGGATATTTGCGCGCGCCTTCTCATCTAGATGCTCAAACTGTGCAGTCGCATAAATGGGCTGCTGCAGAAACCGTTCCAGCACGCTCGTTCTTCCCATAGCGAAATCGTTCCACGGAACGAAATCATACTCCTGACGGATTGCCGCGCTGTATCTCTCATATGCATCCTCTCCCGCTCCCAGGATCGAAAGATCTATATCGATCAGAAGATCTTCGTATGGATCGCCCGACCGAGGATGGCCCGGATCCGTGGCGCTGATGAGACGCTTAACATCAGTCAATAAGATCTCGGACAAATGGTTATTTAGAACGTCTCCGAAATAGTCTGCGCTGTCCACCTCGTTCGTCTTGCTACGTGGGTCATAGATGGCGTCGTGGAACCAGATCGCGAGTTCAACGCTAGGATTCGACACCTCAAACCGGCGATATTGCCCGAGCATGTGCTCGATATGAGTCCGATTGTGATAGGCCCTATGCTCCTGTGCATAGAGAGAGCAGAGATCGGTAAATATAGTTGAGCATACGGATTTTGGGACTCCCTGCGGCTTCAATAGTTCCGCAAAGGTTTCCCCAGTGGCAAAGCAGTAATCACGACTGCTATCCATCCCCCCCCCCTACCGCACCTTCAGCGTCATCAGCCCGACCAGCGCTGAGATGATCGAAATGATCCAGAAGCGGTTGATCACTTTACTCTCCTCCCAGCCCAGCAGCTCGAAGTGGTGATGAATAGGTGACATCTTGAAGATGCGCTTCCCGGTCAGCTTGAAGGACGCAACCTGGAGGATGACCGAAGTGGCCTCCATGACGAAAACAAATCCAACAACAATCAACAAGAGCTCCTGCTTACAGCAGATGGCGATCATGCCGATCATGCTACCAATCGATAGCGATCCGGTGTCTCCCATGAAGACACGTGCGGGATGGCAGTTGAACCACAGAAAACCGAGACAAGCTCCCATGAGAGCAGCAGCAAAAATAGCGACCTCCCCTACCCCGGGGTGGTGCGGGAGCAGCAGGTAGTCAGCGGCGATGCTATTGCCGGTTACATAGGTGAAAATCCCGTAGGTGAAGCACGTGGTGATGGTGCAGCCGGTGGCCAGACCATCGAGTCCATCAGTCAGGTTCACAGCATTCGAGCAGCCGACGATGACCAGCGGCAGGAAAAAGAGGCTGATGATCCCCATGTTCTCGATGATAGGATCTTTGATGGACGGGAAGTAGAGCTTGCGCACGTAGTCGCCGGTCTCGGGATGAAAGTAGAGGAAAGCGATGGCGGCGATCGCCATGACAAACTGCACGAGCAGCTTCATCTTCCCCCTCACGCCGACCGAATTCTTCTTGGTGACTTTCAGGTAGTCATCGGCGAAGCCGAGCATTCCCGAAACGAGAGTCACGAAGATCAGCGCCTGGATGAAGGGATTATCCAGCCTTGTCCATAGCAGCACGGCGATGAGGACGGTCCCAACGATGAGAATGCCGCCCATGGTAGGGGTGCCGACTTTTCCACCGTGGAGATCGGCGAGCTTGTGGACCTCTTCCTTTGTGCGGATGGGCTGGCCGAGCTTGAGCGAGGTCAGCTTGAGGATGGCCCAATTCCCCAGAAACATCGTGAGAAAGAATGCGGTGAGTGCGGCAGCAGCAGCCCGGAAGGTCTGATACTGAAAGACGTTAAAGAGATCGATCTCGCTGAGCTGAAAAAGCATCTGAGGTGTGGGAGCGGTTGGAGGTTATGGGGTTGTTCGTGGGAAGAACTTCCTCAGGAATTAGCAAGGTCCTGCAAATGGTCAATGACTTTCTCCATAGCAGCGGCGCGGCTTCCTTTGACGAGGATCTGATGGTCTGCGGCCGTTTCCGCGAGGGTTTCATGAAGAAACGCCGCTGCAGCCTCCTGACTTTCAACAAATGTCGTCGCTAAGCCTGCTTTCTCAGCCCCCTCGGCGATCGGCCTTGCCCGATCATGGGTGACGATGAGGCGATCGATCCCCACACTGGCAGCATGAGCGCCCACCTCACGGTGACCGCCCTCCTCATGTTCGCCCAGTTCCCCCATAAAACCGAGGACGGCGACACGTTCACCGCCCGCTCCCGGCGCTGGCGTCGCTGCCAGGACATCGAGAGCCGCTTTCATGGAGTCAGGATTGGCGTTGTAGCTATCATCGAGGATGGAAAATCCCGCGATCTGCTTGGCTTCGAGGCGTCCGCCGGTCAATCGACATCCGGCCAGAGCACTCGTGATCTGATCCGGGCTGAGGCCTTCTTTCAACCCAATGCCAATGGCCAGCAGCGCGTTGCTGGCCATGTGTTTCCCCGGCACAGGAAGGTCGACGACGAAGCTGTCAGCAAACTCCGATTTCACCGTGAAGCGTGAGCCATCTGCGTGCAGCTCCAGATCACTGCCCTGAATGACACCCTCTCCCCATCCAGCGCCGAGGACGGTCGCACGACTCTCAGCCTGCACGTAGTCAAAATAATCGTCGGCCTGTGGGAGAATGACGTAGCCACCCGGCTCGATGGCGCGGGCCAGCTCGGTCTTTTCGTGAGCGATGGCATCGCGCGTTTTCAGATGCTCGATGTGCGCGGTGCCGATGTGAGTGATGACGGCAGCATCTGCCTGCGCGATGGCCGCCAGTGGCGCAATCTCCCCCGCGTGGTTCATCCCCATTTCCCAAACGCCGAACTGATCAGACTCGCTGCCTTTGAGGATAGTCAGTGGCAGGCCGATATGGTTGTTAAAGTTCCCCGCCGTCTTGTTGACCGGTCCAGCCTGTCCGAGAATGCTGGCGACGAAATCCTTGGTAGATGTCTTGCCATTCGACCCGGTGATGCCGATGACCCGTTGCGCACGCGTCACCGAACGTTGGTAGAAGATCCTGAAGGGCTTTCAGGGTGTCTGTCACGCGAATGATCCCGCCAGTGAAGCCTTCAGTAGAGGCAGGCAGCTGCGATACGATCATGCAGGCAGCGCCCTGCTCGCCCACCTGATCGAGGTATCGGTGCGCGTTATGATTTTCCCCCACGAGGGCCACGAAAAGGTCCCCCTGCTCGACTTTACGCGAATCTGTCTGCACCCGCGCTACCGTCTGGGCCGGGACCCCCTGGATGAGAGATCCCGAGACAGCGTCAGCGATTTGATAGAGGGTGAAGGGATTCATAGAAGCAGCTAGTAGACCGGTGCGCCGAGCCTACATGCTGCCTCGCAGATTGCACGAACGGAATCTCCCCGCTACTCGGATTTCTTCGGCGGAGTCCACTTCAGCTTCTTTTCGATCATTTTGATCATCATTTCTGCAATGTCCTTGCCCGAGGCGCTCTCGATCCCCTCCAGCCCGGGAGAAGAGTTCACCTCCAGCAGCAGCGGCCCGCGGCTGGAGCGGATGATGTCGACACCTGCCACCTGCAGCCCAAGAGACTTCGCAGCCTTAACGGCGAGGGACCGTTCCTCAGGAGTCGGAGTGATTTTCCGCGCGACACCCCCTCGGTGAATATTGGCTCGAAACTCACCCGGAGCGGCGGATCGCTCGATGGTGGCGACGACTCGGCCATCAATGACGAAGAGGCGCAGATCCTTGCCGGAGGCTTCCTTGATGAATTCCTGCACTAAAAGGTTGGCCTTGAGCGACTTGAGCGCTCCGATGACGCTCTCTGCCGCCTTGCGCGTTTCGGCGAGGACGACGCCCTTGCCCTGCGTGCCCTCCAGTAGCTTGACGATCAGGGGAGCGCCGCCCACGAGATCGATGAGATCATCCGTATCATTCGGGCTATTGGCAAAGCCGGTCTTCGGAATCGCCACACCGGAGGCCTGGAGCAGCTGCAGGGAGTAGAGCTTGTCCCGCGAGCAGGTGATGGCCTTCGCCGTGTTGAGCGTGAGGATGTCGAGACTCTCGAACTGCCTCACGAGGGCGCAGCCGTAGAAGGTCATGCTCGGGCGGATGCGCGGGATGACGGCGTCCAGTTCATTGAGAATCTTGCCTCCGCGATAGACGACGCATGGCGTGCCGTGGTCCAGCACCATGTAGCTCTGCTGGATGTTGTAAAATTCGATGCTATGACCGCGCGCCTCTGCTGCCTCAATGATGCGCTGGTTGCTATAGAGGGCGGGATTGCTCGCCAGCAGACCGATCTTCAGGCCGCCTCGCGATTTCTCCGGCGCGTGGTAAAAGGCCTCCAGCTCATCTTTGGTGTAGTCCCCCATCAGCAGCTTCGCGGAGGGATCGACGAGGATGCGGTCAGCCATCGCCTCACGCCCTAAGAGCATGCGATATCCCATGGAATCGCGGTTGGCGAGCGTGATCTCGATCTCCCACACCGTATCAGAGATCGAGAGCGGCACCTTGATGACGTAGCGCTTCTCACTGGCTCCGTTCGAGCTTTTGATGACGCGTCGGTCGAAGACGGGTGCCTCCCCACGGACGGCGGTGCCATTGTTCTGCAGCGGGCAGATATCGAAGCTCACCCACGAGCGACCGTCGCGGCTGAAGGTCTGCACATTCTGCGCGAACATGGAGGAGGTCTTCGCCCCGGAGTCGACCCGCGCCTTGATAGCCGGGACATTCAGGGTGGGGAAAGCGCACCATTCCTCGCTTCCGACGATCATTTTCGATTCTTCCATAAGGTGGATATTTTCTATTTTTGCTTGGGTTTACTCTTGAGACCGAGCCGCCGCAGCGACACCTGCCAGGTAACTAGTCGTCCAAGCGGCCTGAAAATTAAATCCACCCGTGATTCCGTCGATATCGAGGACTTCTCCGGCGAAAAAGAGGCCGGGATGCAGCTTGCTCTCGAAGGTCTTCGGATTCACCTCAGGCAGGGCCACACCCCCTGCCGTCACAAATTCATCCTTGTTCATGCTTTTACCCGTGACCGCGAATTCACCGGCCACCAGCTGATCGATCAGGCGATCCCGCTCGGCGCGGGGCAGTGTCGCCCAGGTTTGCTCGGCGGATATGCCGGCAGCCTCCGCCAGGCGCTTCCACAGTCTGCCCGGAATCTCCAGATCGGAGCAACCGCTGTGCACCTGTTTCTTCGGATGCGCGTTCCGCATGGTGGCGAAAACCTCCTGCACCCCTTCAGACTTCACTTCACCGAGCCAATTCACACGGATACAAAACTGGTAGTCTTTTTCCGCGAGGGTCCGCGCTCCCCAGGCAGATGTCTTCAGCACGGCCGGGCCACTCAGTCCCCAGTGGGTGATGAGAATCGGCCCCAGAGCATGCAGCTTCTTCTCCCCGACGATGCTGACGTGGGCGTAAGGACAGGAAAGGCCCGACAATCCCTCGATC
>JAHDFZ010000046.1:0-941 GCA_020627905.1 Verrucomicrobiota bacterium
TGCAGCCCGAAGGGTAAGAGTATCCCATCCGCTCTCTACTGTTTCAAAAACATACCCCATATCTCATCATCGGTTGCATAGTTTTTCAACGGTCTCCCAGACGGACGAACTTGTAGGGGCGATTATCGAGGAGCAGGGGATTCCAGTTCTCGACATCCGGATGGATGAGAAACACGCGTGTATACCAGTAAATCGGCAGGACAGGTGCTTGCTCAATTAGAATGGCCTCAGCCTGTTTCAGGAATTCGAGCCGCTCTACCGGGTCCGACGTGCGGGTGCTCTCCGTCATCAGTGCATCATATTCCGCTGATGACCAACCGGTGTTGTTGTTAGAATCTCCGGTGCGCCACATATTGAGAAAGGTGGTCGGGTCGAGATAGTCTCCGATCCAGCCTGCGCGACCGACGGTGTAGTTCTGATCGAGGATCGTCTTCTGATAGACCTTCCATTCTTCATTACGGATGGTCACCTGATCGGAGCTCAGGCCGAGTATTTCCTGCCACATAGCCTGGATAGCGACAGCGATCGCTTTGTGCGACTCGGAGGTGTTGATGAGAATGACAAAGGGCTCGACCTCCTTTGCTGATTTGAGGCCGGCCTCGCTCAGGTAGGCAGTGAGATGCTGCTTCGCTTTCTCAGGATCAAAGCCGGTCAGCTCTGGCGGGGAATATCCTGACTCTGATGGCGGGGTGAAAGCGTAGGCTGGCTGCTGCCCGCCTTTCGTCACAAACTCCGTGATCGCCTGACGATCAATCGCGTGGCTCAGGGCCTTTCGGAAGTTGAGAGATGAAGTCGGTCCTTTCTCCACGTTACAGCGGTAGAAATAAACTCCATTGTAGGTATCAATCCGCATGGGGGAATCCGCTCTGCTCTGGTAATCGGCAATCAGGTTCGGCGGGACGGTGTAGGAGAGGTGGAGGCGGCCGTTTCGGAAGGCTTTT
>JAHDFZ010000046.1:951-19541 GCA_020627905.1 Verrucomicrobiota bacterium
GAAGAAGCGGATCTCATTGAGGGTATTCGTTTCTCTGTCCCAGTAGTGAGGGTTGGGCTCTACGGTGACATGGCTGTTGATCTTCCATTCCTTCAGCTGAAAGGTGCCGTTCCCCACATGGTTGCCCGGTTTCTGCCAGGCTGTGAAGTGATCCGTCATGGAGCCATGGGCCTCGATTGTCTCCCGGTGGACAGGGTAGTAGGTGGTGTGCTTCACGACATCAGGAAAGAATGGCGTCGGTCCCTCCATCTGGAAAAGGAGTTCCGTGTCAGAGACGGCTTTTACCCCCACGGTGTCGAAGGAAAGGGTGCCCGGGTCCGCTTCGTTGAAAGCTTTTGCGCCCTGCAGGAAATACAGCATAGACGAATAAGGGGCGGCCATGTCCGCTCTTAGGATGCGCTCGTAGGCATAGACAAAGTCGTGAGCAGTCACGGCGTCTCCATTTGACCACTTCGCGTCCTGGCGTAGGAAGAATCGCCATGTGGTGAATTCCTCGTTCGCCTCCCATCTCTGGGCTACCCCGGGCAGATGCTTCGTGTCGTCTTCCGGGTGCGGGATGACCAGGCCCTCAAAAAGGGAGCGTAGGATGTTGCTATCCCCGACAGATGACACCAGGTGCGGATCGAGAGCTTTGGGCTCGCCCCCGTTTCCGAGGAGGAGGATTTTGTTTTCAGCCGCCAGCTCCACCTGAGTCGTCCGGTCGCTACAGACGGTGAGCGGAAGGCAGCAGAGAAGTGTGGAGATAGACAGGGTGAGAAGCCTCATTGATGGGACCGTAGCTGGACCGCTCACCCTACATGCCGGAGCACACAGCGAAAGAGAAAAGCTCAGGAGCTCTCAGCTTTCCCTCGGAAGGATTCATAAGCCTTTTCCAGGCAACTGCGGTCGTAACTGGACTCACATTTGCGCAGCGATTCCTCCTGCAGCCTTTGAGCGAACTCCTGTAGATATTCGATCTGGCCATCAGCGGTTGCCTGACCGAGGATCTGCTGGAGCGCTTCGAAAATCCGCAGGCAGATATCCGGTCGAGAGGCTCCATCGTGTCGGATCTGGAGAAATGCTGTATCGAGGAGATTCTGAAAGCTGGTCGGTCGCAACCGCAGCCGTAGCTTGCCATCGTCATCATAGAGGCAATTCTCCTTGGTCCCGCGTCTGGCGATTCTGCCAAGAGCGACAGCTAGCAGATCAATGCAGTGAATCGCCGTAAAGGGGTCATTGATACCCGGTGAAAGCGCACGCAGACCGATTTCTACCAGCTGGCGGATCTCAAACTCGAAGTCCTGCTCCGGGGTCCTTTCCTCTCCGAACAGAAAACAACCATTTAGCTTTTTCTGCTGATCGTCGGAGAGGTCATCAGATCGCTCATAGGCGATGATCACGGCGCCGCGCATGAGCAGGTGACCCGGCTTGACGAGGACACGCCCGCGCAGGTCAAAGTCAGTTGCCAGCTCCAGCAGGGCTTCTTCGTCGATGAACTGAAGGTATCCGTCGCACGATGATATGATCTGCTTTTCGTTATCCAGCTCACTCCAGGTCTGGCGCTCGTTTTCGGCTTCTTCCTCTTCGCCATCGTTGGCCATTTTTTCTGGGAATGTCTGCTCGATTTTGTTGTAAAGCCGCCTCGCTACAGCCTTCACCACGTTCTCCGCCTGCAGGGAATGAACGAGCTGATGCACAAAAAAGAGAAACACTCCGATGCTCAGGAGAGTGAGAATAAATCCCACCAGTGTCGAGAGCTCTGACAATGCTCCGCCGTCAATGGATCTGAGAACCACCAGACAATAGAGGAACGTCCCTAGCAGCAGTCCGAGCGTGATCTGGTTGGGTTTAGCTCGTATGAAATCATGTAGAAGTCGCGGACCGAACTGTGAGGATGCGAGAGTCAGTGCCACCAGAGTGGTCGAAAAAACAAGTGCTGCCAGCGTGATGAGGCCCGATGCGGCTGTCGAAAGGAGGGTCCGCATACCATCTGCCGAGCGCTCTCCAGCGAAGTTCCTGAAAATAGGTTCGTAATTCTGGTCAAGTAACAGGCACACCTGCGCAAGCGCAAGGCAGAGGAAGACAACGAGCAGCGGGACTGGCCAGAAATGGTAGCGCAGCGCATTGAGCAGATGCTTGATCAGCGACGAAAGCCTGTTCGTGCTTTCCGGTGAATGATGGACGTGATGGGACATAATTTCAGGATTGACTGAGATTCACGGCGTTAGCTGGTGAAGGCGGAGCGATGGTCTGACCAAGCGATTTTTCGACGATGAAGTGATGTGGCAGGGTGAAAATGAGGCAGACCACAAGCAGGGCAGCGACCCAATCCGTCGGCGCAGAAACGGATCCATTCCACCACAACAGAAAACCCATTAGGGGGATGATAGGTAGAGAGAGAGGGAGAGCATACATGTGAGATCGTAAGACTGCTTGCCAGCGGAAGCCCCCGAAAAGCTCGCCGGGGTCTAGCTCGCGGCTGACCAGGAGAGAGTGACGGAAGGCATGCCAGCAGAGGAAGTAGAGCCCGACCGCGAAAACCGGATGGAGATAAAAGGCAGCAATCGCGAGGAGGAGTGCTTCGCCTGCGTCGACCGTTATCCGCGCGAACGTTTCCCGACGTCGGTTTGAAAGAAAGAAAACCAGCTGTGAAATGAGCCACAGGGTGAACAGAGCGCAGCAGAGAACGAGGGAGACTAACGAGACCGCCGCTGCATCGATTGGGAGAGCCTCCGGTCTGCCGAGCAGGCGAGAGACATCCTGGAAGAGGGAGATGACCTCGCCCGCTCCGAGAGCACAGATCGAGGATAGAAAGGCGCCCATGCGGATCACGCCGCTGGATGAATGGGTGAGACCGGGATGAGCAGCAGCCGGTGAAAAAGATCGTAGATCACGCTCGTCAGCCAATCCGAAATGCACCGCGGTGAGGGCGAAAAAAGCGATGATGGCTAGAGCGGGCGATAGGTAAGCGATCAGCCATGCCAGCGCTCCCACGGCAGAATAAAGAGAAAAGAGCAGCAGGCCGTGGCTCCTGTCTCGAGGCCTGAGCAGTAGCCAGTCAGCAGCACCGTGATGCAGCCCAAAGAGAAAGATAGAAAGAAAAAAGGGCAACCAGGGTAGCGACTGATCGATGCCGAACGCGAGGGAAAGCGCCAGGCAGGGACCGAAAAAAAGCCACGACAGGAGACTGGCTCTCTGTCGTGGCTTGTTGTAACTTGCGAGCATGAGGCGCAGCTTATGCGCAGGTCGGGTAGAGGGAAAGCATTAGCTTTTAGCGCTGGCTACGACAGGGTCAGCGGAGTAGCCATCCTCACGTGAGCGCAGCACACATACGTAGCTGAGCATCGCGCCATAGATCACCTTGGAGGTAACATCGACGATGGTGAAGAGCATCTGACGCCAGACTCCACCACTGGCAGACCAGGCGAAGGCAGGGATCGCGATCACGACACCGTAGATGGTCCACGAGATGAGGAAGAGCACCGAGATAGACTTCATGACACCGCCTGCCTGTGGAGAGAGCGAGCGGGTTGTCGGCATGACGCCTTTGAAGAAAATCGCGAGGACGACAAGATAAGCCAGCCAGCCGAGAGCGTAGAAGATCCAGAATTTGGTGACGGCAGCAGCATCCGGTGCATCCGGATTGAAGCCGTATTCGAAGACCTGTGCTGCATAGGAAAAAAGCACCATCAGCAGACCGGCAGCACCGAACCCCCATGCCAGCTTGCGGAACCCGGCAGCCGCGATCGGCACGACGAAGAGGATCTGCAGCAGAAGCATCGGGACGTCGATCGCCCAGTTCAGGTAGCGGTAACCATTGGAGAAGGTGGTGCCGCTTTCGACCCCTTCGGTAGCGAAGTTGGCTTGCCAGACATCTCCATTGTAGGAGAAGGTCCGATCCCAGCTCTGCTGCTGGTTGAACAGGATGATGGCGGCCGATACCATGACGACAGCGGAGAGGTAGTTGCTCATGCGGTATTTGGGGGACACCTCACGAGCGGTGATGACGAAGTAGACTAATCCCGCAAGAGTCGCACCTACCCCGAAGACGAGGATGTGGGAGATGAGATCCCACTGGTAGGACTGATACGTGAAAAAGTTTTCCATGTTTTCCATGACTTATATGATTGGGTTTTTAGTTAATTACACTGAATGAGTGCAGAAAGGTGTTACGAATGGATCTTGAAGAAGGTCTAAGGGAAATGTATCGAAAATTAGACAGACAAGTTGGATGTGGGCTCTATTCATTGTTTCGGTCTAGTTTTAGTCTTTAAATATTCTTTAAGATCTGCAAATCAGTTGAAAAATAGCCATAGTGGGATTTCGGCTCTGAAAGAAGGTTTGCCTACTATGTTTTCCTACACGAGGTGTAAAATGATTAAAAATCATACTTTTGGTGCTCCGTAGGCTACGCAGGTGTGTTTGTAGGATGACGGCTATGGAAGCGGTGCTTCAGTCCCACACAGAAGTCCTGTGAGCTGATCACTTGAAGAATGGCTCAGTCTTGTGCCCTCACGGCGACAGGTCGCTGCCGCAGGAATGCGCTTCTCCCGGCGACGGAAAGCTGGTCGCTAGCCCCAGATGGCGATTCACTCTCAGATCGCACGAAACTGGGCGTCAGGGAGCCAGAGTGCCACGGCATTGCGTGCATTCTCCAGCCATTCTCCTACGCGTCGTTCAGGGATGCCGTTCAAGTCATCCTGCTTGACGAAACCCAGGCGCTCAAGGTAGCCGACTGCCTGCGTCGAAAGCGCGAAAACGCCGCTTGCTCCCTGAGCATGAGCTTTGTTCAGGAGTTCGCGAAAAAGCAGCTGGCCGTAACCCTGGCCGTTGTGACCCCGTTTGATAAAAAGGCAAGCAAGCTCACAGGCTGACGAGTCCTGGTAGCTGTGAAGGGCGACACAGCCTATCAGTGTGTTATCGATCTCCAGCAGGATGAAGTCATCCAGCTGATCCTGTAGCGTCGCGCGTGATCGTGCCACCAGCTGCTCGTCCTCTACGGCCCGATGAATAAGGGTGTGGAGCTCATCAATATCTGAGCGCTCAGCGGGACGGATACGCAGGTAGGCATCAGCATAGACCATGAGGCCGACCCCCTCGGTGCTGAAAAGCTCAGAGAGCAGCGCATCATCCTGGCGTGACGATATGAGGTGCACTCGCGGAATGCCATCCCGCGTCGCTCGGATTCCCTCGGAGAGCTTCGAGGCGACGCCCGATGGGATCTGGTCAGCGGCTTCTTCGAGGAACTGCTGAGCCGCATCTGCAGACAGTTGGCGGTCAGCCTGCGTGGTGCCCACAGAGACATCTGCCTCTGAAAGAAACAGGATCTTCTCTGCACCCAGAGCAAGCGCCACTTCGCGAGCGATGCGATCTGAGTTCAGGCGCAGAATCTGGCCATCGGCATCGAAGCCGAGTGGCTGGACGACGGGCAGGATGTCCTGCTCCAGAAAACCCTGGATCAGCTCGGCGTCTACGCGATCGACCGTCCCGGTGAAAATCTGGTCCTCGCCACCAATGATTCCCGCTGGGTAGGCATGAACGGCGTTTGCGCAGGCTGCTCGGACTTTAGCGGTTGTCAGGCTCTGAAGGATCTCATTACCCAGCCTCGAGATCGCATCCATGCTCACCTCCAGTGTTTCGGCGTCGGTCAGTCCGTTGCCATCGAGATTCGACAGGGGGATGCCTCGCATGGAGCCTAGCTTTTCGATCTGGGCAGCTGCTCCGTGCACCAGCACGATGCGAATACTCAGCGACCGCAGAACGGCAAGGTCGAGCAGGATGTTTGTGAAATCCTGAGAATCTACGACGCTCCCATCTAACGCCACCACAAAGGTCTTACCGCGAAATTGCGGGACGTATTGGAGGATGGCACGTAGGTCACTGAAGTTCATCGGCTTGGTGAAGCTAGCTTAGATACTGAGCAATAAAGTTGCGCAGGCGACCGACGACAAATTCTTTTCCGATGATATCGAGCATCGGCACGAGGTCGACGCCCTCTGTCGATCCCATAATCGCGACGCGGCAGGGCAGCATCAGCGCTCCCATCTTGGCCCCCTGATCGGCTGCGGCCTCTTTGATGGCTTCTTTGATGCTTGTTGGATCCCAGCTTTCCGCTTTCTCAAGGGCATCGGTCATCGCCGTCACGAGCGTGGCGATATTGTCCCGCCCGGTCACCTTTGCTAAAGATGCCTCATCGTAAGTGACACGGGTGCCAATAAAGGCGGTCTCGATGACCTTCGGAATGTCAGAGAGTTTCTGCACGCGCTCACGAGCCAGCTCGAGGCATTCGGGCACGCGAGAGTGAGCCGGATCAATGTCTGCCGCCTGCAGGAATGGGGCCGATAAATCCAGGAGCTGAGCGGCCGTCAGTCGACGGAGATGTTCGCCATTGACCCAGAGGCACTTCTGATAGTCGAACTTGGAGTTGCTGCTGTTGACCCCATCGAGGTCGAAGCGCTCGATCAGTTCTGCCATGGTGAAAATCTCTTCTTCATCTTTCGACGACCACCCGAGCAGAGCCATATAATTGTTTACCGCCTCCGGGAGGAAGCCGGCATCGCGATACTCATGGATGAGTGCCCCCTCATCCCGCTTGCTCATTTTCGTCCCAGAAGGGTTTAGGTTCAGTGGGATATGGGCGAATTCCGGAGGCTGGGCACCGAACGCCTGGAAAAGAGCGAGATGTTTCGGTGTGTTGTAGAGGTGGTCCTCGCCGCGGATGACGTGAGTGATTCCCATCTCGATATCATCGACCACATTGACGAAGTGAAAGATAAAGCTGCCATCCGGTCGGCGGATCACGAGGTCAGGATTGGCCTCGACCTCCTGCTTCGTCGCTTCATCATAGCGGCGCGACCCCTGTTCTTTCAGATTCACACGGATATGAGAGCAGACGAGGTCCTCGACGATCATCTCCTGATCGGGGACGCGGAATCGCCAGGCATCTTCGTCCTCATAGACCTGGCCGGCGTCGAGCAGCTTCTGGAAGTAGCTCTCGTAGATTTCCGTTCTCTCGCTCTGGCGGTAAGGGCCGAAGGGTCCGCCGTTGTCTGGCCCCTCATCCCACTCGAGGCCGAGCCAGCGCATGCCGTCGAGGATGATCTCCATGGAGTCATTAGTGCTACGGGCGGCATCGGTATCTTCGACACGGAGGACAAACTCCCCGCCATGACGCTGGGCGAACAGGTAGTTATACAGGGCTGTGCGTGCTCCCCCGATGTGCAGGAAACCGGTAGGAGAGGGAGCGAAACGAGTGCGAACAGTCATGGGAAGACACTGCCGCGAGAGGGCAGCGGGTCAACGGTCAACTCTCGAAAGATCGCTGTAAATCCATGATTTTGATAATTTTTATAAATAAGGGCTTGTTTATAGGTGTTTTGAGCGGAAAATTATTAACTTTTCCGAATGAAAACCATAGCGAACCCTCGAATTCTTCCCTTTCAATTCTCTGGCTTTGTGGCCATGAGCGCTCTGCTCCTGGTTACATCGTGCAGTAGTCCTCAGAAGCAGGCCGCGAATGAGCTGCAGGAGCTGGGCTACGGTCCGGGTGAGTCGGCTCTGTTTGCGATTGCCAGAAAGGGAGATCTCTACGCGCTTGACCTCTACCGTGAAGCCTTCCCCGATCTCGCATGGCTGCAGAAGACGGACGAAAACGGGAAGAGTGTCTTTCATCACGCCATCGAGGCTCGTCGGATCGATTTCGTTGAAACCCTCCTAGATGCTGGTGCCGATCCCCAAAAACCCACGACGGACGGTGAGACAGGGGTTATGATTGCCGCTGCCCAGGGGAGTGAGAAGCTGGTGCGGCTTCTCCTCTCGCGTGGTGCTGATCCTTTTGTGAAGACGCCGAAAAACTGGGATGCGCTGACGGTGGCCACTTTTGCCAACCAGAGTAAAACTGCCGAGCTGCTAGCATCCCAGGCACCTGCGACCGCGTTGGATAAAGCCCTGCTAGTGGGGGCATTCTCCAGCACGCCGGAAGTTCTGGCCGTTCTCCTCGCGCAGGGGGCCGATGTTAACGCCCGCAGTCCAGAGGGAGAGACGCCCCTGATGATCGCCGCGCGAGAGGGGAATCAACTGGCTGTGCGCTATCTTCTCCGCCATCGTGCAAACCCTTATTCGGTGAACGAAAAACAGGAAACCGCCCGAGAGCTTGCAGAGACGGCGGGACATGCTGAGCTGGCAGCGCTCATTCTCGATCCGGCTCAGTGGGGCGATGATCCGGGGACTCCTCCTGCTAATCCGGCTGGGACGATGGAGTCGATCAAAGAGGCCCTGAACCAGAGCGCCGTGACCGAAGAGTTTACAAATCTGGTCAGCCATGAGGAGGAGCAAGCTCCCCGGAGCGTCATAGCGAAACCCGCGCGCGCAGCGTCACAGGCGGCATCTGCGAAACCGATGGTCCCGCTGGCCGGATCCCGTCTTGTGCAGAGCAATGCTGGTGAAAGCCCTGTCGAGAAAATGATCGTGGCGGGCACTGTTGAGCAGCCGTTACCCTATCAGGTCAAAGAAGCGAATGCACAGGGAGTGTCCATCCAGCGAGTGGATCGTCCAGATGCACCAGCGGTCTTCGTGCCCGCAGGCGAGAAACTGCCCGGCACTTCGCTACAGGTCGGCGAAGTCTCACAAGCGCAGGTAGCCTCGAAAGAGACACAGGGTGAAGTCGTCACCGTCAATCAGGTAGCCGTGACAGACACGGCTACTGGGGACCAGCATATCTGGGTCGAGCGTGGGGGTGCCTCCGGCGATGTCTACGCTGTCCTGACTTCCCCCCAAAGCCAATACCGCTACGTGGTGCGTCCGGGTGATGAATTCGTGTCGGCAGACAGTGATGGCTCAGAAAAGAACTTTGCCGTTCTCGAGATCCGCGACAACACGGTCGTCGCTCAGAATCTCGACAGTGGCAGGATTGTCACCATCGATCGCGATGGAGTCATCCAGTAGCAGGATCATTCGTAAGCTAGTGGGATATCATTTGAGCTATGAAGCAACCACAAGTTCGACCTTACTACTGGCCGGCAGATGGCCAGCCGGAGCGCACGGAGCCGTTCACGTGGATCGTGGAAGGAGTCATCGCTGCCTCCTGGTGGCCTGACCCCTATGTTTTCGATATCTTTGACGAGAAGGGGATCAAGGCAGTCGTGAATGTGTGCGAGTTCGACAACCGCGTGGATGTGCCGGATCAGTTCGACTATCATTTTTTCCACGTTCCTGATTATGGTGTGCCGACAGACGAGCAGATCGAGCAGTTCATAGCCGTCATGGATGACCATCATGCGAAAGATGAGCCCGCTGTCATTCACTGCGTAGCTGGCTGCGGACGCACCGGGCAGTTCATCATCGCGTGGTGTGCAAAGGCGGGCTTCATCGAGCGCGGGACTGATCCGGTAGATTGGATTCGCCAGCGTCGGAAATGCTGCCTGGAAACAGGTGAGCAGATCAAGTGCGCACGACGGCTTACGCAGAAGTTTGCTGGCAGGAAGTGAGGAGGGGAAAAGAGAATCCTCCGTTTCTCTTGCATTCATGCCTTTGCTTGTTACTAGATTGGATGTCTATTTTAACACTCTCTCGTCTTCTTTCTCTCCTGGCGATTTTTGTATTTACAGCACAGGCTTGCGGAGATGAAACTGATAAACAGAATCCTAGTGATATACTGACGAAAAATCAGAATGCAATTGTTGTCATCACTAGCATCTCAACAGTTTCGATTGACCTGGATGATGGGACTTCCCTGAAACCTTCCACTCAGCAAAGGCGATCTCTAGGCACAATACTGGACGAGACCGGTATTCTTGTGACTGCTGCCCACACACACGACGCCACCCAAGGTATCAAAAAAGGTGCACGAGTGGGTGAAAATAGAAGAGCTGGTGTAGAGTCGGTTCGTCAGGAGAGAGAGCGTTTCGATCTTTCGTTCGGTGATGGACGAACGATGGAAGCAGTCTTTCTATACGAGGATAAAGCGGCTGATTTATTGTTCCTCCAGGCAACTCCGCCAGCAAATGCTGCACCTGAAGCGAAGGTGTTCGAATTTATTTCCTTCGATTCAGTAATCGTAGATCCGCAGATTGGCGACCCCACCTACGGCATCAGCCGGGCATCAGCTTCCTTTGAGTTCATTCCAATGCTTCTCCCGGCAACTCTAAGTGCGACATATTCAGCAGATAGGACTTACCATTTGATGGCGGGACAGATGGTGTTGGGTATTCCGGTGTTGAATAAATCTGGTGGGGCTCTAGGTCTTGTCGTTAAGCGTTTTTCACCGATCACAGACGGTTCTTCCACTGGCGTTCTTGATCGTAGTCATATCCAGACTAACCTCATCATTGCCAGGTCTCTGGTCGAGAAGAGGAAAGGTGACTGATTCGTATCCGTAACCGTATCGAACGCGGTGGGACCATACCGGCGAGGCCATCGGCAGCTGCCTATTTCTACATTTTTTCGTTCCGTTTCTACAAGTCTGGTTCGATTCCTACAAATCCAGTTCTATTCCTTCAGAGAAAGCTTATTCTGATATTTGACCGTGCAAACAGTGCTCTTTAGGCTCGAGGCCAAATTATGAAAAAGAGTAATTGTTTTCGACTGAAGCGGTCTGTCTCGGCGTTTCTTATCTTGCTTTCAGGTAATGTCCTTTTGGCTCAAAACTTGCGACAGCCGATTCCGCAGCTGCGGGACTTTAAAGTTGTCCCCAATCGAGATCTCGATCTCTATCACCCCACTACGCAGGCCTGGTCCACGGAACTGGATTTTCGGGCAAGCTCAAATGACTTCGAAGTCCAGGGGAGCGGATTGGTTCCGCTCTATGGCTTTGGCAATGGACCATCGGACCGAGGGGGATTCGTAGAGGTTGATGTAGTCGCCGATGATGACGGGCAGGAGAGCGTGAGCGTTGGGTTTGTTCACCGCTGGGTTGGACCTGAACAGAATCGCCTTTTCGGTTTGAATGTGTTTGGTGATTTCACGCGTCTCAAAGACGATTCATCGTTCAGCCAATGGGGGGGTGGTTTTGACGTGAAGGACAAGCATGGATTTGCCCTTTCGGCGAATTACTACTTCGCTGGCGATCGGCGGGTTCAAACCGGCCCTTCTATTACAGGTCCTGGTGGTTTTCAGATTGCTCCCGGTGCAGTTCAGCGCGTGGGGGGAGTGACGACAACCTCGGATCCTGAACTGATCGCGCGCCAGCATGAGATCACCTGTCGGCAGATTGTGCGCACGACAGGAGGTCAGCTCGTGAGTGCTGATGCCGTTTTTTCCAGCCCTCAGCTTGCGCGTTTTCTGGAGGGACGGTCCGGAGGTGATGTGAAGCTGTCGTGGGATCTGCCGCGTATCAGCGAGAATATCCTTCCAACAACCGTTTATGGAGGTCTTGAGTATTTCGAGGCAGGATCTGCTGGTCTTGATCAGGAGCTGCACGCGATAGCTGGTGTCGTTACGCATCCGTTTCGTGGTGTCCAGCTGGGTGCTGAATACCGTGGTGATGATTCCCGCTTCCAGAGCCATTGGCTCGTTACCGCCGGCATCAACCTCGAGACAGACGTCAACTTCCTTGACGTTCGTCGCTGGCCTCAGATTCTCGGCAATGCGTTTACTCGCCATGATCAGATGCGAGTCACTGGCGACACTGGTTATTTCGCGACATCTTTGTTTGACCATACGGATCGTCGATCCGGTGTGACGCTGGGACAGACTGATCTCATCCAGACGGGTGTCGTCGAAACCCGCCAGGCTGGTGTTTCGCAGCCTGCTCCTGATGGGACGCAGGAACTGTTCGTAAACTTCTACGAGGACGTGATCTTTGTAAATAATGGCGGCGCAGTTGGCAACGGCATTCTCGCCGGAGCCGCCGGTGCAGTCGGCACAGCAGAGAATCCTGTGAACACGATTCAGGATGGTGTCGCGCAGCTGGCTGCTCAGCTGAATGGTCAGGGTATGATTTATGTCCAGGAGACTGGGACTGTATACGCAGAGACCGCGCAGGTTGGCTTTGGTGCTGGTGCAGGGGTGACTGATGTTTATTTTCTTTCATCCAACAAGCCCCTCGTGACCGGGTGTGGTGTATTCGGAGGGAATACGGGGCTTGCACGCATAGATGGCTCTCTCGATATCCGCGGGGGGGCTGGAGGTTCTGTTAATTATGCAGCTGTTGAGGGATTCGACATCCGCGGTGACACCGGCGGAGCCGGGGTGAACGTTGAGGATGTGGGAGAGTTTATCCTGCGCTGCAACCGTCTTTCCGGGAATCTTCTGGGAGCTTCCGTTTCCTACACTGATGGCAGCACGGGCAACATTGCCCAGATCTACGACAACGTATTCGGTGCAGACGGTCCTATCACCACGGCGGCGATCAGCGTTGACTATGACAATGCCTCCGGCGGTGTTGCTGACATCACAGATAACACGATCGATAATTCCGGATCGGGTGTCCTCGTAGCGGCACAGAATGGCTCATCTTACACGGCCAATGTCTGGGAGAACAACATCGGCAGCGCCACACCTGCCAACGGGATTACCAATGCCCGGGTTCAGCTGAACAGTGCTTCAGGTTCAACCGCCACTGGAAACGTGACGAACAACATCATCCGCAACGCAGCGATCGATGGCATTCGTCTGACCAGTAACGGTTCCACTGGTGATGATTTTAACGTCGGATCCGCTGCTGCCGTAACTCCGGCAACTGCGACGGTAAATCCGCTGCCTAACAGCCTCATCAACGCTCCGGGAACTACGTTTCCTGGCGTTGCAGGATCTTACCCAGGATTCGCCTCTCCGGCAGCGACTGCACCTGCCGCAAACGTGATTGACGCAACCACCACAGCCATCGCAGGCACTGCCTCCGCTGGAGCGACTGGTGTCGATGTGGACATCATCGGAAACGACATCGGGACAAATGCAGCAACGACTGCTCCGGTCGGAACGGGCATTGCCTATGCGACTTCTGACACGACTACGTCATCCGATGTCCTCATCCAGTCGAATAACATCGATAGCGCGGACACCCAGGGCATGACTCTTGCCGCTACCACAGGTGCGACTGCAAATTATGTGGTCGAGTCCAACACCATCGATGATGTGCAGCAAACAGGGGCAGCCACAACGCAGGATGCCATCAATATGACAGCCGATCAGGGAGTTCAGGCCACCATTCGTGTTGCTCAGAACGTCATCGGTCAGCAGGGCGCTGCCCTCGCTGCTGGAGCTCCTGCGACCTCGACCTCCTCTCTTTCTGGGCGTGGTGTAAACATCACGTCAACGGACGCAGGCACCGTAAGCAACGTGACCGTCGATCAGAACCAGATCGTCGGTGGAGCAGAGGGTATCCTTGTTTCGTCGATTCAGACGACGGGTGACGTAGTGGCAATCACTGGGAACCAATTGGATGGAATCACCTCAACGACTGCAGGGTTAGGTGATGGGATCGCCTATGAGGCCAACGCAGCTGCTCCTGCCGGACCGGTCAACATTTCCGGCAACCGAGTTGGCATGCGAAGCACCAGTGGGGCTACTTTCACTGGTGCGGGGACCGCACCTGCCGTCGGCATCATTGCCGTCAGCACAAATGGCGCAACTTCGGATGTATCCATCCAGAACAACTTTGTCGAAGATTCAAACCGGGGGATCGCTGTAGCCTCATTTAACGCGGTGGAAGACAATTATGTCATTGCCAACAATACTGTAGGTGACCCGACCGGGATCAATGATGGTATCGGGGATCTGACGGGGACCGGGATTATCTTCGATATCCAGTCTGCAGCTCGTCCGACCGGGAACTCGGCCACTGTAGAGGCGGATAACAACACTGTTAGCGGTGTGGGTGGTGCTGACGGGGCGAACGGGATCTTCGTGCTTTCAGGCTCTCTAAGCCGCGTGAACCTAGTGTCTGTAGATAATAATGTAGTGAATGATGTAAACGCGGGGAGTGGGATCACCATTTTCGGACGTCAGCAAGGGGAAATCGTCGGTGAAGCGACAGTGCGTCAGAACTTCATCGGTGGAGGAGGCGTCGGCACTTACACGACGGCTGGTGGTTTCTCAGCGACTGCCTCGGGGCCTTCAGGGGCCAATGCTTCGGGGCCGGCTGTTCACGGTATCGACATTATTGCTGGCGCAAACTCATCGATCGATCTTGCGTCAGTTGACAACAATATCGTGGTGGAACAGGACGGGATTGGCATCAACATCCGCGCCCTTACGAATGGGGATATCGATCTCGGGCAGGTGGCGCAGAACCTTGTCGATGGGGACGGAAGCGCTCCAGATACGGCTCTAAATGACGAGATCGGCAACAGTGGAATCAACATCGTTGCAGAGACCAATATCATCCGAGGAAATGCGGCGCTGACTGGACAGACAGCCACCTTTGGAACGCTCGCCACGGGAACGATTACAAACGCGGTAAATATTACCGAAAATATTGTCAGGGACGTCACTTCGACGGGTCTCCTCGTCAGCGCTGGTCGCGAGGGAGCTCTCGCCTATGGAGAAATCGCTAACAACGAGATTTCACGCGTGGGTGAAGGTATAGTCGTGCAGTCCAACTCTCGCAGCGGCTTCGACGACCGTATCGCTGGGAATCCAAACACCCTCGACTTAGGCTACAATGGCAATGCTACCCTGAGCGGTGGCGACATCCACAACAACACGATCACTGATGCAGAGGGTGCAGGGATAACCATCGCTGCCCTAGATGCGAACACAGTGACGACAGTGACAAATATCCGAAACAACACCATCAATGGATACGGTGGTCTCGTTGGCGATGCTGGTGGTATTCAGGTCAGATCCTCCATCGAATATGGCGAGCAATCGACAGCTGCTCAGACCGCGAATGGTGTTCCTACAGCGAACGGTGGCGCGGGGACGATGCCGACGACCCTGGTAAACATCACGGGTGATGGTATCCACAACAATACCATTACAGATTCCTACACTGCTGGTCTGACGGGTCTCATCGTGGGATTTACGGGAGAGGCAGATCATGGCATTTTCCTGACGGCAAATGCTGGTGCATTCGACGGAACGCTCGATTTCAGCTCAGGAGGCGGGAACCAGCTGACATCCCCGACCATCAACCGCATCCGCTTCGCTGTTGACCCGACCACGGCTGGGGTAAATGGAGGTGTCTTTGATAATGATATTCGCCTCGACAGTAATTCAACTGCAGCCGGGTTTAAGGCATCGGCCTTTGCGCAGCTCGAAGATGCTCCCGGCTTTGCCGACGAGACAATGCAGGGGCTCATCTATGCAGGGACTGTTGGTCTGGCTCCAACCGATGCGGCCTCCTACACAGCAGAGGGAAATGGCGGTATTCGGCTTGAGCAGAACCGATTCGGCTCGGTTGCTGAGTTCGGTGCGGGGGTTGCCGCAGGCACAGTTGTGACGGCTGCAGACCCAATGCTCCGTGCGAACCACGCTGGTCTCGAGTTTTTCCTCGTAGAGGCCACCAATGGCACAGCTGTCGTCACGTCAGCTAACCCAGCTAACTCTCTAGCTGTCGGCGAGTTCAGTGGCACCGCAGCAGGAGCCACGAATGCGAATGTGTCTTTCTATGACGCTGGCCCCGGCGGTGGCGGTCGCAACAATGTAGCTGCGATCGGTCTCACGGGATCCAATCCGCAGAACGGGATTGACGGTGGCGTTGTCTTCTGGACCACTTCTGATAACGCCGGCACTCCGGTGAACGCCAGTCATGGGTCCGGTGGGATCACAACATCAGGGAACTGAAGAATAGAATCCATTTGAGAGACCCGCGCGAGAAACCCTCGCGCGGGTTTTTTTGTAGATACAGTTCGAGCCTCAATGCAGAAGGCTAAGCTTGACTGTTTTATCCGAAACTGGAGCTGTGCTCCGAAAACGGATTAAATTTAAACCCTCTTTTTCAAGTCTTAACCGCAAGCCAGAACTGAGAGGGAGTCATAGCATCTTGAAAGTCGAAAACAGAGTCTCCTTGGGGGGCTTATAGGTTAGAGATTGCGGGAGAACGAGGGAATCAAGCGAGCGGTGTGGCTTACTAAGAAGTTTGCTGGCGGGAAGTGACCGCTCCACGGCAGCGGAAGCGATAAAAGACGAGGAAGCCAATCCACAGGACCAGAAATAAAGTAGGGAAGATGAACAAGGTGTCTGCAAATGCCTCGGACTGAGATCCACTTGAGCTTTTTTCCTCGCTTCCCCCTGGGCCTGACGTCTGAAGAATGCCGCTGTAGCTCAAACTGAGGACGCCGAAACCGATGTTCAAAACGAGGCCTTTGAAACTAAGCACGGTGGCGCGTCGATCAGAGCTGGTCTCCTTGTTGAGGTAGTGGGATGAGAAAAAGCTGAGGAAGCTGCCGCCCACTCCGAGAAGAGCTACCGGGATGACTCCCCAGATGGGAATGGCCAACCAGATGCCGAAGAAGCTGAGCATCAGCAGGATAGAGGTGAGTAGGTAGTTCCATTCTACTTTCCATTTCTCGACCAGATGCTCAGCGATCTTTGGGACAAAGATTCCCATAGCAGCTGAAACGGAGCCGATGACCCCTACCCAGGCGATCGGGATGTCGATCAGCCTGAAATATTCCGAGTTCGAGGTCTGGAAAAGCCGGGCCACGCTGTCGAGGACAAGCGCGGCGAGGACGAGGGCAAGAACGAAAGGCTGTGTCAGGATCCATTTCCCAGCAGCCATCATTTCGCCCCAGACCGAGCATTGATCAGAGCCGCTATCTCTCTCCGGCTCTCGGAGGCACATGGCGACAGCGACGGCCGCGACAGCGTTTGCCAGTGTGAGGTAGACAGGGAGCCTCATCAGGGAGTCTTTCGTGAAGTCCGTTTCCAGGCCGAGGATGGATGCTGCCTGATTCATGAAATCAGCATCATAGATGGCTGCCCCGATGAGCATGGCGACGACGAAGCCGATCGACGACAGCGTCATCAGTTTTGACAGAATTTTGGGCCAGCGTTTGTCCTGCTCGTCCCTCGGGATCGAGTCATAGGCTAGTGCCTCGTCAGCACCGCTGGCAGCCGCTTCTGCCGCCCCGGAGAGGATCCGATTGATGATCCAGGCGGCGAAAACGAGGCTGGCGCTTCCCAGGGGGACGAAAGCAATGACGGCCATCTCTGCGAGCATCAGCCAGGAGGCGAGGATGATCATCTTCCGTCTGCCGATTCGATCGGCAAGCGCCCCTGATGGAACCTCCAGTAATACAATGGAGACCGCCCACACGGCATTCAGGATGGCGAACTGTGACATCGACAGTCCATAGTCGAGCTGCAGGATGGCGAAGATCGGGTAATAGAACCGCGAATTGAAGAGCAGCCGAAAGGCGATAAAGAGCTTGATGTTTCTAGGCATGACTTCAGGCGGTATTGGTCGTCCCTGTAGCTGGCTGTCTTGCAAGACTTCTGGACCTCTTGCGCTCGTAACATCCTTCATGCCGGATGAACGACCATCAATCAAAAACGAAGAGCAGTATGAAGCTCTCCGCGACAAGGGTATGTCGCAGGAGAAAGCAGCGCGCATCGCCAACACGTCTGACGAGGAGATGAACCACGATAGCCGCCCCTACGAAAGCCGCACCAAGGAAGAGCTCTACGAACAGGCAAAGGAGCTCGGGATCGAGGGGCGGTCATCGATGTCAAAGAGCCAGCTCATCACAGCGCTCAGAGAAGAGTAAGAGGCGGGCACAAAAAAGCCCGGTCACCTTTCGGCAGCCGGGCTTCTCTGGAAATCAAATAGGAGGCAGATTACGCCTCAGCTTTCAGCTGCTGATAGAGCTCGTAAGCTTCCTCAGGCTTCAGGCCCTCGTGAACGACGCCACGGACAGCCTTCATCATTGGGATCGGCGCATCGGACTGGAAGATGTTGCGACCCATGTCGACACCGGAGGCACCCTGCTCACAGGCATAGTAGGCCATCTTAAGAGCATCGAGCTCAGGACGCTTCTTACCACCGGCGATGACGATCGGCACTGGGCAGCAGCTTGTGATGGTCTCGAAGTCTTCGTCCGTGTGGTAGCACTTAACCAGGTGACAGCCGAGCTCAGCCATGATGCGAGTGGCAAGGCGGAAATACTTAGGCGTGCGCTCCATAGAGGTGCCGACAGCAACGACACCCATGACAGCAATGCCGTAGCGGTTCGCCTGATCGATGAGGCGTGTCATGTTGCTGATGGTGTTCTTCTCGTGCTCAGAACCAATGAAAACCTGAACTGCGAGGACGCTGGCGTTGAGGCGGACAGCCTCTTCGATGGAGCAGGCGAGATTCTCGTCGGAGAGATACTCAGGGCGAGCCATGGATGTTCCGCCGGAAGCACGGAGGGCGATCGCCTTCTGAGTGCTGGATGGGATGACGGCGCGCTGGATACCGCGTGTCAGCATGAGACAGTCGCAGTATGGCTCGAGAGGGAGGATCGTCTGGTCGACACGCTCAAGACCAGTCGTAGGTCCCTGGAAGTAACCGTGATCGAATGCCAGCATGATGGTGCGGCCATTCTTAGGATTGAAAACCTGTGAGAGGCGATTCTGGAGTCCCCAGTCATACTGGTGAGATCCTTTGAGGAAGAAGCCAGGGGCGTCCTGCTTCACCTCAGTGAAGTAGTTCTTCTCCTTCTTTTCTGCATTAGTGCCGTCGAGATCAG
>JAHDFZ010000308.1 GCA_020627905.1 Verrucomicrobiota bacterium
CTTGCGAAAGCTCCGATCGCAACAGAAGTCGTCGATCCAGACAACCGGGAGCCAGTCACTCAGGACCGCCTGATGCAGGAGAACTACGATACGGATGGCCCGGAGGCCCTCTATGAGAACCTCCGAGATCGCTACTACGTGGAGCGGGAGCAGCTTTCGATCCCTGATGAGGAAGACGCAGCGCCAAGAGGGAAGAAGTTCTGGCATCTGTTCAACCGCAACGAAGCAGTCAACTATGGTAAGCAGGGAACCTTCCAGTCAGAGAATGGTGCCCCATATGCGACCGGTCCAGAGTTCAACCAACTGCCGACGCATCCAACCAGTGCTGAGCAGCAGTTGTCTAACGAGCTGGGAGCCGGTTTGCTGAAGACGAAAATGCAGATCGCGAAGCCTGTCAGTGCGGAGCCAGTCTTCGCAACAGATGCACCAGTGGTCGTCCAGCCGGCAGTCCCTAATCAATCGGAGCGTCAGGAGGCCCCGAGCAAAAAGCCGCGCTCCCTCTTTAAGCCTGGAAAGCGCTAAGTCCAGTTCTCTTCTTAGCGCCCGAATCGAAAGAAGCAGCCGTGAAATACATGGCTGCTTTTTTCTTCGAGAGAAATGGTTATCTTTCCTTTATTTCCCAGCCCGATTACTGGGATATCGACGCGGCAAAGAATGGCATAGAAGGAAGCTTAGCTTGCCTTCTTTCGGGAGAGTCATGCGGGTATAGGCAAAATCTAGATTCATATTTTACTCCGCCCCCTTTACTGAGTCGAGCTTTCAAACCCGGCTCCGCTCAAATAACCAAGCGTTTCGCCAACTAGAAAAAGTGATCCAGCCACGAGAACGGGCTGATCATCCTTCGTATCCAAATCTCTCAGGCACTCTTCCACGGACTCCGCCGTATGCACGGCCACTTGTTCCGGGTAGGCGGAAGCGACCTCCATGGCGATTTCGGCCGGATCAACAGCGCGCTCGGAGGCGATGGGGACGATGGTGATCTGATCCGCTAGTAGAACGAGATGATCCAGGATGAGGCGGCGGTCCTTGGACGATGCCACGGCGAAGACGAGGTGGGCTTTTGTATTGTCATATTCAGCAGCCCACGTCGCTGCGAGCGCCTCCGCTGCGTCGGTGTTGTGGGCACCATCGAGCACAAGCGGTCGACCTGCAGGGAGTTCAGCCTTCTGGAAACGCCCCAGCCAGCGTGTATTGCTCAGCGAGCGTCGAATGCCATCGAGGGTGAGGCGCTTGTCCTCCAGGCGGCAGGCAGCCTCGACGGCCAGGGCCGCATTGGCCCGCTGATGCGGCCCGGCGAGACCTAGCTCCCAGTCTTCAGGAAGTGGGTGGGCTTCGATAAAGGAAATGCCCAGCTCAAGCGCGCGTCTGCCGACAACGTCACGGGCCTCTGGATGGAGGTCGCCAATGATGGCTGGGACGGCATGCTTGAGAATGCCTGCTTTTTCGCCAGCGATTTCGGCGATGGTATCGCCCAGCCACTGCTGGTGATCGAGCCCGATGGGTGTGATGACAGAGACAGAAGCTAGCAGGGCATTCGTCGCGTCATAGCGACCGCCCATGCCGGTCTCTAGGACGATGGCCTCGCAGGCTTGCTCGGTAAATTCCAGAAGAGCGGTGGCGAGGGTGATCTCAAAAAAAGTCGGATGAGGATCCCAGTCTGCTACCAGCGTCTTAATCCGCTCGAGATGATGCTCTGTGCGCTCGGGTGCGATGTCGACACCGTTGATTTTTATCCGCTCATGAAAATTCAGGAGGTGCGGGGAGGTAAAGAGTCCGGTTTTGATGCCGGCGTCCCGCAGAATTTTTTCGCTGAAGGCGCAGACAGATCCTTTCCCGTTAGTGCCGGCGACGTGAAGGATCTTCGGCGAAAGCAGCTGCGGGGCGAGGTCGAGTTCGCCGATGAGGCGCTCCATGTTTTTGAGGCCCAGTTTGATCCCGAAGGACTGCGTCGAGTAAAGCCACTGCAGGGCGGGGGAGAGTTGGTTCATAGCAATAGATGGCACAGGAACTCTTACGAGCCAATCTATGTGATGGAGGAAGTTCCTGCGGACTTTATTGGACAGGCTGCGCCGGTTGCCGTTCCCTGGCTATGAGACCGTTGAAAAACTATGCAAACGATGATGAGAGACGATCGGATATATTACTTCGAAACGATTGAAGGCGTGGTGGCAGCTCTCACCCTTCGGGCCGCATCCCTGATTCCGTCTGGCTGCGTTCCTCGTTGCTCAGGTAGCTACGGCTACCATCGCTCCTCGCGCCTTGCCACCCGAAAACAGGGATGCAGTCATCGATCACCTAGTTTTTCTACGGTCTCTTAAATGGTTATGTCCGATGATTTTGCATGGATTTTCTGGAGCATTCCTCTTCTCCTTCTGCTGGGTTTTGTCCTTTTCAGAATCCAGCGAAGGTCTGGCGCTAATGAAACAGGTGAACGACGCTTCCTGGGGTTTTCGCTTCGCATGGCGGGTATCATCGCAGTTGTGCTAGCATTGTTCGATCCTCTGATTCACCGGACGATAGAGGATCCTGCTCTTGCTGTGGTAGTAGATCATAGCTTTAGTCAATGGGATGGAGACGCCCTGCCATCTCTGACAGCTGCTGAGCAGTTGTTAGGATACGTAGATTCCCGTGTCGAGGGCTCTCTTTATGGCGTCTCCGAAACTCCGCTCTACCTTGGGGGCTTCGAGGGAAATGCTCAGCTGGATGCCTGGCTGGCTAAGTTGAGAGAGCAGCGCAGCTCCAGTAAGCTTGATGAAGGGGTGCGAATGGCTCTCAATCGTCTATCCAGCCGGCAGGGGCGAAACATTCTTCTGATCTCAGACGGTGTGGAGACAGATGGATCTTTGTTGCGAGCAGCTCAGCTGGCTGCCGTCCGAGGAACAGCGATACACACGCTTGCCGTTTCGGGGAGAGCTGTCGATGATGCTCGTCTCTCTGCAGTGCGTCTTTCGAAAGATCGCGTCGCCGCTGGGACGAGTGTTGAGGTCGTTGTCGCTGGTGAAAGCTCCATCGCAGGGAAGGGGGTGGTGCGCCTATTCGAAAACGGCGTTGAGATCGAGCGAACTCCCCTCGCTCTCTCGGCCGGAGAGGCGTTTTCAGAGTCATTCACGGTGACCCCGAGGAT
>JAHDFZ010000047.1 GCA_020627905.1 Verrucomicrobiota bacterium
AGCTTTAGTCCTAAACGGATGCCCAGTGAGCAGAGCCAGGGCAGGACGATCCATCCGGACGCAGGCGCTCCTGTCCCTGCGTGCGCAAGCCGGGGCTAGGGAGGTGGGAATTCATTCCCACGGCAGAACCTGAAGCTAAAGCCAGAGAAGGACGACTTGGAAGTCGTCCATCCGGAAGCAGGCTCCCCTGTCCCTGCATGCGCAAGGCGAGGCCGGGAAGGTGGGAATTTATTCCCACGGGCAAAGCTCTGGACGGCAGGGCTCGTGCTCAACCCAGATGTCGTCCGCGAATGAATCCACTACAGCTCGAGGGGACCCACGATGAGCGAAAAAGGGGGCAACGACCAGGAAATAACAGCGTTTTCGAATCGGCCCCGGCTGAAACGAGCTACGGCAGCGGAAACCGCTCATTGAACTCCATCACCTGCTGGCGGATCCCTTCGAGCGTTCCAGGCTGGTCGTGGCAGGAGATCGCCTCGTGGATCCAGTTTCCAACCTGGACCATCTCATCCTCTTTCAACCCGCGTGTCGTCACGGCTGGTGTCCCGATGCGGATGCCGCCGCCCTTGAAAGGACTTTCCGTATCGAATGGAATGGAGTTCTTATTGACGGTGATTCCCGCCTCATCCAGTGCCTCCTGAGCGATCTTTCCGTTCAGGCCCTGAGGGCGCAGGTCGATCATAAACAGGTGATTCTCTGTCCCGCCGGAGATGATGCGGTAGCCGTGGCTCTCCAATGTGGAGGCCAGCTTTGACGCATTTTTCACCACCTGACTCTGATATTCTTTGAAGCTTGGCTTCAACGCCTCGTGGAAGCAGACCGCCTTAGCAGCAATCACATGCATCAGAGGGCCACCCTGAACACCGGGGAAAACGGTGGCGTCCAGCTTCTTAGCGATCTTCTCGTCATTGCTGAGGATAAGTCCACCACGTGGGCCGCGGAGACTCTTATGAGTCGTCGTCGTCACGAAGTCTGCATGAGGAATGGGGCTCGGGTGCACACCCGCCGCCACCAGGCCTGCGATGTGCGCCATGTCTACGAATAGGTAAGCCCCTACCGAATCCGCGATCTCGCGCATACGAGCAAAGTCGATCTGGCGGGAGTAAGCAGATGCACCGGCCGTGATCATTTTCGGCTGATACTCCTTTGCGGCCTCGGCAAGCTTGTCATAGTCGATCGTCTCATCTTCCTCGGAGACGCCGTAGTGCTGGACTTCGTAGAGCTTGCCGGAGAAGTTGGCAAAGTGCCCGTGCGTCAAGTGCCCACCGTGGCTGAGGTCCATCGTCAGGATCTTATCACCAGGCTCTAAAACAGAAAAATAGACAGCTGCGTTTGCCTGAGAACCACTGTGAGGCTGCACATTGGCAAAGTTCGCGCCGAAGAGCTCCTTCGCACGTTCGATGGCGAGGATCTCTACCTTATCGACTTCTTCACACCCTCCATACCAACGACGACCGGGGTATCCCTCGGCATACTTATTGGTCAGACAGCTCCCCTGAGCCTGCTGGACAGCCTTAGATGCGAAGTTCTCTGAGGCGATCAGCTCGATGTTTCCGCTCTGGCGGCTTTCCTCATGCTCGACCACTGCGAAAACGTCTGGGTCCACGTAGGCCAGGTGAGGGGCGGAAACGGCAGCACCGCAGGAATTCATCTTGCCGACGCGGCGTCCGTGGCGAGAGCTTTCATCAAAATCAGCACCGAGCCAGGCATCGAGGATCGATCCTGCCTCCGAGGTTTCCGTAAGTTCTCCTGCGAGACAGAGGACGTTCGTCTGGTTGTGGGTGCGGGTCTTCTCTGCTAACTTGGCATCCGTGACAACGGCCGCCTGCACGCCGGTGAAGCGATTGGCAGCGATCGCCATGCCGATACCCGTTGTGCAGCAGAGGATCCCCAGGTCTTTCGCGCCGGATGTGACAGCCTTTGCGACGGTAGCCGCGTAATCTGGGTAGTCGACAGATGCTGTGTCAAAGGCGCCGATATCCTCGATCTCATAGCCAGCAGCCTTCAGATGAGCTACGGCTGCGTCTTTCATTTCAAGTCCGCCGTGATCGGAACCAATGATGAGGGAGGGTTTAGACATGGTGATGAAGAGAGTGGTGTGTGGAAACAAAAAAGCCCCGCAGGTGACTACGAGGCTTCTGGTTACTTTTGAAGGGGCGGAAAGTCAAAAAGAAACCCTGCACCAGCTAAAAAAGCAGGGGGCTGTCGAGCTTTTGCTGGGCGGAGGCTCTAGGAGACCATTGAGAAACTATGCAAACGATGGTGAGAGGCGGTATGACTTTTGATATGCGATATCATTGAGGGCGCAGTGATCACTCTCACCCTTCGGGCTGCAGCCCTGATTCCGTCTGGCTGCGTTCCTCGTTGCTCAGGTAGCTATGGCTACCATCACTCCTCGCGCCTTGCCAGCCGAAACCAAGTTTGCATACTCCGGTCACCCAGCCATCGCTCACCTAGTTTATCAACGGTCTCCTAGGTCCGACTGTTTATCAATCTGCTGCTAACCCCGGCACAGCGTATGGCGGGAAGTCAAAACTCGTGCCGAGGCGGGGATCGTTGCTTTCGGTCATGATGGCATCGACCTCTGATCTCAAGGACGTCAGCGCCTCAGCATAGGCAGGATCATCTGCCACATTGTCCATTTGATGAGGATCCTTGCGGAGGTCATAGAGCTCCTCCGCTGGGCGGTGTCCCATGGTGAATTCCCACAGCTCTGCCGTTTTTTTGTCAGGCGAGACACTGTAGCCCGATTTTGATGACATGAAAGCCTTCGTCAAAGAGCCATCCAGATCACGAAAGCCCGAATCCGTCGTCAAGCCCATCCGGTAGAGCTGCTCGGGAGTGTCAGCTGCTTCGTAGCTGAGAGGATCGCCCATCGGCCAGCGCTCCGGCTTGAAGTTCTTGATGTAGAGAAAGTCCTTCGAACGAATGGCGCGCATGGGGTAGGGGAGATTCCCCTCGCGGGCGGTGTGGTAATGGCGCTCGCGGCCAATGACAACGCGGTCTCGAGCCTCGTCGACCCAGCCGGAGTTCTTACTCTTAAGTTGCGGCAGGAAGCTCTTGCCATCCATCTCCGCAGGAATATTGACCCCTGCCAGATCAAGAAAAGTCGGGCCGACGTCCATGACGCTGATGTAGTCTTCAACACGTCGTCCGCTAGGAATAGCGGAGGGGAGTCGGGCGATCATTGGCACTCGGGTAGCGAGATCGTAGCAGTTCGTTTTCCCACGCGGCACCCCGGGGATACCATGATCTCCGGAAAGGATAACCAGGGTGTTATCCAGTTCGCCTGCTTCCTCCAACACCTCTAGCATGGCACCTAGTTTCAGGTCTAGTGCGAGCACCTCTCCCAAATAATCGGAAAAGTCCCGGCGCACATCATCCGTGTCGGGCAGGTAGGGAGGGATCAGCCCTTTCAGAGAATCAGGATCGATGTTCCAGAGATTCGCTCCCGAGTCCGGGGTGTAAGGGCGGTGAACGTTGATTGAGCCATAAGTGAAATAGAAAGGCGTATCATCCGGGCACCCCGCCAGAAGAGCCCGGATTTCGTCTTTCGAGTTTTTGACAATTTCATCGTGGCGAATGGCGCGTTCAGCCTGAGTCAGCCCCTCAGCGCCCACATACAGACCGTAGCGCTCATACTTTACGGGGCCGAAGGCACGATGCGCTGGCGTCTTCTTCGACGGCGTCATCTTGAAGGTCTTGCGAGAGCTGATGGTGTAATAGCCGCTCTCGCGGATGAGATCGCTGAACTTGGTAATCTCTCGAAACGGATCATCGGTCCCGCCGGGGGTCTCCTTGGACTTCCACCCGGTGTTTTTCGTATTGAGAAACGCACCACTGCCGCAATTCCAGAAATACTGCCCGGTGGCTAGTGACGCACGGCAAGGGCCGCAAGAAGCAACTGGCACAAATGCATTGTCAAAGATCACGCCCTCCGTAGCGATGCGGTCAATGTGCGGAGTTTCGATTACGTCGTTCAGACTGGGCGATCCGTCCGGATTACGATAAGAGCTGGCATACCGACCCCAGTCATCGGCGAAAAAGAAAAGGATGTTGGGCCGGTCTTCGGCAGATGCGCAGGTTGCGAGGAGACCGATTGCTAGAAAAGCTGATAAAGTTCGCATGGAACAGTATATCGTCGCGCTCGCTACCGAGGCAAGAATTCGGAAGAGCCGCTTCGCGCCAAGCGCGATGAGGTAGGTGAAACGGACACAGCCCCTGCAAAACTGCCGTCACTTGGGGGCGATCTCCTGATTCGGAAAGCCCTCTGGCACAGGGATGCTCACGTCACCCGTAGCGGCCCACTCAGTGCCGCGCAGGAACGTGGTAATGAAGCTGCCCTCACGGATCTGTTCCGTATGATGACCTAGGATCGTGTGAAAGACGCGCCCCTCACCATAGGAGATCGTCATGAGAGCAGGCTCGTGCCGTCCTGTGCCTTTGTATTCCTCAGAAGAAAATGCCGTCGCAAGGATGGTAACGTTCTCAGCAGGGCCGCGCAGCTTGTCGTAAAGCTCATCCGGACCATGTTTGAAAACCAGGGGCAGTCCTTTCATGATCGGGTGTTCCGGCTCTCGAACTTTGATCTCGAACTCATGCCGAGGGCCATGGGCCCCGCCTTTTCCAGGGGAAGTATCACGGATGATCTCGCCCTCGTGATCTATGTAGAGATAGGGACCGCTCTTTTCATTGCGGCCTCCCCAGCCCCCGATGCCGGTCATTTTGTTATACTCTTCCCAATCCGGCCAGCAGTTATTTGCGGCATGAATCGACACCATACCGCCTCCTTTCGCCATGAATTCCTCGAACGCCTTCTGAGTTTCTTTCGGCCACTCAGGCGCCGCGAAGCCCTCGTTCATGACCACAACGTCAAAGTCAGCGAAATTAGGCTTGTAAGAACCATCCTTGCACGCCTCTGCCGTCGATCTCGTGTGGGTCACCGTGAAATTCGGCTGACTTTCCAGAATCTCGATCAGGACAGGTGTTGTTTCCAGGAACTTGTGCGCCTTCTGTGGTCCGTCAGCAATGAGAACACGTATGTCCTTTGCCGTGACGGCAGACGCTGAAGTCAGGACGGCGAGGGACAACAAAGCTGCAGGGAATGAGCGTTTCATGACGATCAACTATGTGGAAGATTCCAGGCGAATGCAAGCTCGCTTCCGCTGGGGCTAGGACTCCGCTTCTCACCAAATCAGGACCCCCGCCAGAACGCCGACGTCCCTAGCGGAGGAACTCCGTCGGCAAAGCGATCTTATCAGCGTCGCCTCGGCGACGTCTGCGAGTTCATGAGAGGACTCAAAAGCGATTCACGCGCAACTACAAAAGGCATATGAATCGACGCGGCCCATCTCGGGTGGGCGCTCTTTGTCTGTCGTTACATAGAGTGATCGTGAGCATTCGCTACCATGCCCCTCTATCTGGATCTTAACACGGTTTGGGCAAGTATCGTTAGTCGCCCGAAGGTCCGCACTTGGTCAGGATCCGAGGCTGCGCCCGCTAATGATAAACTGACTCAGTAGGGGCATGGTGTGCTTCTCGAATGCTCGACTCAATTCCAGGGAGACTGCCAGGCCACATACCTAGTTCAAAGTTCTCAGAGCGTTGGTTTCGGCGTATCATGCGATACGATTGGGTTCGCGATAGCGAATCAACTTTTCACGGTATTTGATTTTTCCGCTTAGCATCGCCCAGAGAGAATAGACGCCAAAGAGGCTTCCGAGGGGGAAATTGAGGATGTGTAGAAGGCTGGCTATGAGAACAAAAAACAAATTCGAGCGAGATCCGGCAAAGATAGCCCATGCTGCCAATGCGAAGGGGAGTGCGCAGAGGCAAATGACTCCAAGAAAGAGCCATATGAGAAGAAGCAGGGTGTCGAAGTTCTCGCTGGAGATCTGCTCTCTCCAGATTTCCTCATTTCCATCAAACATGCCATAGAAAAAGAAAGTTACCGGTAGGAGTGTAAGAAAGAGTAAAGCAGTTATGAAATTCCCCCAAGCAGTGAGGGACTCATGGACAGACCTCCTTTCAAGAGACCTCTCGAGGACTGCCATGATGGTGTCGATGTCCTGCTTTGCCTGGTCAGCAGAGACATCCTTGATTTCCGTTGAGTCGTTGGGCATCCCATTCATAGATCTTGATCTGTTTCGGTTTCGATTACTGAGGTGAAAAGCTTCTGCATGGCTTCGATGTATTGAAAAAGGGCTGCTTTCCCTGTGGGCGTTAGTTGGTAAGTCGATTTGGGGCGACGTCCTACAAAGCTCTTCTCGCAGGCTATATATCCGGTTTCCTCGAGTTTCCTGAGATGCGTGCCCAGCACTCCGTCAGCGAGACTGAGAGTCTTCTTCATCGTAGTAAAATCCACGCTACCTTCTACCTGTAGAAGAGTGAGGATCGACAATCTGCTCGGACCGTGGACGGTTGAGTCAATTTCTGGGAAGCCGATTGACATCGTTTCGTTTCAAGGCATCGGCCGAGCTACTCAATGAAGTTGATTGTGCCACTACCGATTCTGAATGAAGTGTATAAGGCTGGTTTTTTGGACGACAGTATATTGCCTGACCCGTTAATTCTGATATGAAGCGCATTTATCGGATCAACGTTTGCGCTGCCGGAACCCAAAATCCGGACTTCAACTTTATCTGTTGGGTGTGATCCGGCATCAAGTGCGCCTGATCCCTGAATAACTGCCTCTAGGTGCTTAGAAGCTGCAAGTTTTACATTCCCTGATCCGAGGAGGTCAAGGATGACCTCTTCGGGAGGATCGGCCGAGAGAGTGAAGTCGCCCGAGCCTTGTGCTTTTATCGAAAGGACGTCAACATCACTTGCTAGTTCGGCTGCTCCGGATCCTCCGAGTTCAAGCTTTAGCTCGGCAAGATTGAAACCTCGGATTTCGGTATCACCCGATCCCCATTGGGAGAGGAATTCTAGATTCGGCATCGTCACATCGACCGAAAAAGGGGCAGAGCTTTTGGTTCGTTCGTCCATTCGAATCAGAAGCACACCTTCTTCATTTTCTGCGGTAACATGGGGGAGAACAGCTTCGTCTCCCGTAAGGATGACGGCAAATTCTGCGCCATAAGACACTCGAATGGAACCATTCGAGTGGTTGCTTACGGATTGAAAATCGCTGATTGCTCGATCCTCAACGACTTCCCTGCCGGTGAGCTCAATTGCTGCCGTTGAATCCGAAGCTGGGTAAACACGTTTTCCATTGATGATAATCTGATTGGACCCGACAACGACGTTTGTGTCAGCCTTGTTTGAATCGAGCGCTTCAACCTCAATCATATCCAGCACAGGGAGGCTATTTACCTCGTCGATTCTTGTGAGGGCAGCGCCTCCGAAGCTTTTTCCCAAGAGGTAGGCTCCCGTCATGATAAAGGCAAAGACGGCAAGACAAATGAGAGCGATTGAAAATGGACGTGACATGCGGTGATGAGAGGTTTCGTGGTTTTGCGGATAGTTTGGGAAGGCGGCTTTATGTCTGAAACAAGCTCCTGATCAGGGAGCTTTAATCGTCAATTGTGACGGCAAGGCTCTCTGTCCTCTGTTTTGATCGGAAGTGGGTGGATACAAAATCGGCGCAACGATACAGGTCGTTTAGAGAGGGGTGGGCAAGGCGGCGACTCAGCTGAAGAGACCCTGAAAGATCCCATTTTGCAGGGAGAACTTCAAAAAAGGTGGAGTGCGCGCTGCATTGCTGCGGCATTCGATGGCGAAGGTTTGTGGTTCTGAGGATGGCCGTAGCAGCCAAAATCAGCACCATCGCTACACAAAGGTGCCGAAATCTGAAGGATGGATCCTCGTTCATGTTGAATGAATACTCTAAAAAAGAGAGTATGCAAATTAATAGAGTATTACGCCACTTTTTTGGCACGAAATCAGAATCAGGCATGCCGCTTGGAGGGGGCCGCAATCTCGTTTGCGAGATCGTGGAGGACTTAGATTTCGATGAGATGGGAGCGAGTGAATCAAGGCAATCTTTCGCACCTGTGGCTGGGACGGGAACAACTAGTCGGTTTGGCGAACAGTCTCGATTCCCAAAGACTTATTGTTTTGCGCGGTCCATGAAGGCGGCATACTTCTCATGAAACAGAAATTCCCGCCTTGCCCAGAAGGAACCGATAGCAAAACCTAACGTGCCGTCAGCATAAGGTTCATGCCGTTTTACCATTTCGATCGTCAGCTCCCACTCATTCATGTAGGAGGAGATCAGCAGTTCATCGGAGTCTTCGCCATCAAAGTGACGCGCTTCTGATTCTAATAAGGCATCCAGCGCCTCTTCATTCCCTGTGATGTTGTAATCGTAGCCCCAGATAGCCAGCTGCAGGATATCGGCATCTGCCTCCGGCACCATACTGACCAGATCAAGAAACTGTGCATCGCCCACCGCGCCAGCGTGACTGAGGATAAGTGCCTGATCCCGAAGCGTGCTCTCGGTGATCCCCCGGATGACGCGACGAGCGTGCTTACGGTCATATCCATAGCGCGGCAAATAATCATCGCCGAAAGCAAGGATGTCGAAGGCACGAGCCTGCCGGTTGGCCTCTTGCAATTCGCTTGGATCGAAGGTCGTCGTGCGGCAGGAGGCGAAAAGAAACAGTGCGCTAAGAATGGTGCAGCGGAACATTCTCAGTGGAAACGAAATGTTCCGCCACATTCTTTCACCTTCACCCAAAGGCTTCACCCAAAGGCTTCACCCAAAGGCTTCACCCAAAGGCTTCACCCAAAGGCTTCACCCATCGCCGCATCGACGACCTTGGCAGCCAGGGCTTCTGTCGCCTGATCGAGCTTCTGGTTCGCCTGCTTCAGGGCATGAGCATCATGTGTTTCTGCCTCGCGAATTGCCTTCACCTCCTCAGCGGCTGCTCGGATAGAGCTGATCTCATCGGGGCTAAGGAGCTTAGCGAATCCAGCAAGGGCTTCCTCGACAGCGGGGAGTAGTTCGTCTGCCTTATGCGCGGCCTCTGTCCAGATGCGCTCTTTCATGTCATCGAAGGCGTAGTCGATCGACTCGCTGACCATCTGTTCCACTTTTTCATCGGCGACATCGACGGCGGTGCTCTCCAGAATGAGCATGTGGTCGCTATCGGAATCACCGCGCTCATGCGCAGCTACGTCACGAGCCAGCACCTCCAGCATGCCATTGCGATCAATGGAGAACTGCACGCCGACGCGAGCCTGCCCCTTCGGCGCAGCGGGGAGGGGGACGCGCACCTCGCCGAGCTGCCAGTTGTCTTTTGCCATCTCACGCTCGCCCTGCAGGACACGGATGACCGTGTGAGGCTGGTTGGCGACAGCGTTGGTGAACATCTCACCGGCTTTCACGGGGATGGTCGAGTTGCGTGGGATGAGCACATTCATCAAGCCGCCATAGGTCTCGATGCCGAGGGAAAGGGGCGTCACATCTACAAGCACGACATCGCGGACGCTTCCGGATAGGATGCCTCCCTGAATGCCGGCGCCCAGTGCGATGGCTTCGTCAGGGTTCTGTGAAAGGTCAGGCTCCAGACCGAACCACTCGGCAGCGCGAGTGCGTAGGAGTGGGAGCTTCGTGCTGCCGCCGACGAGGATCACGTGATCGATGGCATTCAGACCTTTCTGCTTAGCCTCGGCAATTGCCTGACGGCACAGCGTGTGTGTCTTTGAGAGGAATGGATCGGCCAGTGTTTCAAGCGCCTCACGCGAAAGATCGGCTGAGTAGCTCTGCTGCTCGTGGAAAAAGGGAAGGCGGATCGGGACTTCCGGCTCCTGAGCGAGCGATTCCTTTGCCTGGCGGGCAGCAGACCGTAGCTGGCTCTGCTGGGTCCCGTCCAGATTCGTCGCTATCAGGTTCCATTCAGCTAGCAGGTGTTCAGCAACTGCCTTATCGAGGTCATCTCCTCCGAGCTGAGTATCGCCAGCCGTGGCGATCACCTCGAAGAAACCCCATGCGCAGGATGGAGAGATCGAACGTGCCGCCACCGAGATCATAGACGGCTACGTGTTTGTTATCTGATAGGGAGTCGAGGCCGTAGGCGAGGGCCGCAGCTGTCGGTTCATTGATCATTCGCTCCACGGTCAATCCCGCCGCCTCGGCAGCGCGTTTGGTGGCGGCACGCTGATTGTTGTTAAAATACGCCGGGACGGTAATGACGGCCTGCGTCAGGTCGGGAGTGTCCACCTCCAGAGCGTTAGCAGCCACCTGCCGCATGTGGTTGAGGATTTGGGTGGCGACCTCCTCCGCCGTCGTATGCTGCTGCTCACTGAGGATTATGAGAATCTCATCATTCGGTCCTTGAGCGAGCTGCTGCGGGAAGGCATCGTGATCGGAAACGGTCAGTGAGCTGAAGGATCGGCCGATGAGCCGTTTCGTCGATCGCACGCAGCGCTCGGGTGCCGTGCTGCTAGCACGCTCGGCAGCGCGGCCGACCAATGGCGTCTCGTCTGGACCTGCCGGGAAAAAGACTGCCGATGGCGTCGTGCGCTTCTGATCGGCATCGGCAAGAACAATGGGGAAGCCAGCCTCGACGATGCCGACAGCGGAGTTCGTCGTGCCGAGATCAATGCCAAGGATAGGGGAAGAGCTCATGGTGGAGGGAAGTGTTCAAGGAGTAGCAACAGGGACAGCGATCGGGATGGGTAGTGGCTCCGGCTGCGGCCGTTCGTCATGCAGGTGGAGATTCAGCTCGCGCAGGCCATAGGGCCCGGTGAAGCGCAGAGCAAAGAGTCCATCCTGCCCAACCAGATCGAGATTACCCACACCTTTGTCGTAATCAAAACGTCGCAATCCTACGAGGGCCAGCTCAGTGACGGACTTCTTGATGTTCGTCCAATCGTCAGGCAGGCGGTCGAGGATTTCATCGAACTTCGTGATGTCGAAGTAGCCTTTCGTCTCGGTCGTGAAGTCGCCCGTGGTTTCGCCTAGCACCTTGTTTCGTCCCTCGCTCACGAGATTGAGCGATACCTTGCCCTCCATGAGGAAGGTCTCGGGAGCGATGGCATCGGTGAGTGGCTTGGTATCCAGAGATGTCCCGGAGACCCAGGCATCCCACTTGCCTTCATCCTTCAGATAAAAGTTAGCAGCCCCGCGCACGTAGCCGTCATAGGCGTCGCCACCGAACTCAGAGTAGACGCCGGCTTCGTCAAAGGTCACGGTGAGAAATAGATTGGTCGCCTCAAAGTCTTTCCACCGCCCCTTATTCACCTCGAATGTCTGCACGACATTGTTGCTCTCCTCTGGCAGGGGGACATTGAATCCCACGTTCCCACTCAGCCCCTCCAGGGTGATCTCGCGATCGGGGAAATTGTAGGACTGCTTTTCCTCGGGGATCTCGAGCTTCAGCGAAATGCTGCCGTCCTTCATATCGGTCTCTGCATTGAAGGGGAAGGGAGCAACACCGATGGGGAAACCCTTCGGGGCATAAACAAGCGTCCCGCTGGTCGCCTTGATCTTTTTGATGATCCAGTCAGTGTCCTCGCTTTCAGAAATACCGACGGATGCCCCTTCATTCTGCTCGCGGAATTTGCGCTGATACTCGGTCCACCAGAAGAGAGGTTGGCCGATGTAAACCGCTGGGAAAAGCAGATCCACCTTTTCGATCTCCTGCTGGGCGAGGCCGCCGAGGGAGAATTCGACGAAGACGGTGGGCAGGCGCGCGACGGTGTAGAATCCATCGTAGGGGTCGCGGATTTCGATCTCGCTCAGCTCAACTTTCTGGAGACGGTCCTCGTCCAACAAGGCTCCACCGCTCAGCGGCAGGTCAGTCAGGTGAGACTGCACCTGAAAGCCCAGCTCCTCGATTTCCGGAAGCAGCCCGCTGAACTCGACTTGCGAGGAGGTGATGAACACATCATTGATCCGCCAGGGGCTGTTCTCTGGGCGCGGCGGGCCGTATACCGGCGGCTCATCAGGTTTCGGTTCTTCCTCGACCGCCTCCGCACGGGCAACCAGCGCCTTCAGACCACGCCCGACCCGAAGTTTGCCATCGGTGATTTCGGCGGCTGTGATCCGGTGCTTAATCAAGTCCTCACGGTTGACCGTTACCGCGAGGGATCCAGCCGCCAGCACGGTCTCAGCGTTCGCCAGCTCCGGGGCATCTTCTTCGTCATCTGTGTTAGGTGAAGGTGGGCCGACAAACTGGTAGGTGACGGCTGTGTTCTCGACTGCTACCTCTGTAAGGGTGAGAATATGGTTTGGATAGGGGCTTTGCTCGGATGGCTCGGAGCGCACTGCGAATCCTGTCTTGACCGTCCCTGCTAGCATAAGTGTATCCGGGGCATCGAGTTTCAACTGGCCGCCCGTGATATCCAATGCGCTGATCTCGGGAAAGGGGGCTGTGTCTTCGTCTTTTTCGTCCCCATCTGAGTTGCCAGTGAAAAGCTCTAGAATCGGGGAGAGATTTCTGTCAGTGAGTTCGATAGACGGAGCCTCGATGGTCAGAGAGCCTAGGCGCTGATCATTCATCCACTCATCCCAGACGCCTGTCAGCTCACTGGATGCAGCCATGAAGAGAGAAGGCACTGCCGGGCTGGTATCAGGAGCTCTCACACGAGTTTGGGCAAAGCCAATTCGCTGCTGCGCTGGCGATGCAAAGCCGACGCCACCTCCGAAGCGCAGATCTTTCAGCTCACCCTCGACCTTAGTCGATGCCTCTGGCAGTTTTTTGTTATCGGCTCCCACGGCCCAATCCTGCATCAGGTAGGTGCCATCTGTGAGTCGGAAGTTTTCAATGACGAAAGAACGACTAGCAGGCACTGGTTCTGCTTCTTGCTCAGTAGTGGGTGGGTCCGGCTCCTGAACGTCCTTCTGAAACTCTGCCAGGGTCGCGTCCGACAGAAGGGCGGCTACGCCGGAAGCCTCGACCCGCTTCAGTCGCAGCTCATTCAGCAGTGTCTGCAGGTCGGGGGTGAAGGCGGAGATTTCGTCGATAGAGAGCAGGATATCGTCACCCGCTCCCCAGCTGGCGTCTCGCAGGGTAAGTGTGATGGGGCCTTCGCTGGTAAGGCCACCGGCATCGTAGCGTAGGGGCGATGCGGAGAGAGAGAGCCTGGCGGAGGCGGGAGGAAGGGCGGCACGACCCTGCTCACCATCAAATCCTGTCATCAGAAGATCCCAACCTTCGATGTCGAGAGCAGGAAGGGAGAAATCTATCCCTGCCTGGTCTCCTCGTGCCGCTTCGTCGCTAGCAGAAGCAGGTGTGAGAGAGCTTATCAGGGTGAGCCAGCTCGGTGAAAAGGTGAGGGAGCCAGTGGGGAGCTGCAATCTGCTGATCGAGACGCCTGACAGATCGAGCGAGAGATCCGCCTCTGCTGCCATCAGGTCGATGTTCGACCTCGCGCCTCCAGCACCGATCAATGTCAGATCAGAAAGAGTCAGGTCTACCTGAGTGGTTTTTCGTGCTGATGCATCTGCTGGCACGCGCAGGTCCCAGCTGCCCGTGATCTCGGGGAATCCTGGCAGGCTTCCGCTGATCCGCCCCTCCTGAATGATGAGATCTCCATCGAAGCGCCGCAGAAAATCGAGCAGGGGTGGTTTCTCTTCAGCCTCCACTGCGCTGTTCGTCACCGCTTCACTGCTGGGTTGTGGAGGACTTTGCAGGAGGGATGCGAGGGCCTGTTCGCTCAGCTTGATCTCAGGTCCTGTGATGACGAGATCCTGCAGGGTGCCCGATTGGCGCAGGTCGTCGAAGTCATAGCGAAGCTGAGCCTCTGGAATGGTAAGAAGAGGATCTCTCCTGCCCTCGGGAGTGAGAAAGTTGACTCCCTTCACCCTGATCTCACCCAGTGGGACGAGATCGACCTCCTCCACAGCGATCTCCAGCGGGCCATCGATCTGCTTGAGGATGCGATTGACCAGAGTCACGCGCTGCCAATAAGCCAGCCCGATGAGGAGGAGCAGCACAGCGATAGAGATCAGCACGAAGCGGAGCACACCTCCGATCAGGCGGCGCAGACGATACCCCTTCGAGCGCCTGGGCTGGGAGGGCTCGGGCGTTGGCGTTGACTTGGATGATGAAGTGTCGTCCTTCACGAAGCGGCGGGGGAAAGTGCGCTCGGAAGCTTCGTCTTCCCAAGCCTCCGGAGCAACCGGATAATGGACACGCTCCAGTGATCAACACTCCGCCGACCAGACCTGGCAGGAACGGGCGATCAGGTTCGCCACTACCGGGCTGACCTCTGAGTGCAGCTGCAGCTCAGGGTCTGCTGTATCGAGGACGCGACTCCACCGGCGGAAAGGTGTCTTCGGGAAATCGAAGCGCACGGTCTGCGCGGATGCGTTGAAAAAGAAGAGAAGGGGACACTCGACCGGCTTTGCGCTATCGCAGTTCAGCAGCATGACGAAGGCACTCGCTTTCTCCGACTGCCAGTCTGAACTGGTCATGGGCAGGGAGTCGCGTGAAAGCCAGTGGACATCCGGTAGACCGTTTTTGCCGTGTGGCTTCCCTGTGAAAAAGCGCGTGCGCCGCAGCCCTTCGTGCTCTCGCGCAAAGGCGAAGAGCTTCTTCGTCCACGCATGGATGGCGGCACTGTCATCCGTATGCTCCCACGAAATCCAGCTGATGGGGGAATCCTGGCAGTAAGCATTGTTGTTGCCGCCCTGACTGCGCAGGCGCTCATCGCCCGCCGTGAGGAACGGCACCCCCTGTGAGAGAATCGTCGTCAGCAGGAAGTTGCGCACCTGCCGCAGGCGCAGAGCGTGGATGTCAGGATCGTCGGTCGGCCCTTCCACTCCATGGTTCCATGATAGATTATGCGAATCGCCATCGCGGTTTTTTTCCCCGTTGTCGAGATTGTGTTTCTCGTTGTAGCAGACGAGATCGTAGAGGGTGAATCCGTCATGCGAGGTGATGAGATTCACGCTGTGTGCCGGGGTGCGGCGATTGTGGGCGAAAAGCTCTTCACTGCCGGTGAGCCGCTTCGCGAGATCCCCGGCGACCCCCTGATCGCCTTTCCAGAACCGGCGGCTGGTATCGCGGAATTTTCCGTTCAGCTCAAACCAGCGAGTGGGGAAATTGCCCACCTGATACCCTCCGAGACCCAGGTCCCAGGGTTCAGCGATCAACTTGGTGCGCTGCAGCACTGGATCCTGGTAGATCGCCTGAAAGAATGCGGCCTCCGGGCTGTATCCCTGGCGATTTCGACCAAGCTCAACGGCGAGGTCGAAGCGGAAGCCGTCTACGTGCATCTCCTCCACCCAGTAGCGCAGGCTGTCGACCGCCAGCTGCACGCCGAGCGCGCCGGAGACATCGACGGAGTTGCCGCAGCCTGTGTAGTCGACATAGTTGCCTGGCGCGCGAGGGTCATGATGGTAATAGGCACGGTTGCCCAGTCCACGAAAGAGACAGGTCGGCCCGTCGATCCCCGCCTCGCAGGTGTGGTTGTAAACGACATCGAGGATGACCTCAATCCCCGCGCGGTGAAAGGCTTTCACCATGTCGCGGAACTCGCGCACGGGATCATCAGTCGCGCAATAAGCTCGCTCCGGTGCAAAAAATGCCAGGGTATTGTAGCCCCAGTAGTTTTTTAGCCCGCGCTCCAGCAGGAAGCCGTCCTCCATGTGCTGATGCACGGGAAGCAGCTGCACGGCGGTGATGCCGAGGTCGTTCAGATAGTCGGTCACACAGGGGGAGGCGAGACCAGCATATGTCCCGCGCAGATGCTCCGGCACATCCGGGTGGAGCTGTGTGTAGCCTTTGACATGGAGCTCGCAGATGGAGCTCTCGTTCATGGGGCGATAGAGCGGCTGATCGCCCTCCCAGTCGTAATACGCACGGCTGTGCTCCGCCAGGACACCTCGGGGCGCATGGAGAGCGCTGTCGATTCTGCAGGGCTGCAGAGGTGTCTCTACCAGCGAGGTTCGCAGCGACGGGTGATAGCTGGTAGGACTCGCCAACACTGTTGCGTAGGGGTCGAGTATCAGCTTCTGCTCATTGACGAAAAGTCCTTTCACCGGATCCCACGGCCCCATGATGCGATAGCCGTATTCCGTTCCCTCCGGGATGCCACCGACCTCTACATGCCAGATGTCGGGCTGGCGGTTGATCAGAGGGATGCGGTGGGTTTCTTCTGACCGATCTCCGGGATTCCCGAAAAGGCAGAGAAAGACGCCTGTGGCGTCAGGTGCGGCCAGGGAGAAGTTGTAGCTGCCGTGGGGCGTCAGCCTCGCACCGCGAGGATAAGGCAGGCCATCAGTGATATGAGGCTGAAAGCGATCAGACATAGGAGTGGGGGGGAATCAGCCACCGGATAGGCGGGAGCACAACTGAAGCTGGCACAAAAAAACCACCTTCGTCCATCGCAGAGGATGGAGAGAGGTGGCGATCGAGATGGGAATCGTGATTACTTGGCTGCGTCGACCACTGCCTGAAGTTCGGCGCGCTTAACCCCCATAGGAGCATCGACACTGGCAAACTTTTCGCGAGCTGCTTTTGCCTGCTCGACTGTCACGACAGACGCTGAGTTCCCCCAGGAGTTACGGACGTAAGTGGTAACCGCGGCCATCTCTTCATCGGAAAGAGAAGCACCGAGAGCGGCCATCATTCCCATGTAGTCCATGCCTTCTTTCTGGATGCCTTTGTGCAGGATCAGAAGACCGAGGTCAGGATCTCCTAAAACCAGGTCAGAACCAATGAGGCTGGGAGCCATAAGCATGGGGCCTGCCTTCATTCCCGCCCCGTCAGGACCATGACAGCCGGCGCAGGTGACATACTTCGCTTTGCCCAATTCCATCACAGCAGGATCAATAGCGGCTACCTCGACAGCAGGCTCCTCCTCAGCTGCAGCTGGGGCTCCGCCATCGCCGCCCGGGGTGGGAGCTGGAGCAGGGGCGACCTCCGCTACCTCAATAGGCTTTTCTGGTCCCGTTCCACCTACCAGATTGACACCGACGACGCCCAACATAACGACTAAGGCGATGATCGTGGCGACAACAAGGCCGACGCCGATGAGGTCGAGGAAGGGATTGCTTTTGATCTCAGATTCGTTGCTCATGATTCGGGGGGACATTGGCGATATTTTGCGTTTAGTCAACCGCCTTCCGTTACGGTGGATGAAAGGGAAAGGAAGTCGCTCAGGCAGCCGATTTTGCAGGAAAAGGCGGCGGGTTCGTCGGTGTTTTACTTGGCAGTTTCGCCAGTTCGGCGACCCCGCAGACACCGCCATGGGAGAGCGCTTTGATTGGCGGAGGCATCCTGGGCAGGCGGCAGGGCTTGCCGCAGGGTTACAAACCCTGCCTCCGGAACGCATGCAGCGGCAAAAGAGAGAGAATCCGGTAGGGAGTAGCGAATTGATTCGCGGCTTCTCAAGCTATGCCAAACCGTCAATCGGTGAACGCATACCGACCTTGGAGATTGGGTGTCACCGCTGATCGTGGACCCGTGATTTACGCCCATTACGGAAAAGACCACCAAAACAAAAAGGAAGGACAATAACGACAAAGCAGAGCAGTCCTGAAAGGCTCTTTGTCTGTATCCAGGTGAGAGTCTGACGATCAATCAAAGGTTGGCCGGTTTCTCTGCCCATTTCGAAAGCAATGCAGGATGTGCAGAGAATGAGCACCAGGATAGCTGCCAACGTCAAGGATACCAGCAGGCATCTCCGGCGAGCCTTGTCAGAAAAGCGTGATGTCGAGCCATAGCCGAGTAAAGCGGAGCCGCCAATAACCGCCGCTACATCAATGATTGATATGCTTGTCATCTTTGTTCAACGGCTCACTCGTGCAGAATCTGCTAATGCACGGATTCCCCACTTATCACACCCCAAAGCGCGGGATGCCGGATGGGCAGATTCCTCCTAATCTCAAACGCCTCGGGATCAGGCTCCAAGCCATTGGCCAAGTTTAGCAACTCAGCATCCTCGCGAGCGTGAGCGCCCAACCACAAAAAGGCCTGGCGGACAGGCCAGTCGTCCCAATATTGGATATCCTTCCTGAGGGGCCAGCTTGTCTTGTCTCGGACGTAGGGGAGGAGAAATAGCTCCCCGAGCTGCAGATTTTTCCCGTCTGGTGTGGAAGTTGACGACAAATTGACCGAGTCGTTCGAGGCGATCTGTGCAATTCCTGCCATGAGATCCATGACAAAGAGCGAATAGCCGAAAGGTTTGGTCCGCTTCAGCTCGGCAGTGAAACCGCCCTCATCGTCCATCATTCGACCGAGGTATTCTTCCTGAAATTGATCCTGCACCCAGGCGAGTGTCTCCGAGTCATCGACTACCCTGGCGAAGACGGCTGCCTGGAGCGACCAGGCGATTCCATGGTTGTTTGGGTAGACTTTTTCCTTTAGACCATATTCGTGCGTGTTCATCCAGGTGAGGTATTGGCGAAACCATCCGCGAATGGTCGTCTCTTGCGTATCGGTGAAGAATGAGTCATCGGCTGAGATAAGCTCCTGAAAAGCGAGCGCGACTTCGATGAGATGAAGGGTGTCAATGATGCCGATGCTCCGGCCGGTGCAATGTCCCTGAACGGCTTGTCCGTAGAGCAAGTGGGGGGTCATCCGTGTTTCCTCGTCGACGAACCAGGCGTTGAGATGTGGCACCAGCGCCTCTGCGAATCGGGCCTCTCCCGTCAGGATGTAACAGCTGGCCAGGGTGCCGCTGATCTCGGCGAGGCGCACCATCACCTCGCGGTGGGCGACGAATGTGTCAGGGTTGGTTTCGCCGTCACGACGCTGGTAGGGGGCATCGGGGTTCTTGGGATTCGGCCACCAGTAGCGGCCCTCGGAGAAATAGTCGTTTCGCCCTCCAGCGCTTCGCTTCGCCGGATGGGCTGTGATCGTCTCCGGCTCGAGGGGCAGAAGCTCTTCCGCTTTTTGCAAAACGCGGGCTTTTTCGAGGGACCAGAAGGTCGCTCGGGCTTGCTGGAAATCGGTCTGGTCCTCTCGGGATTCCGCCGACGCAAAGGATGGCAGCAGAGAGAGAGCAAACACTAAGAAGGGGTGGCGATGAAGCATAAGTATATAGGTTGATTGCAAAAATAGCGAGAAGTCCAGCGTGGAAAGAATTACGACATCAAAGCAAAATGAAAGGGGTGGAGGCAAGTCCAGGAAGATAAGGATCGCGGATTCTGAGTGGGCGAAAAAGAAGCTTCCGGTGCGCGAGTTTTGCCGATGGCTAAGCCCCTGAGGAGAAGGCGGACGCCTAGCCACAAAGAACCTGGAGCGGAGTTGCTAGCTCGCTCTCAGAGAGATAGGAGGATT
>JAHDFZ010000001.1:0-57334 GCA_020627905.1 Verrucomicrobiota bacterium
GCCAGAGATTTGTTTTGGCAGGTGCTAGTCTCTGGATCATTCGCGGACTCCCTCTGATGGTTCGCTCGCGTTCAGCATCGCCACCATGAGATGACGCCCGGTCTTACCTTCCTCTACGCGGTAGGAATAGTAGCGCTCGGTATCCGCCGCCGTGTTGATGCCGCAGTCGTGGATGTTGGCCGAGGCGATCCCGGCCGCAGCGCAGTCCTCTCTAATCTGGCGAGCGAAGTCGATCTCGTAGGATGGAGGACGGATGCAGGGGGCGATCTGAATGACGAGATCTTCCGGGCGGGAGCAGTAGCTTTCGGTCATTTTCGTGATCGCTGCCAGCACGATCTGTTTTTCTGTCCCCACTTTGCCGGAATGGACCACGGCGATGGCCTGCTTCACTGGATCGACGAGAGTCACCGCTCCGCAGTCTGCCACCATGACAGCGATCGGCAGACCAGGCTGATCGGTCATCACCCCATCGGTCTCCGGCAGGCAGACGCCACGATCGGAAGAGCCCACTACCTGAACGGCAGCTGAGTGCACCTGATCGCCATAGACAAGATCATTGAGGTTGATCTGCAATGTCGCCAGGCTCGAGCGGTAATGCCCCTGCAGGCGTCGGATGGCCTCATCGCGCTCGCAATCGACATCGACGCTGGGACTTCTCAGCACAAATCCATGGCGGAGAAAGTCAAAAGCAGAGAGGGTGGGATAGGTTTCGATCATCAGTTTCGGTCAGCAGGGAACCATGAAGCGTGGGCCGCCGCAAGACCCAAAAACCCTTTGGTCGACTGGATGGCACTGACTTGCATAAGCAGGACCGCCCTCTACAGTTTCGCCCACTCCCGCCCATCATTTTTTCTCCTATGCTTGCTATCGACCGAGTCTCTATCGAATACGGAGACCGCATACTTTTTCAGGATCTTTCCTTCACCGTGCGTGCCGGAGAACGCTGGGCGCTCGCAGGGCCGAATGGCGCGGGAAAGTCAACGTTGATGAAAATCATCGCGGGGATCGAGGAGCCGGATACCGGGGGCATCATCACCGCGAAGCAGACGACCATCGGTTACCTACCACAGGAAGGGGTTACCCATGCCGGCAGCACTGTCTTCGAGGAGGTCGCGACGGCATTTTCCGACGTCCAGCGCCTCCAGGCGCAGATGGAAGAGCTGGAGAAAGAACTGGATGCAGCAGATCCCCAGTCGGAAGCCTATGCAGACCTACTGGAGGTCTTCGGCGATGTGCAGCTGCGGCTCGATCATCACGACGTGAGCATGATGAAACCGAGGATCGCCACCGTCCTCGCCGGTCTGGGGTTCAGCGAGCGGGACCACGACCGGATGACCAATGAGTTCAGCGGAGGCTGGCAGATGCGGATCGCCCTTGCCAAGCTCCTCCTGGAGGAGCCCAGCGTCCTCCTGCTCGATGAGCCGACCAACCATCTGGACATCGAGACGGTGCAGTGGATCGAGCAATGGCTGCGCAACTATCAGGGTGCCATCCTCCTCATCTCACACGATCGGAGCATGCTCGACAACCTGACCAACCGCACGATGGCCTTCGAAAACGGCAGTGTGCAGCGCTACTCAGGGAACTATTCCTTCTTTCTTTCTGAACGGGAAAAGCGCAAAGAGCAGGCTGAGCGAGCTCAGGCAAATCAGCAGCGGGAGATCGATCAGGCAGAGAAGCTGATTAATCGATTCCGCGCAAAAGCCAGTAAAGCGAAGATGGTTCAATCGCGCATTAAGCAGCTGGAAAAGATCGAACGGATCGAGCTGGAGCAGGATCTGGCTCAGATCGACTTCCGCTTTCCTCAGCCGGAGCGCAGCGGCCAGGTCGTCCTGAAGGCCGAAGGACTGCGGAAAGACTACGGCGAAAAGAAAGTCCTCGTGGGATTCGACCTGCAGATTGACCGTGGGGATAAAGTCGCCATCGTCGGCGTCAATGGCGCCGGCAAGTCCACCTTCTCCCGGCTCGCGTGCGGCGCCGAAGAACCGACCGGAGGAGAAATCGAGTTTGGCCACAAGGTCAGCGCCTCTTACTTTTCACAAACCCATGCGGACGAGCTGGCTCCCGATCGCACGGTCCTCGAAACCATGGAGGGGAGCGTCACCAGCGAAGCGGCAGGAAACCTACGCTCCATCCTTGGTGCATTCCTGTTTCGCGGTGACGATGTCTTCAAGCAGGTAGGCGTGCTCTCCGGAGGGGAGCGGGGTCGCCTGGCCCTCGCGAGGATGCTTCTGCAACCGGCGAACTTTCTCATTCTCGATGAGCCGACAAACCACCTCGACCTGCAATCGCAGGAAGTCTTGCAGCGAGCGCTCAATGATTACTCAGGATCCGTGTTGATCGTTTCGCACAACCGCTCCTTTCTCGATCCCGTCGTCAACAAGGTGCTGGAGTTCCTCCCTGGCGAGCCACCGAAACTTTTCTATGGGAATGTTAGCGACTATCTGGAGAAAAAGCAGCGGGATCTGAAAGCGGCTGCCAGTGCGACTGCAAGCTCCAGCTCCTCTGCGCAGAAAACGGATGGTGGTAGCAAGGTGTCACGCAAGGAAGAACGCAAACGCGAGGCGCAGGAGCGTCAGGCACGAGCGAAAAAGCTCAAACCGCTGGAGGACGAACTGGAGACAGTGGAGGGCACCATCAGCTCGCTGGAAGAAGAAAAGCAGAAGCTCGCCACTGCCATGAGCGATCCCGAGTTGTTCAAAGACTCAGAGAAAGCGACTAGCGCCGCCCAGCGTCTCAGCGAAGCAGAGACCGAACTACAGGCAGCCTACAGCCGCTGGAGCGAGATCAGTGATGAGATAGAGAAGCTCACCGGCGAGTAGACCACTAGGCGATCAGATCCTTCACAACGTGAGCCTCTTCCACACCAGTTAAGCGTTGATTCAGGCCTCGGAATTTGAAGGTGAAGCGTCCGTGATCGATCCCTAGCAGCCGTAGGATCGTAGCGTTCAGATCGCGGATGTGCACCGGATTCTCATCAATGTTATAGGCGTAGTCGTCAGTCTTACCATAGTCATAACCGGCCTTCACACCGCCGCCAGCCATCCAGGTCGTGAAGCAGCGCCCATGGTGATCACGGCCGGCTGTAGGTGCTCCCAGCTTACCCTGGCTGTAGACCGTGCGACCAAATTCGCCGCCCCACACGACGAGGGTATCATCGAGCATCCCGTGGCTTTTGAGATCTTTTACGAGAGCAGCACTCGCCTGGTCCACATCCTGACACTGACGCGGAAGCTGCTTGCCGATGGAGACATGCTGGTCCCAACCCCGGTGAAAGAGCTGGATAAAGCGCACACCCCGCTGAGCCATGCGTCGCGCCATCAGGCAGTTCGCCGCAAAAGTGCCGGGACGTCGCGCTTCCTCGCCGTAAAGCTTGAAGGTAGACTCCGGCTCATCGGAAAGATCCGTAAGATCCGGCACGGATGTCTGCATCCGATAAGCCATCTCATAGGCTTCGATTCGAGCCAACGTTTCAGGATCGCCAGCCGCCTCGGCATGTTGCTGATTTAGATTACCCAGCGTATCGAGAAGATTCCGCCGAGCATCGGAGGAGACCCCATTTGGGTTCTGCAGATAAAGAACCGGGTTGGCTCCAGGCCGGAGCATCACTCCCTGGTGACTGGATGGGAGATATCCACTCCCCCAGAGTCGTGAAAAAAGAGGCTGACCGGGATTTTTGCCCGTGCCCTGACTGAGCAGCACCATGTAAGCGGGGAAGTTCTCGTTCTCGCGACCCAGGCCATAACTGAGCCAGGCACCCATAGAGGCATGCCCCATCTGCTGAGAACCCGTATTGATGTAGGTAACACCAGGGTCGTGGTTGATGGCCTCGGTCCACATCGAGCGGACGATGGTCATCTCATCGGCGATCGTCTGGATATTTGGAATGAGGTTCCCCATCCACGTCCCGTGCTGACCACAGCGCTTCCCTCCCCACATCGCCTTGACGACTGGGAAGCTCGACTGCTTTGCCGTCATTCCGGTCAGGCGCTGATTCCCCCGCACGGAGTCCGGCAGATCGCTGCCGTGGTTCTTATCGAGAAAATCTTTACCGTCGAACAAATCAACGTGGCTCGGACCGCCTGACTGAAAGAGATAAATCACTCGCTTCGCTTTCGGGGCGAAATGCGGTAACCCGGGAAGCCCGCCCCCCGTCCCTGGGAGAAAACTCGGCGTAGCAGCTGCCGAAGCAGTTCCACCCAGCATCTCCGACAGCGCGATACCACCCAGGCCAGCTGCAGTTTTTCCAAAAAGGGATCGCCGAGTCAGCAGCTGCTGACGGCTTTCCGCAAAAGTCTGGTCAATAGAAGTTCGTGTCATGATAGGTATGAATTAAGGGTTGGCGGTGGGAATGGGAAATTCCTGATCGAGAATTTCCGTGAGGCGGGCAACCACCCCAGGGTTTTGCTTAGAAAGGTCGTTCTCCTCCCATGGGTCCTCGCCTACATGGAAGAGTTGCTGTTGTGCAGTGTCCCAGGTATGGACCTTTTTGAATCGCGTTTCATCGCGGCCGTCGTGGCGACGCAGATACTTCCAGTCACCGGATCGCACCCAGGTGTATTGAAGGGTGTCGAAGGGTTCGCTCAGATCAATCCCCTGAATGGCATAAGATGCCCCACAGACTTCTTCCCGGTTTTCCTTAAGCAGATTGATTCCAGGAAGGGACTCCGGCTGCTGAATCTGAAGCAGGTCAAGAATCGTTGGCAGAAGGTCGAGCGAACTGGCCAGCTCACGACTGCGTCCCGGCTCAATGGCTCCCGGCAGCGAAAAGAGGAAGGGGGTGCGAATACCAAGCTCGTAAGGCGATCCTTTCGACTTCGGCGCGTATTTCTGGTCCCAATCTTCCGGCAGGGGCATCCGGCTGGCATCGGCAGCCGCCCAGCCATTGTCACAGGCATAGACAATCAGAGTGTTATCTCGCAGCCCACGCTCGTCCAGCATCTCCAGCAACTGCCCACAGGTCTCATCAAACCACTCGCACATGGCATAGTAAGCAGCCGTTCCCGGACTCACTCCTGGCTGGCTATATTTCTCCAGGAGCTCCTGTGGTGGATTATGTGGAGTGTGAGGAAGGAATGGTGCATACCATAGGAAAAAGGGTTTGTCGGCGGAAGCGGAGTCCAGAAATGATGCTACGGGTTCGAGGCCATTGCGGCCTATCCCCAGCCCTCTGTCGCCATGTCGACCACCTTTTACAGGATCGCCGTGAGTCATCCCATCAGAGAAGCCCCCCTCTTCCCACGACCCTTCCCACCACTTCCCCGTCTGGAAGGACTGATACCCCTCGGCTGCCAGGATCGAGACGAGGTTTTCGTGCTGAAAAAAAGCTTCGCGGAGCGGCTTGTCCTGTCGCTCCCGCGCAGCCTTTCGTGCGCTTCCCGTGACATCGTTCCCGGTGATCCCATGCACGTGAGGGTGAACCCCAGTCAGGATCGATGCGATGGAAGGCCGGCAGAGCGGAGAGACCACATAGCCCTTTTCAAAAACCAATGACTGCTCCGCCAATTGATCGAGATGGGGCGTCTCGACGATTTCATGCCCCATAAACCCATAGTCCTCCCAACCCTGATCATCGGAGAGAATGAGCAGAACGTTTGGCCTCTCAGCAGCTGAAAGCGCAGCCACTGAAAGGGAAGAAAGAAAAATGAGGATCGGGAGAAACCGCATCAGATTAATTTCGCGTCAGTGTCTCACTAAGATTCATCACAAGTGCCACAAGCTGAGTCCAGGCAGCCAGCTCCTCTGCCGCGACCGGCTGCACTACCGGGGACTCTCCGACAGAGATGACGCCAAGGGCATCGAGCGGAGCATCGCGAAAACGCTTACGCTCTTCTGTCAGAAATCCTGAAAGTGTCGTGAACTCACTCTCTGTAGCTGCGCGGCTAAGCATCAGGCTGAAGACCTTGTCAACGCGCGCCCGATCAGCCGTTAGAGACTCATCAGCCATCACCCGTGCCGCGAGGACACGAGCTGCCTCGGCAAACTGTGGATCGTTCAGAGTCACCAGAGCCTGGAGAGGAGTATTCGTCACGCCGCGCTCTGTGATGCACATTTCCCGATTGGGAGCATCGAACGCTGCCATGGCAGGGTGTGGACTGGTGCGCTTGACCACGCTGTAGAGCGAGCGGCGATAGAGCTTCTCTCCCTTATCCTGCACGAACACCTGCAGAGTCGCCGGAGTGGAGCCGAAGTGGCTGACTTCTTTCCACAATCCTGCCGGCTGATAGGGCTGAACACTGGGGCCTCCGATACGGGGGACCAGAAGGCCGCTCGTCGCGAGCGCCTGATCCCGCACGAACTCGGCAGCTAGACGGAAACGAGGACCGCGCGCCAGCAATCGGTTCTGGGGATCTAACTCCATCAGCTCTGGAGAGACTTCTGACGACTGGCGATAAGTGCGCGTCGAGACCAGCTTGCGGATCAGTTCCTTCTGGTCCCAACCGGACGCCATGAAGTCTGCCGCCAACCAATCGAGCAACTCAGGGTGGCTGGGCCACTCACCCTGCGATCCGAAGTCTGCCGTCGTGCTGACGATCCCTTTACCGAAGAAGATCTGCCAGATCCGGTTCACCGCCACCCGAGCGGTCAGAGGGTTGTCGTCTCTTGTCATCCAGTTTGCCAAGTGGAGGCGATTCGCTCGACCTTCGGCACTCATTGCAGGGAGAACGGCAGGCACACCAGGAGACACTTCATCAGTTGGTGAGTCGTATTGCCCACGATCCAGAATGAATGTGGAGCGCGGTTTCGGCGCAGTATCCATCACGAGAGTGTTGTGAGGCTCAGTGAGGACTTTCAGCCGATCCTCAAGGTTTGCCAGACGGATGCGCTCGCGCTCCAGTTGAGGTGCCTCGCTACGGAACACCTCCATCAAAGATGCGCGCTCCTCAGCCGTCCACTCCTCTGGAGCTTTTGCGATCAGGCTGCTGATTATTGGATCAAAGCGGCTCGTCTCATCGACGCCGGAAAAGGCCTCGATCGACCAGTGATAGGCGATCGCTCGCGCCGTCCCATAGAAAAGCAGCACCGAGAGGTAGGGATTCTCCCGGGTATCAATCGGTTCCGCAAAGCTAATATTGAGGATCGGAGCCTTGTCATCCAGAGATGGTGTCCACCACCCGATATTGCGCTGATCAAGAACATGGGCTGGCTCGTGCTGAGGCTGAAAACTCGATGCCGTGACCCGATTAAAGATGATCTCGTTGTGAAACTCGACCTGCTTGGAGGGTTGGGAACCAGCAGATGCGAGAACTGTCGTCAGCTTGGGCATTTCGCCGTCAAAGTGGGAAATCTTCCCACTTTCGCCGTAGGGATGAAATCTGACGCGGATTCCATTGATCATCTGATCGGCGGGAAGTTTCAGGCTGTGGCTCATTGCAGCTCTACCGGCTTTGTTGGGCTCTGCCAGCAGGACTGAGTTGTCCTCCTGCATTTCGAACGGCCCCGGGCGATTCGGCGCAGAAACATCCAGCAATTCCATCGGAAAGCTTGCGAACTGCTCGCCCAGGCGGCGTTCCTCGCTCTTCACCTGAGACAGCCAATTCTCGAATCCTTCCGAAGTGTTCTCAAGGGTGTTTCGAAGAGCCGCAATTTCTTCCTGTAGGGCACCTATTTCATCTTTCGGCACATTCGTTACGGCGTTGAAATTAGGCTTCGCATTCACCCCGGCGTTCCCATCCAGACCTTTATCGGACAACTCGTTGAAGAAGGCGAAAAACTCGTAGTATTCTTTAATCGAAATGGGATCGTATTTGTGATCATGGCACTGCGCGCAGGACATCGTGAGCCCTAAGAAGACCTCACTGGTTGTCTTAACTCTGTCAGCCGTGTAGTTCGTTAGGTTTTCCTCCGGGATCGTCCCCCCTTCATGAGTGATCATGTGGTTCCGATTGAACCCTGTCGCGACGATCTGCTGCGGAGTGGCATCGGGAAGTAAGTCACCAGCCACTTGCTCTGTCAGAAACTGGTCGAAGGGCATGTTTTCGTTGTAGGCCTGGATCACCCAGTCTCTCCACAACCACATGTGTCGCCCGCCATCGATCGAATAACCGTTAGTATCAGCATAGCGCGCCTGGTCCAGCCAGGGCACCGCCATGCGCTCACCAAAGTGAGGTGATGCTAGCAGGCGATCAATAGCACGCTGCCAGGTAGCTTCAGAGTCTTCCTGGTAAGCGAGCACGAAGGAATCGACCTCCGCTCTCGTCGGGGGCAGTCCTGTAAGATCAAATGTCAGACGACGAATGAGCGTTTCGGGTGCTGCCTCTTCAGTGAAATCCAGCCCCTCCTGTAGCAGGCGATCGTGGATGAATCCATCAATGACGTTGCTTTCCGCGACCTTGGAACCCGGAGTCGCGCGCTCCGGCTGCTCGTAGGCCCAGTGCCCCTCATAAGGCGCCCCCTGCTCAATCCAGCGGCGAATCAGATCCTTCTGCTCATCTGTCAGCACGAGATGACTCTCCGGCGGAGGCATGAGTTCGTCTGGGTCATCGGAGATGATTCGCCACCACGCCTCACTGCCTTCCACGTCTCCGGGCACGATGGCAATCGTGCCACCCAGATCCATGGTCGCGCCCTCCAGGGTGTCCATGCGCAGGTCTGCCCGACGCCCATGTTCATCCGGGCCATGACAATGGAAACAGGTTTCAGAGAGGATCGATCTTATGTCGCGATTGAATTTAATTTCATCCTGAGCCGAAACGGCGACTGGGGGTTTCTCTTTCAGACTCGGATGCTGGACAGAGCCCGTGGATTGGATGCTTTTCCACTGATCCACACCATCTGGACCCTCGGTGACAGACGCCAGGAGGATGGGTTCAGATGCTGCTGCCTCTTTAGGTGCCGGAGCACTCTCAACCACTGGAACAGATTCCCGCTGTTCGCTCTCTAAGTCAGCGAGCTCAGTCTCTTCATCAGCGCCACCGCCAAAGCTCGCAATGAGAGCGATCGCTGCGGCAATACTGCCACCGAGCGCCCAGGTGCCCGCGTGGGCTTTCCGACTTGGTTTCCGTGTGGCAACGGGACTGCCTCCCAATTCCCTGACCGCACCCGTAAGCGATGCGGGAAAATCATCCTGCGATGCCGTGAGCCATGTATCGAGGGCGCAATGATCGAGATATCGATCGAGCGCCTCCGGATTCTCCTTCAGGAGTTCACGAAACTCCTGCGCTTCTGACTCTGATAATTCACGCTCGGAGATGAGCGCAACAAACTCATCGAGTTCTTCTACCTTTTTCATCAATTTCTTCTCGTCTTAAATTCTGTTAAATATCCCAACGGGCATCGGTTAGAGCCTTTTTCTTCGTGCAGGCTAGCAGGTTCTGGCGAGCTCTATGCAGAAGCTGCCCAATAGCGTTTCGCTTGCGTTTGCGCTGGGTCGCGATGCTCTCGAGGCTTTCACCATCCATGTAAAAGGACTGGACGACATCGCGCTGGGACTCGGGGAGTTCGCCCATGCAGAGCTGCAGGACACGACGCTGCCGCTGCTTCTCTGCTTCTCGTTCATCCGACCGGGACTCAACAAGTCTCTCCAGATCCTCATCGAGGAGCGGCTGCATGAAACGTCGACTACCGCTGCGGAGCGAGTTCAGGTAATGATTGCGAGCGATTGTCCGCAGCCATGAAACGAAGGAGCTACCTTTCTGAAAGTCAGCTCGCTTCTCCCAGGCAGTCAGATTGGCACCCTGCAGGAGATCCCGTGCGTCATGAATGTTCCCAGTCAACTGCACCAGGTAACCCAGCACCGGCACTTGCGAAGAGCGCAGCTGCTCTTCAAAGCCGGCATTATCAGAAGCTATAGAATCCGTCACCACATAAAGGAATGTAATGAGAAAATTCTATTTTATGGAGCATTTTCCCGATCAGCTCACGCGATCGCGGCTTTTACGGCGAAGCTTCCGCACGATGAGATACCTCATGGCGGATGCCATCACCAGGGCGGTGAGAACCATCGGAAACCAGTCCCCGAAATGGGCATAAACTGTGAAGGCACCCTCCTTTGGCACCCTCACAATCGCGGGAATGCTGCCGCGGATAGCATAGCTGCCCGTTTCCGGATCCTGAATGAGACGCGCCTCTCCACCGCCCCCAAGTCGGTCATACACACTTCCAAATTCGTCAATCACACCGCTAACACCCGTATTCGCAGCTCGCACCATGGGGCGACGCAGCTCAATGGCGCGCACCCGGGCATTCTCGAAATGCTGCTCCGGCTGCGCCGTGCCATCGAACCAGCCATCATTCGTGACATTCACGAGCAACTGAGGTCCGCTGCACACGAACTTTCGTGCATGACGCCCGAACGTGTCCTCAAAGCAGATGAGAGGGATGATTCCCACCTCTTCTCCATTCAAATCCATCACGAGCGGCTCGGTCTCCTCTCCTCTGGCGAAATCTTCGACGATGATTCCGCCCAGCACTGCCTCGATAGGAGGGAATATCTCACGAAAGGGTAGATACTCTCCCACAGGCACCAGTTTCACCTTGTTATAGACCTGAAAATCCGCCGTGCTGCCACGCATCAGCATGGCGTTATTGTAGACCTTCTCTGTCCCGAACTCGTTGTCTTCCAGGCCGGTGAGCAGATAGAAAGCTTTCTCAGCGAGGATTTCCTCATTGAGGAAGGTCTGCATCCACGGGAATGAAAACAGCCCCGGCAGGGCCGTCTCTGGCCACACCACAAGATCCGGCGTGTCGGTCGTCGTGAAGAGATCGGTGTAATCACGATAGTCGTAGAGCACCTCCCGCATGACCTCGGTGTCGTCCGTCCACTTCTGCTCGAGCGAATGGTTGAGCTGCAAGATGCGGGTCTTCACCTCGATCCGATCACCGGTGAGCGTGCTCTGTGACTTGGACAGACCATAAAGAAACAGCGCAATGATCACCATAGCCCCCACCCCGAAATCAATGTGTGGTCGCAGGCGATGAAACTGATGCATCTCCCGCGCCAGCCGGATAATCGTCGCCGTGAGGATCACATTGGCAAAGATCATGAAAAAGCCATACCCGTGAATACCCACAACATCCGCGAACTGAAGCAGAAGCAGGGAGTCCGTCAGCACCACTCCGAGACCGTTCCAGGGGAAGCCCGTCAACACCCAGCTGCGCAGCCACTCGAGAGAGCACCAGCACGCGCCGCACAGGACGGCTACACGCAGCACTCTCAGAGATACCCTTACGCCGAAGGGGTCCGCTCCCGTATCGACGTCTGAAAAGCGCCAACGCCCGAGCGTTGCCGCGAAGCCTCCGAACATGGCTGGATACAGAGCGAGGAAACCCGCCAAGCCACCAAGAGCAGCGATCCCCGCCCACACCGTGCCCGCCACAGCCGAGACCGAGGTCAGCCACGAAATGTTAATCAAAAAAAAGGTGAGCCCCTGGAAGTAACCCAAGCGGAAGCCGAACCAGAATCTCGACTTCCCTTGTTTCGGCTCCCCAAACCAGAGGCCTGCCAGAAAAGGAGCTGCAAAAAACCAGATCAACCAAGTCTGTCGGAAAGGCGGAAAGCAGAGTGCTAACAGAACACCACTGAGAACAGCTCCCACAGCAGGTAGGAGTCGCCCCCAGCCTCGTTTCGGCCGAGCACTGCGATCACCCGATGACTCCTCCATCCTCGGTATCGGTGATGACCCTATGCCTCAAGACGCGCCCGCATATCTGCTACCACAGCATCTCTGAGCGCAACCCATGTGGCATCTACTCTATCCTTCTCAGCATCAAGCTCACTTTCTGCTACGGCAGCTGATCCGCCCTCAGGCCTGACATAGAGGTAATACTTGATCTTAGGCTCCGTGCCCGAAGGGCGAACGGCAAAGGCTCGGCCATCGGCCAGATCGATGAAGACCATCTTCTCCTTTGGGATGAGATCACCTTCTTCATCATAGTGGTCATCGTTAAGGAAATCGCGAACCCGGATCACCTGACTGCCATCCATTTCACTTGGTGGAGAATCAATGTAACTCTGAGCGAGCTTCTGGATCTGAGCCGCCCCATCAGCACCTGTCAGGGTTTCAGCATGCTGCCCTTCCTTGAAAACGCCGAACTGACAGAACAAATCATCGAGAAGATCGACCACGGTTTTGCCAAGCGATTTCGCATAGGCAGCAACTTCAGCAAACATCACAACGGCACCGTTGCCGTCCTTATCACGCAGGAAATCTGCTCCCAGATAACCATAGCTTTCCTCCCCGCCGAAAACGAAAAACTTCGAGTGCTGCAGTCGCAGATCCCGCGTTTCCTCATCGCTGAGAGAGCGATAGTCAGCGCGCAGATCAGATGGGATCTGCTGCTCGTATTTCTGGAGCTTCGCACCGATATACTTGAACCCTGTCAGGGTGTTCACGACTCCGACGCCGAAATGATCACCAATCGCCTGCTGCAGCTCTGTGGTGACAAAGGTTTTGACTAGCACTGCATGATCCTGATTCTCCGAAGTCACGATCCCCTTGCTGCGGAAGGCATTCATCCGGTAGAATGCCATGAGAGATCCGATCTGGTTTCCACTGAGGAGAACCAGCTTCCCCTCTCCATTCCGAGCCACAACGCCCATGCGATCCGAGTCGGGATCCGTGCCGATGACGAGGTCTGCACCTGAGGCATCTGCCTGATCCATCCCCATCTGTAAGGCCTCGGCATTTTCGGGGTTGGGCGATTTGACAGTGGGGAACCAACCGCTTGGCACGTCCTGCTCCGGAACGGTGTCGCACTGAAATCCCAGACGGCGGAGCATCGGAGCAGAAATGATGCCTCCTGTGCCATGGATGTTGGTGAAAACGATCTTCAGGTCACCCTGAGCCTTTACCATCTCGGGATCGAGCAGGAGCGTCTCCAGCCGCTCCATGTAGGCTTCATCATTCTCCGTGCCCAGCTCGGTGATCACTCCCTGCTCGCCAACTGGCAGGGGCTCGTAGGCCTCGCCAGCGATTTGATTCACCTGCTCGATGACGGCGCTGGCATCCGGCTCCACCAGCTGCGCTCCATCTGCTCCATAGGCCTTGAAGCCATTGTCGTGAGGCGGGTTATGACTGGCGGTCAGGACGATGCCGGCATCAGCCTGCAAATGACGAACAGCGAAGCTGAGCTGTGGCGTCGAGCGAGGCTCAGCAAAGACGAAGACATCGCAGCCGTTCTCGCTGGCTACTCTCGTGACGCAGTCGGCAAATTCCTTCCCGAAATGACGAGTGTCGCGAGCGAGAGCCAGAGAGGGACGGGTCTTCCCTTCGGATGGCTGGAAGCTCGCCTTCAGATGGCGCACCAGGCCGAGGCTCGCTTTGGTGAGGTTGTAGAAGTTTAGCGAGGCAGTGCCCACGCAGGGATGCTCAGGCCTCTCGCCGGCGGGGGCGCTGCCCTGCTCCGCCGCCGTAATGGTCTCGCCCATAGAGCGGCCGCGGAGTCCGCCCGTGCCGAAAGCGAGCTTCTTAAAGAAACGATTGTTCAACTCCGCCCAGTTACCGCTATCCGCCAGCTCCAGGATCACCGTTTCATAAAAGGGATTGTCTGATCCACCGAGGAAGCCCTCGATGTTTTCGAGGGACGATGCGAGCAGGTCGCCCTTGTCCTTAGCCTGCGAAAGTTGGTCATGAAGCTGTGAATTCATGCGCTCAGCCTAGGAAGGCCAGCCTGAAAAAGCAACCATGCAGTTCGTAGCGATTTGGGCAGCTACGATTGCTTTTCTCAATTCATCAAAAGTCTTCATCAGCGCTGGCTGGATATGCATTAGCCTGCATCCCCGTAGCCGCGCCGGTGACGGCGTGGATCTGTCCGCACGCATGCCCACTTCTGCCGCAGGTCAACAAGCTTAGGCTCCCCAGCTCAGCTGTGCGGCTACACTTCGCAGCCGCTTCTCACCCCGTAGCCGCGCCGGTAACGGCGTGGGTCTGTCCGCATGCAGCACTCTGTCTGCCGCAGGCCGTGCTCTCCGGTCCATGAGCTTGCGCTTCCCAGCTCAGCCGCGCGGCTACGTATCCAATGCTGCAACTCACCCGCTACATCGCCTCAAAAATCGTGCCGGGACCAGTAGCGCCAATCTCCACCGTTTGACCGTCCTCATAGCGCACCTTGCAGTCCTGAGCGTCGTGAGTAAATCCACGAAAATGCCCGCCGCGCTTGATGATGTAGGTATTCCGTGTGCCGGAGTGGGCCTCGATTGAGCCACCGGCCTCGACGATGTATTTGCAGTCAATGCCACCCGCTCCAATGATCTTCGCACCAGCCGGCACCACGAAAGTCGTTTTCTCTTCATCCGGATACCACATGGTGCCCTCGACGACGACTTTCGACTTCGCCTTCGATGCAGCCGTCTTCGTCAACGATGAAGAGGAGCTCGTCGTCTCACACCCAACGATGGCAAGCATGAGCAAAAGACCTAAAACACTGGGAAGAAGCTTCATAAAAAAGGGAGGCGTAGCCACAAAGACTACCCTCCCTGAGCGTCGGAGTAAATAGAGAAGAACCTAGGAGAGCTCCTGAGCGTGAAAGATCGCCCAGTCGTCGAGGTTGTTCAGATTTACGGCATCGCGAAAGCTGCAGGACTCGTCCGTCTGACCTGTGCCAGCGAAAATCTCAGCACGCGTCTCATCTGCGTGGATGTAGCCCTCGACAGCTGCATTGTGAGCCGCAATGGCCTCCGGAGTGACTGAGCTGCCATTGGCGGCGATCCAGTTTTCGAACTCTACGTAGCTAGGCTTTTCGCTGGAGATGAAACTCAGCATCGCATCGCGATCTACGCCCAGTGCATCGATCGTCATCTGATCATAACCCTGGCCGCAGGCTGGATAGTCGTCGTGAAGCTTATCCTGGGCCCCGAGGCACGCTTTCTGCCAGAGGCGAGGGAGATGGAGAACGCCGAGAGGACCGGCCGTTCCAGAACTGATAGTGGGAACAATTTTGCTCATAGCGTCCAAGGTTACGCCGCAGCCCGCTAAGTGCGCAACTACCGATCAGTGCTTATCTGCGCCTTTGTGCGCACCATCCTTTGATTTTGCGCCATGACTACCGTGATCATCATGATGCGCGCCATGCCCCTCATGAAGCACCTTGGTTTCCTCAACGCTGCGGCGCTCACAGCTGGCAGCAAAGGCGAAGAGAGTGACGAGGAACAGAGTAAGACTGGTTTTCATAATGGAATGGGAGATGGATTCACGGAAACGGGGCAATTGCAAGTGAGAGTCACAAGCTTCAGCGTGATATCGACCAATAGCGATTTTGATCAGCTGAGCCCCTTCACCACCAGGTGATTCCCTTCATGCTGGAGCACCTGAATCTCCTCACCCTTGTCGATCGAAGGCCCCATCGAAACGGCATTGTAGTCTTTGCCCTCGATCCGCACCTTTCCCGAGGGCATGAACGGCGTAATCGCCATCCCTGTCTGCCCGACGAGGCTGACCACCTCCGAGGCCTCTTCTCCAACGGCAGGGTCTCCCACTTCGCCAGCAAGGATCAGCGGATTTGCCAGCCGAGTCTGAGGAAGATACTTGATACCGAGCAGAATCAGACCGGTAGCACCAGCCAGGCCGATCACGACAGAGCGGAAACCAGCTCCCAGAAGCGACAACCATCCTTCAGCAGCGGGCAGGTCGGCCATCTGCCACTCGAAGTCTACGCGGTCGACCATGGCAAAGGCAAGCGAACCCAGCACCAGGAGAGTCCCTACCAATCCGGGTATAATCATCCCCGGAAAGACGAAGATCTCCAGCGCAATGAGCACAATCCCCAGGGCAAGAACAACGGCGAGCTCGTAGCCGGCGAGATTGCCTGCTAGATTGTTCCCAAAAAAGAAGATGGCGAAGGAGATCAGCCCGACCGCCCCGGGGAGACCAAAGCCAGGTGACTTCAACTCCAGATAGACTCCAGCGATGCCGACAATGATAAACGCAAAGGCAAAACGCTGCACCCACTGAGCGAAATTCTCCAGACCGAGAGCTTCTGCCTGGACGATTTCGCCTTCCAGGCCCTCCTGATCCGCCAGATCCTCGACGCTCATGGCAATACCAGCAGCGAGCACCGGCTTGCCGCCTATCTCCTCGGTCGCTCGGATGGTGTTGAGATTGAGCACGTTGCCAGCCTCGTGCACGACGACACCATCGATGACGACCTCCTTGTCCTGCGTGACGAAGGCCTCCGCAATGTCGGGATTATGCCCGTTCAGCTCCGCCACATTGCGCACGGAGCCGATGAGCATCTGCGTGACCTTATCCTCGATAGCGCTCGGCAGATCCTGACCACCGCCTGACACCACGAGGGCGGATCCGATGGTGGCAGCGGGTCGCATGTAAATCTCATCTGTGCCAACGGCAATGATCGCTCCCGCCGATTCGGCGCGAGTATTGACGAAGGCGTAGGTCGGGATAGTCGTCGCCTGCAGCACATCGAGTATGAGATCCTGAGTATACCAGGCGATTCCGCCGGGAGTATCCAGATCGAAGATCACCGCCTCGGCCTTCTGCAGCTGAGCGCGCCGGAGCGTGCGCTCCATGAAGTCGAACGAAGCCTTCCCGCTGACCAGCGTGTCCTGCCCCACGGTGATGACGACCACCTTCCCGGCATAGTCGATGCGATTTTTCCTTCCGAGGAAAGTGGTCTCTGACTCGTCCTCGATCGCTCCAGCGGTATCGGCTGCAGTTTCGCCAGTCCGCTCGCGTGCCTCCTGCATGCGCTGGCGATTCTTCCATTCGGCAAAATTCTGAGGTGTAAAAGAACGGGCATCATCCACCTCGCCATAAGAGGCAGAAAATGCTGACTCATCCGCCACTACAGATACGAAAGGCTCATCTCCTTTTTTGATCTCCGCTGCCTGAGCGGCTCGCAGGGTCAGCAGACTCTCCTCTGTGGCGTAGATTTCTCCCTCCCGTTCGAAACTGGCCACCTGATTGATCATCGCCTGTAGCAGGTCCGGATCGATCCCCTGACGTCGAGCGATCGCCTCCAAACGAGCCTCCAGCACGGACCAGTTCGTGTAAGTCAACTCTGTCTGAGCGGCAGCTTTTTCATCATCAGCGCTCGGCGATGCCGGTTTGGCTGTGATCGCCCCCAGAACAGCGCCTTCCGCCATAACCAATTCATCAGCGATCAGGAAAAAAGAGGCCCCGCTGCCCGTCGCCGCTGTGGGGATGAAGACGGTCACATCCAGCGGCGCGGCTGCACTGAGAGCCTTCAACAGAAGCTCCCACTGGTCCCAGGCCAGCTCAGCAGAGCAATCAACAACAAGCTGCACGCCAGCGACTTCTTCTTCCGCCGCTTTCTGAAAGAATTGCTCGATATCCCTGAGTCGACGCAGGTTGGTCAGCTCATCATTGCGAATGGTGAGCTTCACCGTTTGGCCGGCCCACGCGTCTGAATTTAGTGCCTCAGGCGCTTTCTCCTCGGTCACAACCGCCTGCTCTCCGGCCTCTTGACCGAAAGAGGTGCTACAAACTCCCGGAAAGACGAGGGAGAAAACCAAAACGGGGAGTAACCAAAGCTGCCGATTCATGCCTCTATGAATACGAACGGAGGCCGTCTACGTCCACGAAAATCGATCCGCGCTGCCATGTGTAACTAGTTGCCTTACGGCCCCGCCCCATCTACTCTCGCGAACTATGCGAATCATAGCCGGAACTGCCCGCGGGCGCTCTCTCAAGATGCCCGACAGCATCACCAGACCCACATCTGACCGAGTGCGCGAGGCCCTGTTTTCCTCCCTCGGGAGCTTCATCGAGGGCGCACGCGTGCTCGACCTCTTTGCCGGCAGCGGAGGACTGGGTCTCGAGAGCCTCAGCCGCGGAGCCTCCTCGGTGCTTAGCGTCGAGCACGACGCTAAAGCCTGCCGCGTCATCGAGGAAAATGCCCACACGCTATCGCTCCAGCCATTACGCGTTCAACGCGGCGATGTCATCCGCTTTCTCGATCGTGCCGCTGCATCAACAGCCGAGCCTTTCCAGATCATTTTCGCCGATCCTCCCTATGCTCGGGATGAGGAGCGCGAAGAGTTGATCACCACGCTGATGGAGCACCCCGGCCTGCCCTCACTCCTCGCTGACGAAGGTGCCTTTATTCTCGAAAACTTCGCGAAACGAGATCTGGTGATCCCGCCGCACTGGCACTGCTACAAGGAAAAAAGCTATGGCGACACCCGCTTGACCTATCTGACGAAAGCGAGCGATCCTGAAAACTAGGAGCCTTCACGATGTCGCGCACTTTTGTCCTTACCCTCTATCGCCTGCTCTTACCAATCGCGCTGGTGATTGGTTTCCCTGGCTTTATCGTCAAAGGGATTCGGCGCGGCGGGCTGGCTCGGGGTTTCGCGCAGCGTTTCGGAAAATTCTCAGACGGAGACCTCCCTGCGGGAAATGCGCGCCCGCTGTGGATCCATGCGGTCAGCGTGGGAGAGGTCATGCTGGCACAGAAGCTGATAGCCGAACTTCAGACGCGCAGGGAACTTGCAGACACGCCTCTTCTCCTTTCGACGACGACGACGACAGGCTACCGAGTTGCAAGGGAAAACCTCCCCGAAACAGTCTCCATTATCCACAACCCTCTCGATCTCGGGTGGATCGTCCGGTCAGTGGTTCAGCGTATCCAACCACAGGCGCTCATCCTCATCGAGGCCGAAATCTGGCCGAACCTTGTCACCCATCTAAAGTCAAAAGGCGTTCCTATTTTTCTCATCAACGCCCGCCTGTCTCCGAGGTCCGAAAAACGATATCAGAAGGCTAAAGCACTCATCGCCCCGATCTTCCGCTTAATCGATCACGCCACTGTGCCGTTTTCCACCGATCCAGAACGCTGGGCGTCCTTGGGCATCCCAAGCGACCGCATCCATTGCCTTGGCAGCATCAAGTTCGATGCTCCTCGCCAGGAACAGCAGGACACAGCTGACCTGCGCGGATGGTTAGAGAGAACCGGCGGGAAAACCGACGAAGCCTGGGTCATCGGGGGAAGCACCCACGCGGGCGAGGAACGTCTCATCGCCGACGCCGTCAGAGACATCGCAGACGGTTCACCCGCTAGAGCTCTCATCATTCCCCGTCATGCTGAAAGAGCACCGTCAATCATCAGCGAGCTGACAGCAGCAGGCTATCAAGTCCATCAGCGCAGCAACGACACCTCTCATGGCGATGCCCATGCTCCAGCTGTCTGGCTCTGCGACACCACAGGAGAATTGCAGCGCGCTTATCAACTGGGCACCGTCGCCATCATCGGCAAAAGCTTTAGGGCGAAGGGCGGTCAGAACCCTATCGAACCACTGAGAGCGGGCTGCCCGATCATCCTCGGGCCACACATGCAGAACTTCCTCGAGATCGTAGCTGACCTCCGTCAGCACAAGGCGGTCATGCAGCTGAGTGAGGAGGAAGATAGCGACTATGCCGAGTCCCTGACGAGGGCAATTGAAAACCTCCTAACTGATCCCGATTTCTCGGCTACTATGCTAACCAACGCCGATCAATCATTGGCGCAACACCTTGGGGCTACAGCTCGGAATGCCGACTTTGTGATCGAGAGATTAACGGCAAAATCAGAATCCACCTAAGACGCCTGCCTCATCCATCTACCCTTATCCCATTATGGAACCCAATCTTTTATTCACCCTGGCTCCGATCCTCTTAGGTTACCTGATCGGGGCTACCCCCTTCGGCTTCATTGCCGGCAAACTCAAAGGCATCGACATTCGCGAACATGGCAGCGGCAATATCGGCGCTACCAATGTTCTCCGTGTCCTCGGAAAACCAATTGGGCTGACGGTTTTTGTCCTCGATGTTCTCAAAGGACTCGTTCCTGTGTGGATCGCCACCGGTTGGAGCGATGCGACCTGGGTCCATATCGCGACAGCGGTAGCGACCATCCTCGGGCACAACTACACCTTCTGGCTGAAGTTCCGCGGCGGCAAAGGCATCGCCACGACGGCGGGCGCTATGCTACCACTAATCCCTCTTCCACTTGGTGTCGCCCTTCTGCTCTGGATCATCACGCTGAAGGTGACCCGCTACGTCTCCATCGCCTCCATCGCTGCTGCAGTCTCCATCCCCGTCACGGCGACCGTGCAGGCGCTGATCACAGGACAATGGGACCCCGTTCTCCTGGGCTTTGCAGCCTTCATCGGCCTCCTAGCCATCTGGCGTCACCGCTCAAATATCCAGCGCTTGCGAAAAGGGGAAGAACACCGCTTTGGTGAGAAAAAACAAGCCTAACATCCTAACACTCTGTCATGGAGAAGATCCCCATTATTGCTCTGTGCGGCTTCCTCGGATCGGGGAAGACCACGCTCCTGCGCAGCTGGCGACTCGAACAATCACTAGCTGAAGCCCCACTCATCGTCCATGACCTGAGTGACTTCGGACTCGATGCCGAAATCCTCGCGGGAGACGAAACAACGACACAAATCGGGGAAATCGTCGACGGAATTGCTGCCCTCCACGGTCATCATGCACGGGAAGGGCTGCAGGAAGCTATCGGCACGACGCTGCAGGAATTAGCCACAACGACTCCCGCACCCCGATTTGTGTTTTGCGAGAGCACCGGAGCTGCCCGCCCATGGCCACTGATTCAGGCATTGACTCAGAACAGCAGCTTTCATCTGCGCCACTTCATTGTTACCGTCGATGCCCTGAATCTTCACCGTGACCTAGCTGATGGACTCGTCCTGACAGGCGAACAACCACCCCTGTCCGACCCGGGCCTCCATCACGCTGCCCAGGTGCTTGCAGAGCAGATCGCTTTCGCAAGCATCATCATCCTGACGAAAGTCGATCTCGTCCCTCAATCGGCCATCAAAACGCAGACGGCAGCTCTGCAGCGTATTCAGCCCCGCGCCGCAATCGGACTCTCCTCACAGGCTGGGATTTCCCTCAACCAGCTGGACAGCACGCCAGCGCCTAACATTCCCTCCTTGCAACAGTTTGCTGAAGATATCGGCATCGCTTCGACAGGCGCGACTCATGGCGAGATCGACTCGATCCTTATCCAGGACAAGCGCCCCTTTCACCCTCAACGGCTTCACGAAGCCTGCCAGAATCACCTCAGCAGCGGCATCTATCGCATGAAAGGCTATCTATGGCTTGCCTCACGGCCAGGCCACGTTCTGCTCTGGCAGCAAGCAGGCAGTCAAATCACTCTCGAACTGGCAGGCCTCTGGAAAGCTGAGCTGATCAACAATCCTGACAATAGGCTTCTTCCAGAAGAGAAGGAACAGTTAGAAGCGTTTCTCCAAACAAAGGATGAAACCTTCGGCGATCGCCATGTCGAACTTACCCTCATCGGTCTGCCAAAAGCCTGCGAGGCCTTCGCCGATATTCTGCGCGATGCCCTATGCACCGATGAAGAAGTCGAAGCATGGCTCGATGGCGGAACCTTTGACGATCCCTGGCCGACAACTTTGCGGTCGGTGGGATGAGCAGCCGAGTCGTTAGAGAAACGCTAGGAAATGATTCACAGCTGGTGGAAGAAGAATAAAATCTCTAAATCTATTGCGCACTTTTGTGAAGGTCTTCACGCATGACTAAAAACGCACCCCTCGTCTCAGCACCCGCCTGAAGCTCCGAATACCCACTACCCCCAAATCTTCATGAAAGCCTTCACCTTCGATCAGAACCTGCCGCTGTCCGACCCATCCTGCGTGCGTGAGATTAACCTACCGGACCCTGTCCCGGGAGAAAACGATCTGCTTGTCCGTCTCGAAGCGGTTTCCATCAATCCGGTTGACGGAAAGTTGCGCGGGCTGCCTTCAGAGACACCGAGGATTCTTGGCTTCGACGGAGTAGGGATCATCACCGACGTGGGCGCATCTGTGGAGGGGTTTTCCACTGGGGACAGAGTCTTCTACGCTGGCGATATCACTCGGTCAGGATCCCATGCGGAACTGCAATGTGTCGACCATCGCATCGCCGCCGTCGCACCGGCATCAATCACGCCGATCGAAGCGGCTGCACTCCCCCTCACAGCACTCACTGCTTACGAAGGACTATTTGACCGGTTGCAGATCGATCGGGATGGTTCCCATGAGGGCAAGACCATCCTCCTGATCGGTGGGGCGGGAGGTGTCGGATCCATGGCCATCCAGCTGGCGAAACTGGCAGGCCTCCAGGTGATCGCTACCGCATCCCGCTCGGAGAGCGAGGACTGGTGTCGTGAGCTTGGCACTGATGCCGTCATCAACCACAATGAGTCTTTTCATGAACAGCTGCAGGAGCTGGGATTTTCGCAAGTGGACTACATTGCCAATTTCGCAGACACGGATCGGTATTGGGCGCAGATGGGTGAATGCATCGCACCACAGGGGAAACTGCTTTTGATCGTTGAGCCATCCGGCGCACTCCCTCTTGGCGATCCATTGAAACGAAAGAGCGTTAGCATCTGCTGGGAGTTCATGTTCACCCGCAGCGCCTTCGCTACCAGCGACCAGGCGCGTCAGGGGGACATTCTACGAGACATCACCAAACTCATAGACTCAGAAAAACTACGAACAACCTTAACCACAAATCTGGACGCAATGACCTGCGAATCCCTACGCACCGCACATCAAATGATCGAAACGGGCGCCACGCTAGGGAAGATCGGACTTACCGCATCTTGAGGATGGAAAAGAGCACTACTGGACAAACAGGAATTCCCGCGAGTTGAGCAGGACCCGCACCAGGGAAGCTCGGTCAAAATCGACCTCCTCCTGATCGTGCCCCGCTAGCAGAATCTCGCGCTCCGCCTGCCGCGGTGGTCGTCCTAGGAAAGCTAGGAAAGAAACTTCCAACTGCTCCTCAAAGGTCTTCCCGTGGAGCTGCCGCGACAATGCTGAAAGAGGGTGGGTCAAGCCGCCCGCCACTTCACTGTTCAGCAGCGCCAACACCTGAGTGATGCTTGGCTCATCGCTTTCATTGGAGATCAGCTCACGATCACTCTGCCCAAACTCCCGGAGGAAGTGCCCGGGCCTGGCAGGTGTATCCATGTCAGAAGCACGGCGTAGGTCGCGTGTCATGCGATGAAAACGGCTGACCTCACGCTCCGCGTGGCCTTTTCTCTGGTCTCCAACGATCTCTTCTGCCAGAGCCTGCAGAGAGGCAATGGCTTCTGACGAGCGCTGCTGCAGGGCTTCGTCATCATCAGGAAACAAGGTCGCCTGTAAGTGCTTCAGAGCGCTCCCTCTCTGCTGCCCCATCATCGGTTCGCCGCCTTCGTTATGGAGAGATGCTAGGGTCGTCAGCGCGACATTGCCCAACCCGGAACGGGATGCCCATTGATCAGAATCGATCTCCGTAAGCTGGTCAAAAAAGGTAGCCTGCCTGACGAGCGCCTCATAGTCCCGCTGAATGTCGCGCACTTGGCGGCTCAGTTTCCGATAGCGATCTTTATCCTTATTCGCTCGCGCCTCAGCGGCCTGTGCCTTCAAACGAACGACATTTTTTTCTTCGGCAGCCCGCTTCGCAGCCAACTCTCTGACCAAGGCGACCACCTCAGCCTGGTCCAGATTCTCCATAGCCAGCTCTCGAAGCTGCATATCAGCGAGCCTCGTGCGAATCGCCAGATCGCGCTCGTGCGAAAAATCGGTCTCCGGGATCACAAGCGTAAGCAGACTGTCCCAGATCTCTTCAGCGGAGAGCCTCTCCAGAAGAGGGCCTTCAAATTGATGAGCCACCTTCTCAAGCGAATCTACAGCCACCGCTTCGCGCCGAAAAAGCTCCATGTGGAAAAGCGCCCTCAAGGTCTTGCGCTGCTGGAAATTGTTCCCTTGAAAAAGTTCCATCAATTTTGCCAGGACTGCGGGATGCTGTGCCTGCTGAATGGGCTTAAACGCGCCTACCGGCTCGACCAACCCTGCTCCGAAAGCATAGTCCCAGAGGCGGTTAGCGGCCACTTGCGTGAACCGCGGGTTATCGGGGGAAGTGAGCCATGCACCAAACTGCTCGGGCGAACCTTGGTGCCCTTCCGACCCGATGTCAGGAGAAGTCATCGGAAAAGCATCCACAGGTGCCTTTGGCTGAGCATCATCATACTGATAGTCATGAGGCAAGCGTAGAATGCGACCGGTGCTACGCAGCGAATTTGCCTGCAAAGGCTGTGTCGCATCATTTAACACTCTTCGCAGATCGCGCCTATTAAGATCAACTCCGGGTATCGCAACCTCCTTTCGGCCTTTGGAGCGCTTCTTAGTCGGCAGGAGCTCCTCAAAAATCTCCCGACCCCGATTGCCTGCGGTTTGGCCATAGGTAAAAGCCGCCATCTGGTAGAAATCCATCTGTGTCCACTCCTCAAACGGATGGTCGTGACACTGGGCGCACACCAGTGAAGTCCCCAGAAAGAGTTCCGTGGTGAGAGCCATGTTATCGAGTGGCATTCCGGAATCCCTCAAATAATATCCGATAGCAGGATCTGACCAGGAATCTCCGCTCGCTGTGACTAACTCTCTGACGAAGTCGTCGTAGGGCGTATCATGGCGAATCCGCTGCTTCAGCCACTGCTCGTAGGCAAGGCCTGCTGGCTCGCTGCGACCATTGTTGCTCAAACGGGTCAGCAGTCGCAGAAGGTTCGCCCAATGCGTATAAAACGGACGAACGAATTCGTCGCTATCGAGCAAATCGTCGATCAACTGATGACGTTTATCGCTCTCTGCCGACTCCGCAAAGGCAGTGGCCTCAGCAACTGTCGGAATCCGCCCTGCCAGCCGCAGATAGGAGCGCCTGACAAATGTCCAATCGTCAGCGATCGGTCCGAGCTGAAGCCCATCCTCCTGAAGAGACTTCTTCAGAATCGAATCCAATTCAGCAGCCTGCTTTCGTGCTTCAGGTTCCGCTGCCACAGAGGTCGTGAACAACCACAAGACAAGTAAGCAGGAGATCTGGAGCGCTTTCATCTTAGGAGACGGTTGAAAAACTATGCAATCGATGATGAGAGAAGATAGGAGTTATGATTTGGACGTTGCTGAAGGGCCACTGATTGCCCCCACCCTTCGGGCCGCAACCCTGATTCCGTCTGGCTGCGTTCCTCGTCGCTTAGGTAGCTAGGGCTACCATCGCTCCTCGCGCCTTGCCAGCCGAAAACATGGATGCGGTCATCGCTCACCTAGTTTTTCAATGGTCTCTTAGGCGAAGAGGTGAGCCAGCGGCTGCCCCTTGTCAGCAACGGTGAATGGGCGAAGAGTCGAAGAGTAAACAATCTGATCAAGTGGGATCCCAAGTGCGTAACCGATCGTCGCATTCAGATCCGGACAGGTGACAGCTCCCTCGAGCACCTTTGAGCCTGTCTCATCGGTGACTCCATGAGTTTGGCCACCTTTGACACCCCCACCAGCCAGCACACAGCTAAAGGCTTGAGGATGGTGATCGCGCCCGTCATTCACGTTGATATTCGGAGTGCGCCCGAACTCTGTCGCTAAAACAACGAGAGTGTCTTTCAGCATATCGCGGGCCTCGAGATCCGCCAGTAAGGCGCTGTATGCCTGATCCAGCATCACCGTCTGCTCGGGCACTCGAATGAAGTTACTCGAGTGAGTGTCCCATCCACCGAGATCAACTTCGATAAAACTGACGCCACTCTCAGCTAGTCGCCGAGCCAGCAGACATCCCTGGCCGAAGTTACTATCGCCATATGACTTTCTGGTTTGCTCATCTTCCTGCTTGAGATCGAACGCTGCCAGATCTTCTGAATTCATGAGCTTCACCGCATCCTCATACATGTCGTTATATGCGCGCACATTCTTCTGGTCGTATCGCTCGAGGAAAGGAGCATCAAGCGCGGCGGCCAGTTTCCGCTGCATGGCGAATTCCTTCTCAGGAATCCGCAGCTTACTGTTCTTCAAACCATCCTGCGGTTTGCGAATGGGCAACGGAGTGAGCCGGCTCTCGAAAAATCCCGAACCAGGGTGGCGTGAACTCCCTCCAATCAGCACGCTGGCCGGCAGTGTCGGATGGGGCTCACCAAGGAGCTTCGCTCTCCACGGGCCGAGGGAGGGGTGACGAATCGAGCTCCGCATGGCATAGCTCGTATGCATGAAGTAGTTCCCCTGCTGATGAGCGCCCTGCGTAGAATTCATCGAACGAATGACAGCAAGCTTATCAGCGTGATTCTGTAAGAGCGGCAGATGGTTTGTCAGCGACACCTCATCCACCTCCGTGCGCGCTAGCTTTGTTTCCCCCATGACATCTCTGTCAGTTTTCGGGTCGAAGGTATCGAGATGGCTCATCCCTCCGCTCATGTAGAGATAGATGACACGCTTGGCTGTGGGATTAGCCAGTTTGAGGCTGGAGGCACCCTCTCCCGCTGCTCGCGCGACCGGGAAAAAATTCACCGCTGAAACACCGAGAAAAGAGCTAGCCGCCTGCGCCATGAAACGGCGACGATTTGGAGTAGTTGTCATGATTTTATTCTTTGGTTTGGTATTTGCGGGGATGCTTCTATTGGATAAAAAGAAATTCGCGGGTGTTGAGAAGGGTTCTCGCTACGAAGGCTGCGGTTAGTGGCTCTCCTTGTTCCTCGGCAATCTGCTCGAACAGCTTCCTCTCGTGAGGGCGCACAGGTCGAGCGAGGAAAGAGAGATAGAGCCGGTTGAGCAATCCCTGCTGTGACGCCTCGGCTGTCTCCAGAGAAAATCGACTGTAGGGGTTCTCCAGCACGTCCAGCTTTCTGTCATTCATCAGCGCAAGCACCTGAGTCACGGCAGGCTCCTGCGATGCGTTATTCACCAGATCCTTATCGCTCTGACCAAACTCGAGCATCAAGTGGCCGACCGGCGAAGGGATGGGCAACTGATAAGCTCTTGTGAAATCCCTCATCGAGGAGGCGATTTTTCGAAAGTCTTTCAAGTCTTTCTTTTTCACTTCCCACTTTGCAATCTGACCCTTTCTATAAGCCGCCATTTGCGCCTCGATCGATCGACGCTCATTCAGATGGGCAAGAAATCCCATACGAGGGAGCGCCGCTCCATATCCCCGTTTTCCTTCATCCGTAACAAAGTCGCGAAGACGCTGTTCGACTGTCCCCTCCTTCGGCCCATGATCCTCCAGATTTTTAGCGACCGCTTTTATCACAGGAGCATGCTGCTTTCTCGGGCTTTTCTTCACCCGCTCAATGAGGCGCGCCCACTCGGGAATGAAGGTCTTTTCGACCATCATTGAACGAGAGTTGCGTGACCAGAACCTGACCTCTTCCTGGAGCTTTGCTACTTGCGGCTTATCGCCCTTTTTCTGAGCAGCCACCAGATCAGCCTGCAATCCCTCGATCTTCTCAATCCGCTCCTCTGCACTTGTGATGGTTGTCTGCAGGAGCCTGTATAGCCGCTTGTCAGGCTGACTGAGAATAGCGTCGACCAGCTCGACTCGAGCCTTCTCTTCTTTGGCGATCAGCTTATTGTATTCCGCACCGAAGGGGTTCTTTGTATAAAGCAAGGCACCCAGAGAGTCCCACATCTGCTCTGCAGTCATGCGACGCAGAAGAGGACCTGGAAAGTAATACGGCTCGCCTATCGCTACGTCATTCGGACTGGCTTTCGCCTGATAAGTCTGGCTCTGATAGATCGCTTGGAGCAGAGCCTTCTGATCAAAGTCGAGCTCTTTAAACTGCTCTTCGAGGTAGTCTAACAGCGGTTTATTGTAGATGAATGTCGTATCGCGGAGGTCGTCCTCCGGCTCAAACAGACCGATTCCCATCGCATGCTTCCAGAGTCGATTCACCATCACTCGAGCAAATTTGGGGTTCTCTTTTGAGACCATCCAGTCGGCAAATACGCGGGGACGATCCTCTTTATCAGACGCCTCTGCAACGGCACCCATGATGGTCGCCGCATGGACTTTTGATTTCGGCTTTGCGTCATCATACTGGTAGTCGTGAGGAAGTCGCAGCGGGGCGGTGTTGTGAACAACTCTGTTGAATCGCTGATAGAATCCCATATCTGAAAGCGCGCTTCGGATCGCTTTGCGGTCGTAGTCCTGCGATCCGGGAAAGGCATCCGGGTTCCGTTTCATAGCCTGCGAGAGCTGTGTCAGGTTTTCGTTCGCGTTGACAGTCTTCACGCCAAAGGTGAATGCTGCCTGATGAAAGTAGTCCTTCTGCGTCCAGTCATCGAAAGGGTGATCATGGCACTGTGCGCAGACGATGTGTGTCCCTAAAAATGTCTGCGAGATGATGGCCGACTGATCGAGCGGCATACCGAAATCCCGAAGATAGAAACCGACCGCTGGATTTTCCCAGCTCACCCCCTCAGCGGTGAGGATGTCGTGAACAATCTCGTCATAAGGTCGGTTCTGACGGATGTTTTCGCGCATCCACTCATGAAAAGCTGTGCCGGCGGCGCGGCTTTGCCCCCCGATAGAAATGGTCGTTCGCGTTCTCAGTAGGTCTGACCAGAAATGGAAGAACCGCGCCGTGAATTCCTCAGAGGAGAGGAGTTTCTCGATTAATGCATCCGCCTTTCTCGGGTTTTCATCCTTCTGAAACAAAATGACCTCCTGACGCGTTGGCACACGTCCGGCGACATCCAGGTAAATCCTCCGCACCAGAGTGGAGTCAGTGGCTGGCTCATTGCGCTCCAGTTCTTTCTCGACAAGCTTGGCGTCTACCAACTGATCGATCCTCTCTGATATCTCAGGAATGGATGCGGCAAGTCCAAGCGGACTAGCGAAGAGAAGGGCAAGATAGGGCAGAAACTTCATAATCGTTCAAAACATTGTAACCCGAGTCAGCTCAGAAGTTGCACTGCCTCGGGTAGCGCGGTCGCGTGATAGCCCAATTAGGGATGATCCAGAAATCAGAGAGGACGCTGGGAGAGCCGACGAGCTTCCTTTTCGAGCGGAGCGTCCCAATAACCGAACCTTAGGCATTCCAGGCAATATTGCCGAAGAAAACCATAAATACCGCGCAGTCGCTCATACTGCCCCACGTGCACCAGCTCATGCACCAGCAAGCCAGTGGATGAAGCATGCACAGCCTCTATGTAAATCCCGTAGCCGGCCGTCAAACCACTGGCTGAGAAGCAATGAGCCAAACGCCACTTTTGCAGCGTGCGCAGAAGCCGGTGCAGCGGATACGGCACCTCCGGCACGATGAGCACCCGCACGAGATCGGGCCGTTTCACCCCTGCCTGCCGCGCCAGGGTGAATTCCTCATCGAGAAGCGGACGACCGGCATCGAGGATTTCGCGCTCATAGCCTCGGATCCAGAGAGTGCCGCATGCCGCGCCCACAAAGGCGAGAGGTCGACACAGGAAAGACGGGATCATCAGAAAACTGAGGGAGTATTCCTGCTGAGAAACCGCTTTGCAAGAGCGGTCCCATTGCCTTTTGAGAGCTTCTGTGCTTTCCCGACCATCGGAAACATGCTCCCAGTAACTCCATGCAGGTTTTTTATGAAAAGGCTCCGTTCCTGGAGTTTGTGAAAGATAGCCAGCGTCTCGGACAATACCGAGCGCTCGTCCCCACTATGGGCGCTCTCCATCGCGGCCATACCAGCCTGATGGACCTAGCGCGATCGCACGTCGACTCAGGACCACATGGCTACGCCGATGGACTTGTAGGAACCAGCATTTTCGTCAACCCCACCCAGTTCGGACCGAACGAGGACCTGGATGCCTACCCGAGGACGCTCGATGCCGATCTAGAGGCCTGCGAACGCGCTGGCGTCGACTTTGTCTTTGCCCCCACCCGACCGGAGGAGGTCTACCCGGAAGACCCATCGGTAACCGTTTGTGAAGATACCTTATCTCTGCGGCACTGTGGCGCAAAACGCCCCGGGCACTTCGATGGCGTCTGTCTTGTGGTCGCGAAGTTGTTTCATCTCTTTCAGGCGCAGGCCGCTGTTTTCGGAGAGAAGGATTTTCAGCAGCTAGCCGTGATCCGTCGGATGGTGCGGGATCTCGATTTCCCGATTGAGATCCTCAGCGGCGCGACCGTGCGGGAAGAAGATGGGCTGGCACTGAGTTCGCGGAATACCTACCTCTCGGCGGAGCATCGGGCGCTCGCGCCGCAGATTTACGCTGAGCTGAAGAGCTGTCGCGAGTGCTGGGATGCAGGTAAATATCCTTCGTGGCAGGCAGCGGAAGAAGGCCTCGCCGATCGGCTCCGAGCGATTCCGGAGGCCTCTCTTGATTATGCCCATCTTGTGGATTCGGCGACTTTGGCTTCGCCATCAGGATCACAACTGCCTCCCGAGAAGTATCGCTTTCTGGTGGCGGTTCGATTTGGCAAGACTCGGCTGATCGATAATTTGTAGCGTGGATTGGATGTCCGGAGATCAAACGAGGGTATTAAGAACAATTCTGGTCTTGTTCTGATGCACGCTCTTGAGAAGGACGGCTACAAGCCGTCCCTCCGTGGGCAGGGCTTCCGCTACTCCCAGGCGTTTCGCTTCATGATGCAACCTCACGGATGACGCCTCGCACCCGCTCAGGGAGCGTTGTCGTGTTTTCCCAGAGAGCATGAGCAAACTGCCGCAGGGTCGCCGACTCGGAGATGGCTACCAGCATCACGGAGATGATCGCCAGATTGACGAGGAAGGTCACCGCGTAGGAGAACAGCTTCCCATTCTGGCTGATATCAGACTGCTCCCGCCGCATCATGAAGACGGTGAAACTGATGTGAAACATCCAGGTCAGCCCGATGAAAAAGTTGAGGTAGATGAGGTGCCGCGGCTGAAAGTCGAGCCAGAGCCACTCGGCGACGCCCCAGATCAGCATGAGCAGAGCTGTGTAAAAGGGGAAGAAATAGGGCGAGAGCGAAATGAGAAAGTTGTTCCGATCCGTCAGAATGTGACCTCCCTGCGTGGAGATGCGGACTTCACTTACCTGCCCCCGACAGACGAGAGCAAAAAACGCATGAGTCAGCTCATGTCCGGCAACATAGAGCCAGAGCACGGCCTTGCCGAACCAGCGCAGCAACGCTGTCCGACTGGCAAAGAACAGCGCCAGCCAAATGACCCCACCGAGGGCGAAGGCGAGAAACTCGCGCGACTTCCATCCCTCGGCGCCGAAGGTGTCCGCCTGCAGCAGCACCAGGAAGGTCTCGAGGAAAATCCAGCAGAGGGGCAGCAGGGCCAGTCCGATGAAAAATTTCACCCAGAGCACAGCTCGCTCGCTGAGAGCTGCCAGAGGATTGTAGCGGAACAGGCCACCACTGTGATGCTCCTCGACGAAGGCGCGCAACCCGTGCTGCGCCCGTTTTTTCGCCCGCTTGCGAGCCCCTTTCTGGCGCTTATTGGCCGGTTTTTTCGGGGCTTTCGCCATGCGAGTGAGGTCGGCCTGTTTAATCAGGCGCGACCGACATATTTGCGGTCTTCGGAGCTGACCTTGATCTTGTCACCAGGCCCGACGAAGAGCGGCACCTGCACACGCAGTCCTGTCTCCAGAGTAGCCTCCTTCGTCGCTGCGGTAGCCGTGTCCCCTTTCACACCAGGAGCGGACTCTGTCACTTCCAGCTCGATGTTCGATGGAAGCTCGATGGCGACTGGCTTGCCGTCGACCTGGAGGACCTCGACCTCAAGACCGTCGATGAGGAGTAGGACATTATCACCGATGAATTCCTTCTGCAGAGTGATCGTGTCATAGGTGGTCGTATCCATGAAATGATATCCCACCTGGTCGGAATAGCTGAACTCCAGCTTCTGACGCTCAGAGTGCACGACCTCCACCTTATCACTGGAGGCAAAGCGGATATCCTTCGTCTTTCCCGTCTGGAAGGAGCGAATCGTTGCCATGATAAGGGCATTTCCCTTACCGGGAGTCCGGTGCTCCAGGCCGAGAACGATACCGGTCTCGCCTTTGTAGTTGATGCACTGCCCACGCTTGAGATTGGTTGCTACGGTAGCCATAAAATAAAGGGTTTTTGGTTGTTCGGACCCATCATGCCACGAATCGTTTGAAGCACAAGATAGGAATCTGGCGGTGATCTACTATTATTGATTTCCTCGATGCATTTATTGATAAATACGAAAAGACGGCGGCTTAATTTCCGATGATGTTTTCCCCATGACTCAATCAACCCTGCCAGCCAATGCTCCAGAGAAACTCGCGAAACGACGCCTCGGCGTGCTCATCCCGGCGCTCTGCCTGCCCTTTTTCGCTTCTTTGTTCTATTTCGTAATTTTTCCCGGGACGACCTTTGGCAACTCCTTCTATGTGGCGATCAAGATCTTCCTGCTCGTCTGGCCGCTGGTCGCGACCCTGGCGATCCTCAGGCAGCCCTTCAGCTTTCGACTACCCAGCACCTTTACCCGCCAACCGCAGAGCCGCTCGTGGCCTATGGGCATCATCTTCGGAGTGGCTACCTGCGCGGTGCTTTTCGGCCTTCTGGAGATCCCCTTCTTCGCCAATCTGATCGAGGCCAGCTACCCCAATATCGCAGAGAAATGCGCAGGTATGGGTGTGGCCGACCATTTCATCTGGTTCGCGCTCTTTGTCTCCATCCTTCACGCGGGATTAGAGGAATACTACTGGCGCGGCTTTGTCTTCGGCCAGTTGCGACGCATCTGCTCCATGCCCACGGCTATCATCATCGCGGCTCTCGGCTTCACCTCGCATCACGTGGTGATACTCAGCCAGTTTTTCCCACTCGGGTGGGCATTCGCCTTCGGAGCCTGCGTCGGGATCGGCGGGGCAGTGTGGAGCCTGCTTTACTGGCAGTCAGGCCGTCTCTGGGGTGCGTGGATCAGCCATATGATTGTCGATTTCGGGCTCATGTATATCGGGTGGAAGGCGATCAACTATGTCGGTTAATGCAGCGGCCACGATCGCGCCCTTTGCCATCCGCCAGCGATCGCTCAAGGGTGCAGGATGAGACTCCTTTCTCCGCTTCTGCTCTTTGTCGCCACGCTCACCTTTATCGCCCCACAGCTGCGCAGCCATGAGGCAGCTACTCACATGGCCGAGGTGGCGACCGATTTCCTCGGGACGCTGACTGAGGAGCAACGTGCCAAGGCCACCTTCGAGATCAAAGATCCCGTGCGCGAAGACTGGCATTTCGTTCCCCGCCCCTTCGAGGGAGAGGGTGTCCGCGTCGGCATACCTCTCAAAGAGCTGCGCGCCGACCAGAAGCATCTCGCCTATGCGCTGATCAGCACAGGACTAAGCCACCGGGGCTACACGACGGCCCTGCAGGTAATGAGTCTGGAATACGTGCTGTGGGAGCTTGAGCAATCTCCGCGGCGCGACACGGAGATGTATTACCTGGCGGTTTACGGTAAACCGGGGTCGAAAGCGTGGGGCTGGCGAGTGGAGGGACATCACTTCTCTCAGCACTTCACAATTTTCGATGGGAAAGTCGTCTCAGGGACCCCGTCTTTCTTTGCCTCGAATCCGGGTAAAGTCATCCAGGGGGATCGGGCAGGATTGCGCGTGCTCGCGGCCGAGGAGGATACAGCTCGCGACTTGGTGAAAAGCCTGACGGAAGAACAACAGGCGAAGGCCGTTTTTTCGCAGAAACCACCGAAAGAAATCCTGACAGTTGCTGATTCTGAAGTTGGACCACTGGAGGAACAGGGCATCGTCGCTACGGAGCTGGATGACACGCAGCAGGAGCAACTGCAGAGCCTGCTGGAAGTCTACGTGCGAAGACTCCGCCCCGAGATCGCCGATGAAGCATTGGCGAAAATCGCCAGCGAAGGCCTGGAGAGCGTCCGTTTCGCGTGGGCTGGTGGACTGGAGATGGCCGAGCCGCACTACTACCGCGTGCAGGGCGAGTCGTTCCTGCTGGAGTATGCGAATACCCAGAACAATGCCTACCACGTGCATGCTGTCTGGCGTCAGTTTGATCAGGATTTCGGTCGCGATCTTCTCAAAGAGCACTTCGAAAAGCATCATTAAGGGATGCGTGGAGCGAGCCTCTGTTTCAGTAACAATCTCTCATCGCTTCACGCTTTCACAAGCGCGGCTACAGACTGGCACCTGCACAAGGCTGCCTGCCAGCGTAGCCGCGCAGCTGAGCTTAGAAGCGCAAGCTCGTGGACCGGAGAGCACGGCCTGCGGCAGACAAAGTGCTGCATGTGGACAGATCCACGCAGTTACCGGCGAGGCTACGGGGTGGGATGCGGCTGTGAAGTGTGGCCGCGATCCGCAAGGTCGTGAATCTGTCCAAATGGAAGCCTCTATTTCAACAGCAGGCATTATTAGTCACCCGTTAGCTTTTTCGATAACTCGTAAGCACTGCGCTCTACCCAATTGTGGGCCAGCTTCCCATCACGCCACTCCCAGACGGCGATCCCCGTGAATGAAATCGGCTCCTTCGTTTTCTCCGTTCCGAACATCCCGAGGTTCTTTCCACGGACTTCCCAGCGCGAAACCACACGATCTCCCAACTCGCTAACAAAGACATCCTGATTGGTGATCCGCAGATCCCCCACCTTTGACTGGAAGCCGCGGATCCAGTCTTTAAACGCATCCCGCCCCTCGGTATCGACACCGGCAGAGGTGATAACGAAGTCCTCTGTCATCAGGCGATCCACCAGATCGATGTCGTAGGGAGGATTCCACACTCCTTCCCAGAACTGAAGCAGGCTGTGCCGCGCGTCCGGCCCACTTTTCCAGACCTTCAGGGCATCCACCAGACGCTCCGGCTCAGCCCGCTCACGGTAATCGGCATCGGTAAAGGCGTAGAGGATTTCGCCCGATGGAGCAATGACATAGCTGGCGGCCAGAGGTAGGGTATCTGAGTCATCACCGTTTCGCTCGATGGTATCAAATTTCTCATGCATCACGGCAGCGACGCCCTCTGTCATTTTGAAAACTAAGCCATACGAGTCGGCTACCTTGCTGCCGATATCCGAAAGCACTTCAAATCCCAGCTCGTTCTCCATCTGGGTCGCCATGGCATGATCAGGCAGCTCGGGAGAGAGAGCGATCAGCGTCGCGCCAAGTTCCTGGATCTCCGGCAGCTTCTGCTGCAGAGCAGCCAGCTGGATATTGCAGTAGGGGCACCAGCCACCACGATACCAGGTCAGGATCACCGGGCCTTTTTCCAACTTCCCTGCTAGACTGACTTCCTCCCCTTTGTGATTGCTGAGAGTGAAATCAGGAGCCGTGTCACCGGTCTTTTTCACCCTCTCATATATCCCCATATCAGCGACAGAATCGATCCCATCCTGAAAGAGGTCCTGGATCTCCTGGCTCACCCGCTCCGTAAAGCCAGCGCGGAATTCATTCAGCTGTTCGCTTAGGGAGGGAGAGTCAGTGGATTGAGCCATAATGGGAGAGAGCGCGAGGCAGCTGAAAAGGAAAACAGATTTCATAAGGATATCACCCAGACGATTGACAAGGGATCCCCTGACACGACTAAGTCTTCCTAGACAGACTTTCTCTGCTCAGAGATGTTCAAAGCTTTTCTCACGCCTAGGCCGCTGGAAAGGTCAGGCCCAGCGTTTCACAGCCTCGACGGAATCGTAGGGCAGTGAGTTAAAACAGATCTTCGCCTGCGGCGCATGCTGATGGAATGCATTGAGAGCCGCCTCAAAGAGCAGGAGATGATCCGGATCCGTGCGCACACCGGCGCCGACTAAAACGATGTCAGGGCTGAGCTCGATCAGCTCCGTTTCGATCTGCGCGAGAGCCGCGTCCGCATCAGCTGGCGTCAGACACCAGCGGGCATCGAATCCGGCCTCGATCATCTCGGCGACCACCTGCTCAAAGGCTGCCTCCAGCTTCTCCGGCGAGAGATCCGGCCACTTGTCGTAGTCGACGGCATTGGAAGCCAAGCCGATCATGAGGACTTTTTGTTTCATTAGCTATCCTTGGCTATCCCTGTTTTTCTCCTTCGGCAACCTTCTTCAAGGCCTCCTGCTGCAGCTGCTGAATTGCCGCGCTGCTCAAATTATAATTGAGGATCAGATATGGATCAGTCTTCTCCTTACGATACATGATTAGCTTGAGGGTTCCCTCTGCCTTTTCATGCATCACCTTATAATTCAGCGTTATGAAAGACCCTGACAGGCCATGTTGGCTTCCGGAAAAAGAATGCCAGCCGTTTGGAGTGTATGACCGGAGCGGGCCGTGTGCCTTATCGATGACTGACTTGGACGTTTCCCAGTTGTCTGTTGAAGTTGCTCTCCAGAAAGCCGGCGCAAAAGCCGCGCTCGGGATGTGCTCCTCCGAGGCGATGCTGGCATCGAGGAGCGACTGCGCTGTTGCCTGTGCCTCAGTGAGCGATTGTTTGATTCCGCAGCCAGCGAGCACGGCAAACAGAAAAACAGTCACCAGGGCAGCAGATAATCTTCTCATGCCCGAGAATGACAGCCCACTCTCTGGAGAGCAAGCGTTTTCGATCATCTGTTCCACCATCTTTCCCCTTTCGCTCTCACCAGAATAAGCTTTCTTGGCGGCTATGACTTTAGACCTCCCAGAGCGCGATTTTGCGGGCATCATCTTCGACTGTGACGGAACCCTCGTGGACTCCATGCCGCTTCATTTTCGCGCCTGGACGGGAGCCTTCGAACAGATCGGAGCTCCCTGGAAATGGTCGGAGGATGAATTCTACGCTAATGCCGGGGTCCCTGATCGGGTGACGGTGATGGAGCTGAACGAACGCCATGGGGCGAGCATCGACCCCGATGAGGTGCATCGGCTGAAGGAGGTCTGGTATCAGGAGCACATGCATGAGCTGAAACCGGTCGAAGCGGTGGCTGAGCTGGCCAAGCGCTACGCTGATCAAGGGAAACCGATCTCCGTCGCCTCCGGTAGTGACATCAGCCTGGTGGAGCCATCGCTTGAGATTGCCGGCCTGCGCGATCTCTTTGACATCATTGTCACCCCTCGCGACGTCGAGCGTGGCAAACCCTTTCCTGACATGTTCTTACTAGCAGCGGAGAAGATGGAGGTGCCACCGGCAGACTGCCTCGTTTTCGAAGACGGTCAGGCGGGCATCGATGCCGCGATCGCTGCCGAAATGGCCTGGGTGTTCGTCCCGAGTCGAGACTCGTAGGTGAATCCTATGCACGAAGTCGTCGAGATCACTCGTCAGTGGCTGTTTGACACGGGCGGGTGGAAGGAGATGAAACCGGCTCGTGCGCTGCACGCTGCCGGGCGGGTGAGCAATGTGAAGTATGAAAACGGCTTTCTCACCGGCGAGGTCGTCGACGGCGGCAAAACCTTCTCCGCCCGATTGGAGATTCGCAGCCGCACGGATGTCATCAACCACTGCACCTGTTTCCGCGCCAGGAGGGATGGCATCATCTGCGCCCACGTGCTGGCCTGCGGACTGGAGCTGATCGAGCCGACAGAAAAGAAGGCGACTCCTTCACCAGCCGCTACGCAAGGATCTGCACCCAAGCGCACGCCCCTCTCCGCTGACTGGCCTGCCTTTACTGGAGCGCTTGATGACAAGGCCCTGCCCATTCAGCTGCACCTCGTAGTAGCTCCGAACCTGACAAAAGCCTGGGACAGCGGCAAAATCACGCTTGGCGTCGAGGCAGCCTGGGAATGCCCCGACAGTGCTGAATCGCGGAAGCAGCTTTTCTCCACCCTCGCCGGGACTGAGAAGCTCTTCGTCGATGCAGCCGATGCTGCCGTTCTATCGTGGCTACAAACGGTTTCTCCCGAAACGGTGCCGGGGATGCTGAAAGTGAATGCGACGGAGTTCACCGCTCTCGCCGATCTCGCTGCCGGCCACAGCCGCGTAACACTCGGCAAACGCGATCGGCTGTTCTTCTCTCCCAGCTCCTATCGCCCGGCGGTGGAACGGCAGAAGGGCTTTCGTTTTTCAGCCAGCCTGCCTGCTGAGATGACCCCGCTCCCCAGTTCGAAAGGTCTGTGGACTTTCGACACCCAGCAACATGTGCTTTCGGCGATCGCCCCTGAGCTGCCATCCCACCTGCAATCACTTTTCATCGGGGGGATCACTCTCTCGGACTCATCGTTTCGCAAGGACTACGAAGCCCTTGCCGCCTTCACCGCTCTCAAGCAGGAGGCCCTGGCCGAACCGCCTGCCATCATCGATCTTGACATCGAGGGGTCACTCAACCACCTCGACGCGAAACTAACGTTCCATTATCCTCACGGCAGATTCCCGGCCACCGATGAAAGACCGGAAGCAAGCCTCGATGACGAGGATGCCATTATCCTCCATGACTCCGAGCGCGAGGACGCTGCAGTTGCCGCGCTGCTTGACGCTGGCTTCATACGAAAAGGCACCGGCGGCAGCTTTGTGCTGAAGGACAAGGAAGCCATCCTGCAATTCCTCGCTTTCGACTATCCGCAATTGAGCGAGAGCTGGCAGACGACGACGGGCGAACGCTTTGAGCACGCCATCAGCCAGGTAGAACCGGTCGAGGCCACTTTCACCGTCAATCAATCGAGCGGATCAGACTGGTTTGCGCTCGATCTCGACTATCAGGCTGGCGGCACTCGCATCCCGCGAGCAGAGATCCGCCAGCTTCTGGAAAAAGGCCAGAGCAGCAAACGGAAAAGCTCCAACCGCATCGCAGTGCTGCGCTCCTCTACCATCGAAGAGATCGAATCAACAATCACTGACTGCGCACCCGATCAATCGGCACCGGACCAGTTTTCCATCGGTCGTCAGCATCGGGCTTTTCTCGAAGAGACGGCCCATGATCTCGGCATTTCAGTGAAAGAGAAATCCACTAAGAACGCAGCACCTGCAGAAGAGCTTTCGTTCTACCCTCTATCCGAGGAATTGGAGGCTACCCTGCGGCCTTACCAGCGCGAGGGCGTCACGTGGATGCAGGGTATCGCCACCAGAGGTCTCGGCGGCATCCTCGCCGATGACATGGGTCTCGGAAAAACTCTTCAGACACTTTCGTTTCTCTACTCGCTAGGCGGACAGGCTCTCATCATCTGCCCCTCATCCCTCGTCGATAACTGGGCCGCCGAAGCCATGCGCTTCACGCCTGATCTGGCAGTGGCGAAGATTGTCGAACCGAAGCGCGAATCGAAACTGGCTACCGCGATGGCTGAGGCTTCCATTCTCATCACCAGCTACGCCGTATTCCGGCGCGATGCTGAACTATATCGGGAACTGCATTTCGATGCCGTGGTGATCGATGAGGCACAGTCGATTAAAAATCCTGACGCAGCCATATCGAAAGCAGTTCATCAGGTGTCGGGGACGCATCGATTCGCCCTCACCGGAACACCGGTGGAGAACTCGGTGCGCGATCTCTGGTCCATCTGTCAATTTGTCAGCCCAGGTTATCTCGGCGGGCGGAAAGAGTTTTCAATACGCTTTGAGAAGCCTCTTTCTTCCACCAATGGCGATGCTCAGGCTGAGGCGAGGCTTCACCGCCGCCTACGCCCCCTCTTACTGCGACGGTTAAAAACAGAGGTGGCGAAAGAGCTTCCACCGAAGGTCGAGCAAGTGCTCTACGTTGATCTTACGAAGGATCAGCGACAGGTTTACAATCAGATCCTCGAGGAGAGCAAAAACCAAATCCTCGACGCTGAGGGCGGGCGTCAGCGCATGCTCGCCCTTACTGCCCTCCTGCGTCTTCGTCAGGCATCCTGTGATCTGCGTCTGCTGGGTCTACAGGACATGGAGGAGGAAGAAGCGTCCATCAAAGGGACGGCACTCGATGGGCTGCTCACCAGTGCGATCGAGGGCGGGCACCGCGTGCTTGTCTTCTCCCAGTTTGTCGAGATGCTGCAGATCCTCGTCCCTCAGCTGGCCAGCCAGGGGATCGATTTCTGCTATCTCGATGGATCGACGAAAAACCGGCAGCAGGTTGTAGATCGCTTCCAGTCCGAGGACATTCCGGTCTTCCTCATCAGCCTGAAGGCAGGAGGTGTCGGACTGAACCTGACGGCTGCTGACACCGTGGTTCACATCGACCCGTGGTGGAATCCAGCCGTCGAAGCCCAGGCAACCGACCGAGCCTACCGCATTGGCCAAACACGGACCGTCAACAGCTACAAGCTGATCGCTCGCGGAACGGTAGAGGAAAAAATCCTCGCCCTGCAGGAAAGGAAAAAGCGAGTGAGTGACAACCTGATCAGCCTCTCTGGTGAGTCCAGCCTGAGCGAAACTGAGCTACTGGGATTTTTCGAGTAGGCTAGCTCAAAGGTGGGACTTGGTCCTAGCAAGCCGGGCTTTCGCTTCGCGACTGAAGTCGCGATTCCATGGCCTGCTTGGATCGGGCTGAACAAATACGGATCGCACCGATTGCGATCCGCAGCAGGAATGGGTTAGGGAGGCTCTTACGCCTCCTCTGCCTCGACTTCGGTGATCTGCGCCTCGGAACGGAGAAGCTCGACCGTTTTACCGAAAACAATCTGCTGCTTGATCTGGCCGATGGCATTTTTCTGCTGAAGCTCTTTCATGACCTTCTTCAGAGGCCGCTGCTCCTGCTGCGCCATCATCTGGATGTGCATGTAGACCTCTTCGTCAGAGACTTTGATCCCTTCGTTCTCGGCAATCTGCTCGACGAGAAAGAGAGTCTTCACGTTCTGCATCGCAGTCTGCTGGGCGTTGCTCATGAGAGCCTCCTGCTGCTCAGCGACCTGCTCCTGGCTGATACCCTGCTGGTAACCGCGCATGACCATTTCATTCACCTGGCGCTGGGTCTCGTTGAAGACCATGTGCTGCGGTAGATCGAAGCTGTGCTCCTCGTTGAGCTTGGTCAGGATCTGATTCTCGATGATCTGGTTTTTCTCTTGGTCAAACTGGCTCTGATACTGCTCGCGGACACGACCCTGCAATTCTTCCAGTGACTCAGCACCGAAGGTTTCAGCAAACTTGTCGTCCAGCTCCGTCAGCTGGTATTCCTCCACCTTATTCAGAGTGAGGTCGTAGGTCAGGGTGCGGCCCTGTAGTTCCGCGAGACCGAAGTCATCAGCGAAGGTCGCTTCGAAGCTCTTTGTCTCGTTTGGCTGCATACCGACGATGGCAGCTGCCAGACCGGGGATGAACTCCTGGGCGTCTGCGCCCTCTGCCGGAAGCTCTGCCGTGTGATCTTCAGCAGTGATGAGAATTTTTCCGTTTTCCCCGACCAGGGCTTCGAGATCTTCGCCCTCAGCAGCGTCTTTGAGAGTCGCGGTGTAGCTGACAATGGAGCGATCTCCGGCAGCGGCAGCACGCTCGACTTCCTCGCGCTCTGCTGTGTATTTCTGCATCTGTGTCAGGTAATCAGTCACCAGCTCATCGGTGACCTCACGCTTGGGCACCTCGACACTGATGCCCTTGTAGTCACTCAACTCGAAGTCCGGCTCGGTGATGACCTCTGCTTCGAGCACGAAACGGCCGTCTGTCTCGACTTCCTGCTTACCGATGGTCTCAATGCCGATGATCGGGAGTTTTTCATCTTCCTGAACTTTTCCGAAGGCGAGACCCAATAGGCGCTCAGTCAGCTCTTCCTGAATGGGGCGAGCGAAGCGCTTTTCGACCACTTTCTGCGGTGTCTTGCCGGGACGGTAACCGGGCACCTGAGCCTGTGAAGTGAAAGCAGAAACAATGCTGTTGCGTGTTTCGGTGACCTGATCAGCGTCGATCTCGACATTGATGTTGGCTTTGCATTCGGGGAGGCGTTCTACGGAAATGTTCATGTGTCTGTGGGAAGGGTTTTTCACCTTAGCCTCCGCCATCGCTCAGGCTGGGAGGGGCGCGAAGGTAGACGAGAACAGGAAAAATTCAACTGCAGGCTGAGGGAGTCCCTCTGTCAGCCATTTCGGTTCCGGCGCCTCGGGGCAAAAAAGCCAGAAAATCAGCAGGAAGAGGACATTCCCAATCCTTGTCTTCCCAGCCGAAGCCGGAGGCGTGGAGGGCCTGGCGGTTCATCAGCAACTGCGCAGCCAGTTCAGCACTCCAACCGTGGTCGATGAACTGCAGATAGCAGCGCTCGTCCGGCCCATACATCTTATCGCCGACCAAGGGGTGCCCGGCGTGCTGCAGGTGGAGGCGGATCTGATGCATCCGACCCGTATGCAGTCGACAGCGGACAAGACTGAACCGATTGCCGTTGGTCGTCGATTTCTCGAAGCGGCGAACCACCTCGACGCTGGTGTGAGCAGGCTTGCCGTCTGGATGGATGAGCTGCTTCACCCAGATGGGCGTCTCGGCCACCTCCCCTTTCCGCAGAATCGGGGCCTCGATCTCGAAGCGATCCTCTTCAGGCCAGCCCCAGACGATGGCGTGGTAGTGTTTGCGGAAGCCCCGGTGCTCCATCACTTTATTGAGCGAACGCGCTGCCCCTTTCGTCTTGGCCACGAGGACGATCCCGCTGGTCTCGCGGTCGAGCCGGTTGATGAGCGAAATCTGTCCCCCGGTCGTCAACTCAAAGCGCAGCAGATCCTCCAACCCATCGAGCAGCGTCGGAGGATTTCCTGGCACGGAGGGGTGGACCAGAAGATGCGGAGGCTTGTCGACGAGCAGAAAGTGGTCCGCCTCGTGGACTACGGTGAAGTCCGGGGTATAAAGACGCAGATCCATCGCTGCTGCGGACAGGGACTCAGTGAGTCAGGGCGTAGAAGATGATATTGATCCCCAGGGGGTAGGCGTATTTCTCGGAAAACTCACGAAAATACCAGGGGTCCGTGCCTTCCTCCTCCCACCCATCACCGAGGTCGGTATTGAAGCAGATGAGCATGCAGATGCGCCCCTCGTCATCGAGCATCGCCCGATAATGCGGGGTTTCCGATCCTGGCTTGTTCCACTCGTAGGTGATGCCTGTCTGACGCCCCTTCATGGCGATCCCGACAGCGGGAATCTGAGGTTTCAGATCGAGATCGAACACGGCGTGGAAGATCGGGTGATCCAGCTCGAGCTCGACGTATTCGCGATCGGGGAAAATCAGCTTCACCGCGCGGTAGAAATTCTTCCACTCCTGCAGGCCCCAGAAGTCATCAACCATGATGAAACCTCCATTCAGCATGTAATCGCGTAGGATTTCGGCCTCTTCCTCGGTGATCCAGATATCGCCAGGCTCGATCATGTAGATGAACGGGTAATGGCGCAGCTGCTCTGGGTCGATATCGACAATAGCCGGGATCGGATTCACCTGCATAGAGGTAAGCTGCTGCAGGCGATAGGAAAAGTTGAGCTCACTGTCCGGATAATCGATCTTCCACTTCTCCCGCTGCCCCATCCAGGTGCCGGAATTATAACGCAGACGGGCAAAAGTGAAGACATCGTCCGGAAGATTCGGATCCAGCTCCCAGGTCGGAAAATTCCGATATCGCCCGCTCGGATCATCACGCGGATCCTCGGGAATCATCGGATCTTTGATACCGGAGTTCTGCGCTTTCGCCGGGTAGGCCGGTTTCGCTTCATCCGCGAGCGCCATCATCTGCATGCCGCCCGCCACAAAGCTGAAGAGAACAAAGGAGCGCACAGAAAACATGCATGAAAGATCGGCTGAACAGCTTTAGAAGCAAGCGAAGCTTGCGGGCGGACCTACGGTCCTCAAGCGCCCATGGCGCGACCGGCGCGAAGCGCCTTGAGTGCCAAAGGCACGACCGCCCCGGCAAGTCGGGGCTCGAGGCAGCTCTGCTGCCGACCGGGCCGCAATCACAGCGAAGCGAGATGTAGGCCCTTGAGAGCGACCGCAAGCTTCGCTTGCTCCCAAATCCGTGCTAGGGTCCACCCATGCTGAACTGGATTTGGATGGGTCTGATCGTTGTCGGGGTGCTCGTGGCGGGACTACTGGGACAACTGAGCGGGAGCAATGGCATTGTCGAGGGGCTCTTTTCGCTGATCGAGGTCGGCATCGTCGGCATTGTCATCCCTCTGAGCGCCACCATCATGCTGTGGCTGGGCATCATGCGCCTGGCTGAAAAAAGCGGCATGGTGGAGATGCTGGCACGAGTGGTCCGTCCCATCATGAAACGCCTGTTTCCAGATGTGCCTCCTGAACACCCTGCCATGGGTGCAATGATCATGAATATGGCGGCCAATATGCTGGGAGTCGGGAACGCAGCCACGGCGCTCGGACTGAAAGCGATGCAGCATCTGGAGGAGCTGAACAAGCACCGGGGCACCGCTACCAATGCCATGTGCACCTTTCTAGCGATCAATACGAGCTCCATCACGCTGGTGCCGGCAACAACCATCGGTCTGCTGGCAACGCAGGGCGTGGCGCAACCCTACGCGATCGTCGGCACGACGATCGGGGCGACGGTGTTCTCTACCATTGTGGCGATCATTGCTGTGAAGTTTTTCGAGAAGCTGCCCGCGTTTCAGATTCGAGAGGTCGAGGAGGGGGAAGAAGTCGATTCGGAGGACGAAGAAGCGCAGGCGTCGCCTTCCGCAAAACGCCGATTATCACCGTTCGCTCGCGTGATGCTCGTTGTTGTCTTCCTTCTGTTCGGCTGGATGGTCGCCTTTGAGGCTTACCCTCAGCTACGCACCAGCGCTCAGGAGATGCTGGGGCTGCGCGAAATCGCCGAAGCGCTCGATGCACCAAAGGCCAGCCTGAAAGCCAGCGATGAAGAGCGAGTCCTGCCGGATTGGCAGCGCCTCGTCATGGGGGTATCGGTGACGGCCATTCCGTTCGTGCTGGTATTCTTCATCCTCGTCGCCGCTCTCAAGCGCATCCCTGTCTACGAGGAATTTGTCGAGGGAGCCAAGGAAGGATGGGCCGTGGCCGTGCGGATGATGCCCTTCATCGTCGCCATGCTGGCAGCCCTGGCGATTTTTCGGAATTCCGGGGCGCTTTATTTGCTGCAGCTGGCGATGGCTCCGGTGCTGGAGTTTCTGCGCTTCCCGCCGGATCTCGTGCCGATGGCTCTCATGCGGCCGCTGAGCGGTAGCGGGAGTAAAGGGATCCTCATTGAGATCATCACCAACGATGGCCTCACTGAGGCGGTGAAGTTCGCCGCTGCGACCATGTATGGATCTACCGAGACGACCTTCTACGTGCTGGCTGTGTATTTCGGGTCGGTGGCCATCCGCCGCACGCGACACGCACTGGCAGCTGGGTTGTGCGCGGATGCGGCTGGCGTGATCGCCGCCGTCGTGATTTGTCAGGCTTTCTTCGGGTAGAGAATGTAGCCGCGAGCTGAGCTGGGGAGCGCAAGCTCGTGGACCGGAGAGCACGGCAGGCACAGGCATGCGTTCGGACAGATCCACGCCGTCACCGGCGCGGCTACGGGGTTGAGCATAAGATGTAGCCGCGAGCGTAAGCTCGTGGACCGGAGAGCACGGCAGGCACAGGCATGCGTTCGGACAGATCCACGCCGTCACCGGCGCGGCTACAGGGTTGAGCATAAGGTGTAGCCGCGAGCGTAAGCTCGTGGACCGGAGAGCACGGCAGACACAGGCTTGCGTGTGGACAAATCCACGCCGTCACCGGCGCGGCTACGAAGTGAAAGGAATCTTGGCAGATTCGTCACCTCACTACTGAGTGTCACGGCTTCTTCGACTTCACCAGCTTGGCACGATGGAGCAGCCACATGAGCTCCTTCTCCAGCTGCTCGGAGGTGGCGCGTGCGGCGTAGTTCCGTGCGATGAGAACCATTCGGGAACCGGGCTGGATTTTTTCTCCGATCGACTTCTGCAGGATGGCGCGCAGGCGTCGCCTCACTCGATTCCGTGTGACGGCATTACCCACCTTTTTACTGGTGATTAGCCCGACGGAGAACTCATCTTTTGCTCCCTCGCGTGCATAACCCAGAACGAGAAACCGACCGGCATGCGACGACCCCTGCCGTCGAATTTCGGCAAATTCAGCGCCTTTCTGGATTCGTCGCGAACGGGGCAGCTTCATGACCGATGAAGGGTGGACACAAAAAAACCCTCTATGCACAGGCAGAGAGGGTGTGTTAGGCGGTAGGAAGCACCGCCCGGTAACTGAAAACCAAGATTACCGACCGTGCTGGACAGTGTGGCGGCTGTATTTGAGCTCTGCACCTTTGGGGATGAGGCGCTTGCGGCCTTTCTGGCGACGACGCTTGATGAGGTCACGTCCAGCTTTCGTGGACATACGAGCGCGGAAGCCATGCTGGTTCTTGCGAGAGCGTTTGGAAGGTTGATACGTGCGTTTCATGATGGGCGTCTTTCCTGAAAAAAGTTTGCCGGCCTAGGAAACGTTCAGCTCCCATTGCGGCGGGCGGGACAGTAGTGGCAAATAAAATTTTGTCAAAAGCTTGTTGGGGAAAAGCGTCACCAGCCTACTCAATGCGCTGCAGTCTCGAAATGATCCTGCGCTGCAGGAGCTGCTCATTCACCATGCGAGATACGCGATCATCGACGTGAACGATCTTCGGATAGGACTCGAACTTGATCTCATGAATACCTGACTCGGGGATCTCCTGAAAGGCATCGACCAGGTCCTGCAGATCGAGGATAGGCTTCCCATTAACGGTTTCGACGATCGCAGATCCTGCCCGCTCGTATCCCAGGGTGCTGGGTGTTTTCACGACATTGGTCAGAAACACGATCTTCCGACGTCCTTCCTCCTCATATTTTTCGGGGTTGAGGATGGCGTTGACCAGACGAGAGGGAGCACGGGTCTTCCAGTCATTGCCCCAGGCACGTAGGAAAGGTTGGGTAAGTTCCTGGAAAATCAGCCCGCCGAAGACGTGGTAGTTAGGCCCCCGGTCAAACATGTAGGGATCGATCAGCTGCTCCTCAGGCGAGCGGCGCAGGAGTTTGATTTCTTTGGTGAGGACCTCGCCATCACGAACAATTTCGGCCGGGATGGTTTTCCCCGCCTGGGCAGCCCCGCGGACAAGGTGGGCGAAGCTCAGGGTGCCGTATTCCGCATCCTCGTAGTTGCCGCGAGAGTCCACTGCCTGACCGTCAATGCTGAGAATGACATCGCCTGCCTGCAGGCCTGCTTTGTCCGCCGAGCTTTCCGGGGCTGTCTTGCGAATGAGAATACCGCCCTCCTGGTCCTCGATCTGGTAGTATTCGCGAAGCACCGGATCGAGGGTGGAGGCGAAAGAAATGCCCAGGCTCGGAAATCCGGCGTAGGATCCATCGCTCAGGTCATCGAGAAAGGTCTTGATAATAGGAGCAGGGAGAATATTCGCCACCTGCTCGTCTGATGAATAGCTAATCAGCATACCGACGAGCTTCCCATCGCGAAGGGTTGGCAGAGTGAAACTATTCACACGTGACTGCAGAGACCCCTTCACCTGATAGATGAGGAAGACGGATCCCGGCAGGAAATAACGGCCCACGTTGACGCGGATGACGTCCACTTCCGTGGAAATAGGGTTGCCATTGTCCTCCGTTTGCCAGATTTCGACCGTGTCTCCTGCTTTCACTGACGTGTCGAGTTCCACCGGCGTGCGTCCTTCGAGCACGGGTGGCGCATCCGGTGCCGGGATGAGCAGAGCCAGGTTCGCTTCATAGTCGATGGCAGCGATCTCGGCTGGAGCCTTGATGCCATTCTCCGGATTCTCCAGCTCCACGTAGGTGGCATTAGCACAGAGCTCAGCGGTCACGAGCACACGATTCCCCTCCAGCACGGCCCCGAGTCCGCGACGAGGACTTGGGGCGCTCTTGTCCCATGGGCGGAAAAAATTGTAGGACTGCAGTGTCGCATTAACCCGCACGAAAGAGCTGGCGACCTCTTCCGCTCGAAGGCTGGATGAGGCTCCGCTGACACCGAGGGAGAGGAGAATGACCGCTAGCCACTGAGAGAGGACGCGATTGGCAGATGAGTGAAAATTCATAACAGAAGTGGGAAAGGAATCGAGTAGACCTATTCAGCAGTTGCCTCGGGAGTTTCAGGGCTTGGTTCCAGCCCTTCAGGCAGGAGTTCAGGACGGATCTGCAGAATGTCCGGCTGCTCGATCCGATGATCGTAGAGCACGTTGTATTGCTGATTAATCCGCTCGTGAGCGTCAGCAGCTTCTTCACGACGCAGGATGACCGGGCGCTCTTCATTGAGGAGTCGGATCACATGGAAATCGGATTTCCCATCCTCCGCCGCATCACCATTGAGGGCATCGTAAACATCCTGCAGGACATTGATTTTCTTCCCGTTGATCGAGTCGACGATCCGGCCAGCGTATGGCTGCACATGCGTGTTGATCGAATCCGGCAGGACAGAAGTCAGCACGATGGGTTGCGGCCGCTCCCGATACAGCTCGTCCTCCATGTAGAAATCGTAGTAGTAGCGCGTGAGGGAATCGCCAATCTTAAAGGTGCGCATCAATGGGTTGTTCAGCGGCTGGAACTGCATACCGGAGTAGAGAACGAAGTTCGGCTTCTGGTCATAGGTGTTCGCCTGCATGAGGTAGGGGATGTAGCGGTCCAGCTCGATCGAGAGAGTCAGGGGTTCTTTATCACGCTGCACCTGCAGCTCGACGGTGTCCCCGGCAAACTTCCGCTCGATGATTTCGTTCAGATTCACGCGCTCCCCCTCGATCTCGATGAACCCATCGCTGAAAATCGGAAAGTCATCGATAGAGAGAAGCACATCGCCTGTCTGCAGGTAGGGGCCGGCTGAACCGGCGGCATCAGCCTTGGCGACCATAACGCCCAAGCCATCGTTCGGCAGTCCCAGCGCAGCCCGCTGTGCCGGGTTCAGGATGGGCAGAATGGTGGTGGCCAGATCCACGTAGTGATCATAGCTGCCGTCCTCCACATCGGTGAGAAAGCGTTTGATGACAGGCACGGGGATCATGTAGCTGGTCCCCTGCGCTACATCGCCGCTGTAGCCCTGAAAGGCGACGCCGACGACCTTGTTTCGCTGCAGAACAGGCCCGCCAGAGTTACCGGGGTTGATCGCAGCATCGATCTGGATGGTCAGGTGGTTGTCGACAGCGGAGTGGGCATAGCCGCGGAAGTCGATCCGGGAGACGATGCCTCGTGTGACCGAGATGCGCTCTCCGCCGATGGGGTATCCGACAGCGATGACAGTTGTGTTCAGTTTCGGGATCCCTCCGATGTAGAGAGATTCAACATCGGCGAAGCCCTCCTGATAGCGGTCCTCGTCGACGATCTCCAGCAGAGCCAGGTCGCAATCATGAGCGACATGTAGCACCCGTGCCTCGAAGGGCTGTGGGTCAGAGACCTGCTTGAGGTAGATGAGGCGGGCATCGCTCACCACATGCGCATTCGTCAGGAAGCGGTTGGGCCCCACGAGGAAGCCGGTGCCGTTTCCGCTGCCCATGCCCCCGGAATTCCACGGGACTCGGTAATTCGGCTTCCGGGTTTCCACCTCGACTCGCACGACTGCATCGAGGTTGATTTCTGAGATGCTGGCGTCATCAGCGAGGTTTTCCTTTTTGACGATTGTGCTGTCGTCCTCTCCCTCATTGATTGGTGGTGGCTGCAGGGGCGATGGAGAGCCTTCGATGCCCAGTTGAGCCTGCGACAGAGGTGCCGCGATGATCGCAAAGACAAAAGAAAGCCAAAGCCACTGTCGAGGCGGCAGGATAGAGAAAAAAGCGTTCATGAAATTTAATTAGTGAATGCGTCAACCGGAGGCTTCAGCGTCTTACGTTTATACGTTAAATCGGAATTCAACGACATCGCCATCTTTCATGACGTAGTCTTTCCCCTCGATGCGCAGCTTGCCAGCCTCACGGGCTTTCGCATTGCTGCCCAAGTCGACGAGGTCGTCGAAATGCACGATCTCCGCGGCGATGAAGCCGCGCTCGAAGTCTGTATGAATCACTCCTGCCGCCTGCGGAGCTTTCGCACCCGCCGGGATCGGCCAGGCGCGAGTTTCTTTCTCTCCGGTCGTTAGGTAAGTCTGCAGGCCGAGGAGCTCGTAAACACCTTTGATGAGAGTGGAGACACCCGAATCCGGCACGCCCATGTCTGCCAGGAACTCCTGCGCTTCCTCTGGTGAGAGTTCCATCATTTCCTCCTCGATACGCGCGGAGATGACGATACTTTCAGCTCCGTGAGATTCCGCTGCGTAGGCGCGCACCCGCTTGACCATCTCATTCGACTCCGGATCCTCCAGCACGGTGGCCAGCTCATCCTCTGAGACATTGCAGGCGAAGATCGTCTTCTTTGAACTGAGGAGGAAAAACTCACGAAGGAGCAGGCGCTCGTCGTCGGTGAGGTCTGCTGTGAGCGATGGCTTCCCTTCGTCGAGATGAGGCATCAGCTTATCGATGAGATCGACCTCGCGCTTGCTCTCTTTGTCACCGCTTTTCGCCTTCTTCTCGCGAGAGCTGCGGCGCTTCTCCAGAGCGGCCATGTCTGCGAGGATCAGCTCGGAGTTGATGATCTCGATGTCACGGATGGGATCGACGGATCCGAGCTCGTGAATGATGTCATCGTTCTCAAAACAGCGGACTACCTGGACGATGGCATCCACCTCGCGAATGTTGGCGAGGAACTTATTCCCCAGTCCGGCACCCGCTGCCGCCCCCTCCACGAGACCGGCGATGTCGACAAACTCAATGGCAGTCGGGATGGTCTTCTGCGAAGAGGACATTTTGCTGAGCACGTCGAGCCGCTCATCGGGGACGGTCACGACGCCGATGTTGGGATCGATCGTGCAGAAAGGGTAGTTCGCTGCCTCTGCCTTCCGAGTGCGGGTGACCGCATTGAAGAGCGTGGATTTTCCTACGTTGGGGAGTCCGACAATACCTGCTTGTAACATGGGCCGACCCTAGCACGGCTTTTCTGCTATCGGGTAGCAAATTTCCTGAAAAAGCGCCTGCGAGGTCCGCGTAAAACTCCCGGTAACCCTCCTGACAAGTTTCTGACATCTTCGTTCTTTACGGAAGGGGGCGTTTTCCCTCACTCTTTGTTACTGTTTATGAAATTTCATCTCACACTTCTGCTGAGCGCCTTCTGCCTGAGTTCTCCGATTCTGCCGGCGGGAGAGGATGATGCCATCCCGCCTGCCCTCGAGGAATGGAAGGCATGGGTGCTCGCCGATCTGCCTGATCAGGATGCTGTCCCTGCCTATGATAATTTCGCGACGAAGCTGCCCATCTGGGCCTCGCTGCTGAACATCGAGATCGCTGAAGATGGCGGCAGTTTCAACCTGACTGGCGCAGCCTACGCTGACGGCATGCTGACCCTACCGGGTGGCTCAGGGGTCTGGCCGCAGCAGGTCCGTTTGAACGGCGAGGCCGTTCCGGTGAAACAGCATGGACCGAGACCGGCCATTCTTGTGGAGGCAGGTGACTTCACGATCGAGGGAGAGTGGCAGTGGGCGGAGGCACCGCAGCTGATTCCCGTGCCACCATCTATTGGCGTGGTCGAGCTGAGTCGGGGAGGCGAAAGCACGCGGCTGCCGGAGCGCACGCAGCAGGGCGATCTGCGGCTCAGGCAGGCAGCTGCCACCCGGACGGTCACGGAGGCGGACAGCATCGAGCCGAAGGTCTATCGTGTGATCCGTGATGGCATGCCGATGCAGCTGGAGACGCAGGTCGAGCTGCGGGTGACCGGGCAGAGTCGGGAGGAATCTCTGGGCAATATCCTGCCGGAAGGCTGGCGGGTGTCCTCTGTGGAGGCTCCTATCCCGGCAGCCGTCGGCCGCTCTGGGGAGCTGCGAGCGCAGGTGCGCCCTGGGACATGGACAATCACCATTCAGGCCTTCAGCAGCTCGCCAGTGACGGAGTTTGCTCTCGTGCAGCCTGCGAAAGCCGTGGTGGAGGAGGAGTTCATCACGCTCGACACCGATCCTGACTTCCGGATCATCGAGCTGCGTGGGATTACCCAGATCGATGCGTCCCAGACGACGCTGCCGAATGAATGGAAAGGCTTTCCGGCCTTTCGCTGGGCGAGTGGAGAGCCGTTTCAGATCGTTGAGAGCTTTCGTGGTGAGGGAGATCAGCAGTCGACCGGGTTGACGGTCAATCGCACCTTCTGGCTCGATCAGGAAGGCGGTAGCCTCATCTTTCAGGACGAGGTGTCCGGCAGCTTGGAGGACCAGTGGCGGCTCGATGTCCTGCCTGGTCAGGAGCTAGGTGCCGTGCGGATGAATGGCGAGGGGCAATTGGTCACAAAGAACCCCGAGGGTGGCTCAGAGGGGGTGGAGGTCCGCTCCTCCAGCATCGATCTGGAAGCCATCGGGAGCATTCCCGATAGCACGGGGTTTCCTGCTGGCGGCTGGGCTGCCGAGACGGAGTCAGTGAAGTCTACGCTGCATCTATCGCCCGGCTGGAGGCTCTTCGGGGTATCGGGAGCTGACTGGACATCAGGCGACTGGCTCAGTCAGTGGGATCTGCCTGCCGTCGCCATCATCATCGTGCTGACAGCGGTCATCTGCTACCTCTACGGATGGGGGATCGGATTGCTCGCTCTTGTGACACTGACGCTCACGTTTCATGAGTCGGGCGCTCCTATTGCTGTTTGGTTTATGGTGCTGGTCGTGGGAGTCATCCGGCACTATGTGAAGAAGATCCCGGCCGGGGCGTCTCAAACAATCGGCGGGCTGATGGCGGCTGTGTTTGCTCTGATCGCTCTGCCCTTCGTGCTGAAGCAGGGACAGGCGGCGTTGTTTCCTCAGCTGGAGCGTTCTTCGTCGAGCGCTTCGTATTCCAGCGATGGCTTTGGGGGAGTTTCGCTCTCCACCAGTTTTCCGGCATCTAGGCAAGTTGTTTCCGAACAGGCAGCCTTCAAGTCGAAAGTCTTCAAGTCGAAAGACTTTTACAACCTCAAACAGGACAGCAAAGCCCGCATCCAGACAGGCCCAGGAGTGCCGCGCTGGACCTGGCGCAGTGCGCGGTTCGGATGGAGTGGCGACATTGACCCCAGTCATCAGGTGAAGCTGCACCTCATTCCTCCGGCCGTTCACCGCCTGCTGCTGGCGGCGCAGGTCATTTTTGTCCTCCTGCTCGGCTGGCTTCTCCTCCGGCTGAAGCCCCGCCTGGTCAGGCCCAAGAGGAAAAAACCGGCAGCTGCTATGGCCGCATTGGCAGCGACCTTGTTCGTGGTGGCGGCTCCTGAAGCCTCTGCACAGGAAGCCCCTGAGGCACCGCCGAGCTATTTGCTGGACGAGCTGAAAGAGCGTCTGACGAGGGCTCCCGATGCCTTCCCCGGTGCAGCCTCCATTCCTCACTACTCGATTTCGTTGGAAGGAGAAGCCTTCAACAGCGAGACGGAGATCCATGCCCTGGAGCGTTGTGCAGTGCCTCTGCCGGGAAAAGTGTCTGACTGGGGGCCGCTGTCGGTCGAGGTAGATGGAGCACCCGCAGCCGCCATGATGCGCTCGGATGGTTATCTCTGGATCGTCCTCGATCCTGGCGTTCATCAGGTGGTGACGCGCGGTGTGCTGGCGAGCGATCGGTCATGGACGTGGACTGCGCACCTCAAGCCGCAGAAAGTGGTGGTGCAAGCCAGTGATTGGTCGGTCACGGGGATTCGGCCGGATGGATCGCCCGAGAACCAGGTATTCTTCTCCCGCCAGACCACGCAGGAAGCCAAAAAAGCCAGCGTCCTCGAGCGCAAAGACTACGCATCTGCCGTGCGGGTGACCCGTAAGCTGGAGCTCGGCCTTGTGTGGGGGATTACCACGACCGTCAAGCGCCTCACGCCGACCGGGCAGGCCCTTTCTGTCACCGTTCCAACGATCGCGAATGAACGCATCACTAGCACCCACGTCGAGGAAAAAGCAGGCGGCATTCCCATCCGTTTCGGACCGGAGGACACAGAGGTCACCTGGCAAAGCGCACTTAACCCGGTGAATGAGCTATCGCTGAAGGCGGTGGAAAATCCGAGCATGAATGAAGTCTGGGAAGTTACCGCCTCTCCTGTCTGGAATCTGTCCTTTGCTGGATTGCCCCCAGTCGTCCGCGAGGAGGATGGCTTCCTCACCCCCACCTGGCGCCCCTGGCCGGGGGAGAGTGCCGAGCTCTCCATCCTGCGTCCCAGGGCCGTGCAGGGGGAGACCATCACCGTCCACTCGGTCTCTCACAGCGTGAGTTTTGATCGACGGATCCGGGAAAGCTCCCTGCGGCTGGAGATCGAGGCCAGTCTCGGTCAGGAGCTGCCAATCGCTCTCCCGGCGGATAGCGAAATCAGAAGCCTGACCATTGATAAGGCCGACTACCCGGCTCGCACCGAGGGCGGCCAGCTGATACTGCCAGTGAAACCGGGCAATCAGACGATCGCCATCAGCTGGCGGGAGAAACACCAGATCCAGCTGGAGGAAACCACCGCCGCTATTGATCTCGGAATCGCATCCTCGAATATTAGTGTCGGCATGAATCCACCGTCGAGTCGCTGGGTGCTGTGGGCCGATGGCCCGCTGCGCGGCCCCGTGGTGCTCATGTGGCCTTTTCTTGTCTTGCTGCTGGTGGCTGCGTTTTTCCTGAGTCGCTGGCAGCACTCATCTTTCAGCTTTCCGGAGTGGGCGATCATGCTCGTGGGGCTGAGCCAGGCTCCCGCCGCAGCTCTGGTCTATCTCGCCTTCTACCTCTGCGTGCTGGCATTCCGTGGCAGGGAAGATTTCGCCAGGACCAATGCTGCCGTCTTCAATCTCACTCAGGTATTCCTCTTTTTCGGAGCCTTCCCGGTCATCCTCATTGCCGGGTTCTGTGTGAGCAAGGGGCTGACGGGGAATCCGGGCATGCTCATCTCGAATGCAGAAAATTACCCGGGGAGCCGACTCGCCTGGTTCGAGCCGAAGTCCGAGGGTCCCCTTCCCGTGGCTGGCTTTTTCAGCGTGTCCGTCTGGTGGTTTCGCGGGCTCATGATGCTATGGACGCTCTGGCTGGCGTGGAAACTTCTGCGCTGGATCCCCATGGCCTGGTCTCAGGTGCAGGTCGGCGGCTGGGTGAAGGATTTCGGAATCCTGAAAAAGAAGGAACCGGCGAGCGACGATGCTCAATAGAGTGACTGCCATTTCACTGGAAAAGACACTGCTTTGGCTTTACAGGGTGGCATGTCATACCCCCTAGACGATCTCCGTATCCGCAGCATTCGCCAGCTGATCGCACCGACCATCCTGCTTGAGTCTCAACCCGTGTCCGACGAAGCGGCTCGGCAGGTCGCTGAGTCGCGCAACGAGGCTGCTGCGATTCTCAACGGAGAGGACGACCGCCTCCTTGTCGTGGTCGGCCCCTGCTCGATTCACGATCCAAAATCGGCTCTCGAATATGCCGACCGATTGGCTGCGCTCAAACCCAGTCTGGAGAAAGATCTCTGTCTCATCATGCGGGTCTATTTCGAGAAGCCGCGCACCACAGTCGGCTGGAAGGGGTTGATCAATGACCCCCATCTCGACAATTCCTACGACATCAATCACGGGCTGGCGACAGCGCGCGCCCTCCTCCTGCAAATCGCTGAGAGAGGTATCGGAGCTGGGACGGAGTTTCTCGATACCATCAGTCCGCAGTTTGTCGCCGACCTGATTTCATGGGGCGCCATCGGAGCGCGCACCACTGAGTGCCAGCTGCACCGTGAGCTTTCATCAGGACTCAGCATGCCGGTTGGATTTAAGAACGGCACCAGTGGCAACTATCAGATCGCTATTGATGCCATTCAGGCGGCTCAACAGTCGCACCAGTTTCTGTCTGTGACGAAATCGGGCGACGCTGCTATCGTGGCGACCGAGGGGAACAAAGACTGCCACATCATCCTGCGCGGTGGCAAAAACACCGGCACAAACTATCACGCCGAGGCTGTGCGCGAAGTCCGGCTCGCCATGGAGGGGAAAGGACTGGAGCCAGCGATCATGCTCGACTGCAGTCACGCCAACAGCGAGAAGGACCACCGCAAACAGCCGGCCGTTGCCGAGAACATCGGTGCGCAGGTCGCAGGTGGTGATCGCTCCATCCGCGCCCTGATGATCGAGAGCCATCTGCAGGAGGGGAACCAGAAGCTGAATCCTGACCTCACGCAGCTGGAGTATGGCGTGAGTGTCACGGATGCATGCGTGGATTGGGATACAACGGTAACCATGCTGGAAGGGCTGGCCAGTGCCGTGCGCACCCGCCGTGCGAGCCTGATTGCTTAACGAGACCATGTCATTCGTAGACTGCATCAACCAGCTGGATGAGCAGGGCGGTCCGAACACGCCCCTGCTGCAGAAGTTCTGGAGTCTGCTCTCGCCAAAAACCCCTGCTGAGCTGGAGGCGATAGCGCAGCAGTCGCAGACGCTGACGCGGCAGAACTTCGGGCGCACACTGCGCCTGTTCGCACCTATCTACCTTTCTAACGAATGCGTTAACAACTGCGCCTACTGTGGTTTCTCCCGAGATAACGCGATCCTCCGGACGACCCTAACGGTCGCACAGGTGGTGGCAGAGGCCAAGCACCTGCAGGGGCAGGGGTTTCGCAATCTCCTGCTGGTGGCTGGCGAGCATCCTAAGTTCGTCTCAAACGGGTATCTGGAGGAATGTCTCGAAGCGCTCCGCGAGGAGGTGCCGACTCTGGGGATCGAGGTGGGACCGATGGAGCGGCCCGAGTATGAGCGCATGGTCGACTCTGGCTGTGAAGGGTTGATTGTCTATCAGGAAACCTACGATCGGGTGGCTTATCAGAAGTATCACACAGCGGGTCCGAAGAAGAATTTCGATTGGAGACTGGAATGCCCTGAGCGCGGATACGATGCCGGCTTTCGCCGCATCGGGATCGGTGCTCTCATCGGCCTGACGGACTGGCGTTATGACTGCCTGAGACTGGCCGCTCATCTGGAATATCTCTACCGCACCTGCTGGAAGGCCAGCTTCAGCATCGCCCTGCCCCGGCTTCGCGATGCGGCAGGGGACTTCGCCCAGGAACATACCCTGACTGATGCCGAATTTGTGCAGGCCCTATGTGCCTTTCGCATCTGTTTTCCACAGGTAGGGATCATCCTCAGCACACGGGAGCCTGAGCCGCTGCGCAACGCACTATTCCCCCTCGCTCCAACGATGATCAGTGCCGGCAGTCAGACTGAGCCGGGCGGCTACACCGGCCAGGCAGCTGATGACGTGCACCTGACCGTTCGCGGTCGGCGCGTCGAGCTGGATGATGAGACCGAGGCGATCCGCGATTGTTCGCAGTCCTGCGCGACTCCAGCTACGGGGCAGTTTTCGATTTCTGATGACCGGACACCGAGTGAGATCGCCCGGCATCTGCAGAAGATCGGTCTGGAACCCGTCTGGAAGGATTGGGACACCAGTATTTTGTCACCGCAGGCAAATCCCCTTTCCCTTACGCCATGACCATCCAGCTGAACGGCAATGCCTTTGAGATCGACGCTGAGACGATGACTGTTGCTCAGCTCGTGGCGCAACTTTCACCAAATGGGCCGCCCCTGCTCATCGAGCGGAATGGGAAAGCGGTTCTCGTGAGTGAGTTTGAAAACGAGCCTGTGGAAGATGGGGATACCATCGAGGCGATCCGCATGGTCGCCGGCGGGTGATTGCGGCCCGGAAGAGAAATGTAGCCGCGACAGCTAAGCTGCGTAGCGCAAGATCGTGGACCGGAGAGCACGGCGTGCGGCAGACACAGGCTGGCGTGCGGACAAATCCACGCCGTCACCGGCGCGGCTACGGAGTGGATGCGGCCCAGCAAAGAAATGTAGCCGCGAGCGTAAGCTCGTGGACCGGAGAGCACAGCCTGCGGCAGACACAGGCTGGCGTGCGGACAAATCCACGCCGTCACCGGCGCGGCTA